>NZ_JBVJIJ010000015.1:0-312590 GCF_055586325.1 Dactylosporangium sp. NPDC051087 | reverse complement strand
TCCGCCGTTGTCTTGCGCCCCCGCTGCACGCACTATCCGTGTCGCATCTACCCATCCCCCCCCCCCCTCCTCTCCTCCCCCCCCGTCCCCCCCCCTCGCCCCCCCCCCCCCCCACGACCGTGTTCCTGATCAGATCTGCCGGATCAGCAGGGGCCGTTGTCCTGCCAGGCGCCCCACTCCCCGGTGGTGCCCGGCTCCTCGCCCTGGGTCCAGTACCGCGCGGTGTACTTGCGGCTCTTGTGCGAGACCGTCATACCCCCGGTGTAGACGGCCGAGGCGGTCCACGCCGCGCCGCAACCACCGGTCGGCGGCGGGGTGGTGGGGTTGCCGCCGCCACCGCCGCCCACGTTGACGTCCACGCACGCGTAGAACGCCATCGGGGTGTCGTAGATGTTCCAGACGGCGAGGACCTTGTGCCGGCCGCTGGGCAGGTTGGTGACGTTGTGGTTGACCACCTGCGGCGGCTGCGTGTTGCCGTTGGTGAACGTCTGGTGCAGGTTGCCGTCGACGTAGTACTGCCAGTTGAGCGTGCGGTGCATCGCGGTGTTGCGCCACGAGAACGTCGTCGAGCTGCTGATGTTCGTGACGCGCCAGCCCTTGTTGTCCTGGTCCAGCACCGTGTAGCTGCTGCCGCCGCTGCAGTTCTTGGAGCCCTTGGGCGCCTCGACGCTCTGCGGCTCGTACTGGATGGACCCGCAGTTGGCGACCACGCCGGTGGCGCACTGGTCCTGGCGGCTCGGCGGGCTCGTGATCCAGCCGTGAGCGCTGGCCGGTGAGGCCGTGACGATCACGGTGAACAGTGGGGCGGTGAGGAGTGCGGCGGCCAGAACCGCCAGTCTTCTTCGGAGGGTCATCTCGCTCCTTCGGCAGGCGAAAGCCAGCTGTTGACGACCGGTCCGCCCACCGGCGCCGACCTTTCCATCAGGGAACGTCAATCAGTAAGGTTTGTCAACAGTTAACGGAGTCTTGACACTGCCCTAGTCGGGACATAGCGTGCCGTCAAACTAGCAGGGAACTTAACAGTTTCGCTGGAGGACGCCGTGTACCGCACCCCGCGCAGCCTGCTCGCCTCTGTCGCAGCCGTCGCGACCGTCGCCGCCGGCGTCACCGCGCTGCTGACGGCCTCCCCGGCCGGCGCCGCGGTGAGCCTCTCCGACGTCGTGCCGGCACCGGTGTCGGCGCAGCCCGCGGCCGGCGTGACCTACACGCTGCCGTCGAACGCCGCGATCCAGACCGCGGCCGGCGCCACCGACGTCGGCAACTACCTCGCCGGCATCCTCCGCCCGTCGACCGGCTACGCGCTGCCGGTCTCCACCACCACCGGCACGCCGGCCAGCGGCATCGCGCTGCTGCTGTCCGGCGCCGACCCGAGCGTGGGCGCGGAAGGCTACCAGCTCGACGTGACCGCCGCCGCCGTCACGCTCCGCGCGCAGACCGCGGCCGGGCTGTTCCACGGGGTGCAGACGCTGCGGCAGCTGCTGCCCGCCACCGTCGAGGCGAAGACCGTCCAGAGTGGACCGTGGGCGGTGACCGGCGGCCGGATCGTCGACTACCCCCGTTACGGGTACCGCGGCGCGATGCTCGACGTGTCACGGCACTTCTTCACCCCCGACGTGGTGAAGCGGTACATCGACGAGATCGCCCAGTACAAGATCAATACCTTGCACCTGCACCTCTCCGACGACCAGGGCTGGCGCATCGTGATCGACGCCTGGCCGCAGCTGACGACCGTGGGCGGCAGCACCCAGGTGGGCGGCGGCGCCGGCGGCTTCTACACCAAGGCCCAGTACTCCGACCTGGTCTCCTACGCGGCGTCGCGGCAGATCACCGTCGTGCCCGAGATCGACATGCCCGGCCACACCAACGCCGCGCTCGCCTCCTACGCGCAGCTCAACTGCAACAACACGGCCCCGCCGCTGTACACCGGCACGAGCGTCGGCTTCAGCTCGCTGTGCGTCGGCAAGGAGATCACGTACACGTTCGTGCAGCAGGTGCTCAACGAGCTCGCCGCGCTCACCCCCGGGCCGTATCTGCACATCGGCGGCGACGAGGCGTCCAGCACGCCGCCGGCCGACTACGCCACCTTCATGAACCGCATCCAGCCGTTCGCCGGCGCCGCCGGCAAGACCGTCATGGGCTGGCACCAGATCGGGCAGGCCAACCACACCACGAACCGGGTCGCGCAGTTCTGGGGAACGTCCACCTCGGACGCGGACCTGAGCTCGGCGGTGAGCAAGGGCGACAAGATCCTGCTGTCGCCGGCGAACAAGGCCTACCTCGACATGAAGTACACCAACGCGACCCCGCTCGGGCAGACGTGGGCCGGCCTGATCGAGGTGCAGACCGCCTACAACTGGGACCCGGGCGCCTACCTCTCCGGCGTACCGGCGAGCGCGATCCTCGGCGTCGAGGCGCCGATGTGGACCGAGACGATCACCAACCTGGCCGGCATCGAGTTCATGGCGTTCCCGCGGCTGCCGGCGCTCGCCGAGCTGGCCTGGTCGCCGCAGTCGGCGCGCAACTGGGACACGTTCAAGGTGCGGCTCGGCGCCCAGGGTCCACGGTGGACGATGCAGGGGATCAACTTCTACGCCTCGCCGCAGGTGCCGTGGAGCACGTCCCAGCCGACCCGCAGCGCGTACACGCAGATCCAGGCCGAGAGCTACAACACCCAGTCCGGTACGCAGAACGAAGCGACCACCGACACCGGCGGCGGGCAGAGCGTCGGCTACATCACGCCCGGCGACACGCTCGCCTACGACCTCGACTTCGGCACGTCCTCGCCGGCGTCGGTGACGACCCGCCTGGCGTCCGGCGCGGGCAGCGGCACCATCCAGTACCGGCTGGACTCCGCGACCGGCCCGGTCATCGCCAGCGTCCCCGTCACCTCCACCGGCGGCTGGCAGGCGTGGACCAGCACCACCACCAACCTGACCGGCGCGGCGACCGGCGTGCACCGCCTGTACCTCACCTTCACCGGCACCGCGGGCGCCGACTTCGTCAACCTCAACTGGCTGCAGTTCACCGCCGGCAGCAGCCTGCCCAACGCCTACAGCGTCCGGCAGGCGGAGGCGTTCGGCAGCCAGTCCGGCACGCAGACCGAGGCCACCACCGACACCGGCGGCGGCCAGAACGTCGGCTACGTGACGCCCGGCGACTGGCTCGCCTACACCGGCGTCGACTTCGGCACGCCGACCGCGGTGTCGGTGACCACCCGGCTGGCGTCCGGCGCGGGCAGCGGCACCATCCAGTACCGGCTGGACTCCGCGACCGGCCCGGTCATCGCCAGCGTCCCCGTCACCTCCACCGGCGGCTGGCAGGCGTGGACCAGCCCCACCACCAACCTGTCCGGCACGGCCACCGGGGTCCACACCGTGTACCTCACGTTCACCGGCACCGCGGGCACCGACTTCGTCAACCTCAACTGGTTCCGGTTCAACCGGTAGCGCCCCGCTGTCCGGTTGCCGACAGGTCCTGGCCACAGGGTCGGGCGTCCATCGCGGCGTCCACCCTGTAACAGGTCGCCAGGGGAGCCGAATTGGACCAGTCGGGGGAACAGCGGTACCGGGAGTTCGTCGTAGCGCGGTCCGCCGCGCTGCTGCGCACCGCGTACCTGCTCGTAGGGGACCGGGGCAGGGCGGAGGATCTCCTCCAGACCGCGCTGGTCAAGACGTACGTCGCGTGGGACCGGATCAAGGATCCCGGCGCGACCGAGGCATACGTCCGGCGCGTCATGGCAACCACGGCCACGTCGTGGTGGCGGCGCCGGTGGTCGGCCGAGCAGCCGGCCGTGACCCTGCCCGACAGCGCGGTCGCCGACGCCAGCGGTGACCTGGCCGACGCGGACGAGATGCGCCGGCTGCTGCTGACGCTGCCGGCGCGGCAACGGGCGGTGCTCGTGCTGCGCTACTACGACGACATGAGCGAGGCGGACGTCGCCCAAACCCTCGGCATCTCCCGCAGCGCGGTCAGCAGCTACGCCGCGCGCGGGCTGTCCGCGCTCCGCCATCGCATCGGTGAGGAGGTCAACTCGCGGTGAACACGTCATTCGAAGCGAAGTTCCGGGCGGCCGTCACGCGCAGCGCCGAGCAGCTCGAGGCCCGGCCGGTCGACGCCGACGGGCTGATCCGGCACGGCCGGTCCGCGCTGCGCCGGCGCCGGTCCGCGACCGTCGCGGGCGCGGCGGCGGCACTGACCGTGGTCGTCGCCGTCACGGCCGCGGCGGTCGGTGCGGGTGCCCCGGACCGGCGCCCCGAGCTGGTGGCATCGCCCGGCCCGACCACGGCGGCGGCCCCCGCCGGCGTCGACGTGCTGCTGGCCGGCAACACGATCCGGACCGCGGCCGGCCGGCTGGTGCCGATCCCGCGGCCGGCCGGCGGCACCGCGACGCGCGCGACCGGCGTGGCCGGTGGGTGGGTGGTCACCTCCGGTGGCCCGATGGACCTGCCGTCGATCGAGTTCCTCACCGACGCCGGTCAGCTGAAAGGCTTCCAGCCGTCGCTCAAGGGCGCGCCGGTGGGGTTCGCCGCGGACGGCCGCTCCATGGCGGCCCGGGTCGGCGACACCATCTACGTGTTCGACCTGCCGTCGCTGGTGGTGCGGCACCGCATCGGGATCCACGCGCCGAGGGTGGGCGCGCAGCTGGAGGACCTGTGGCTGCGCGGCGACCGGCTGGTGGCGCAGTTCAACGCGGTGGGTGACAGCGGTCCCGGCTTCAGCGGGGCGACGGTCTGGGACCTCAGGACCGGCACCTCGACCACGTCGCCGGGCGTCGAGGTGCGGGACGTCAGCGCCGACGGCGGCCTTGCCCTCCTGTCCACCCAGCAGGGCTCGGGCCCGGACGTGACGCAGTGCGTGTCGGTCGTGCCGGTCGGCGCTGCCATGGCGGCGAGCGGGACGCCGGTGTGCGGGCCGGGAGTGAGCCTGACCCACGGCCGCTTCTCGCCGGGCGGCACCTGGATCGCCGCGTCGGTGCATCCGAGCGGGACGTGGCTCTTCCGCACGGCGCAGGTCCAGTCGGGCAACGCCCTGCCGGTCGCCCGTCATGACCTCGGCTTCGCGGCGTGGCAGGACGACGCCCAGCTGATCCTGGCCGACGAGCCGGTGACGGTGGTGCAGCGCTGCCCGGTCACCGGCGGGGACTGCCGGCCGGTGGCCGGTGGGGCCGAACCCCGGCTCGCCGTGATCCCGAGCTACCGGACTGGATAGCATCCTGGGGTGCGGAGCGAGCCGAAGATGGTGCTGGTGGTCCGGACCGACCTCGGCATGGGGAAGGGCAAGATCGCCGCGCAGGTCGCGCACGCCGCCGTCGCCGCGGTCCTCGCCGGGCCGCACGGGCCGGTGTTCGAGGCGTGGCTGCGGGCGGGGCAGCCGAAGGTGGTGCTGAAGACCGCCGACGAGGCGGGTCTCGCCGCGCTGTGCGCGCACGCGGGTGAGGCGGGACTGCCGGTGCAGGTCATCCGGGACGCGGGCCGCACGCAGGTCGCCTCGGGCACGGCGACCTGCGCGGCGATCGGGCCGGCGCTCCCGGAGGACGTCGACCCGGTCACGTCCGCCCTCGCCCTGCTGTGACTCAGCCCTTGACGCCGCTACTGGCGACGCCGCGGACGAAGTACCGCTGGAAGATGACGAACACGATCGCCACCGGGATGATGGTCAGGATCGAGCCGGCCATCATCACCGGATAGTCGAAGGACTGCCCGCCCGCGCCGCCGCGGCCCAGCGTCGACAGGCCGAAGGGCAGCGTCCAGTGCGACGGGCTGGCGCGCACCACGATGAGCGGCATCAGGAACTCGTTCCACACGCCCTGGAACGACAGGATCGTCAGGGTCAGCAGCGCCGGCCGGGCCAGGGGCAGCACCACGTGCCAGTAGGCGCCGAAGATGGACGCGCCGTCGATGCGGGCGGCCTCCTCCAGCTCCTTGGGCAGCTCGACGAAGAACTGGCGCATGAGGAAGATCCCCATCGCGTCGACCGCGAGCGGCAGGATGAGGCCGGTGTACGAGTTGAGCAGGCTCATCTCCTTGAGCACCAGGAAGCGCGGCACGGTCAGGACGATCGGCGGCACCGCCAGGACGGCGATGATCCCGGCGAACACGACGCCGCGGCCGCGGAAGTTCAGCCGGGCGAGGGCGTAGCCGGCGAGGGAGTCGATGAAGACCCGGCCGAGGGTCGCGACGACGGTGACGAGGATCGAGTTGAACGTCCACAGCGGGAAGTCGCTGTGCAGCAGGACGTCGGACCACGCCCGCAGGTCGAAGGAGCGCGGGAACGGTGACGCCGAGTTCGTGGCGACCTCGGGCCGCGACTTGAACGACGTGCCGAGCGACAGCACGAACGGGTAGATGAAGATGACGGCGAAGAGGATCAGCAGCCCGTACCGGAGCACCCGTCGCATGTCAGCGCTCCTTCCGTAGCACGAGCCGCTGCACGGCGGTGAACACGAGGATGATGACGAGCACGATGAACGCGATCGCGGCGGCGCGGCCCATCGCGCTGTTCTGGAAGCCTTCCCGGTAGATGAGGTAGGCGGGGGTGAGCGTGGTCTTCTGCGGCCCGCCCGAGGTCATCGCGTAGACCTGGTCGAAGACCTGCCAGGTGCCGATCACGCCGAGGGTCAGCACCAGGAACAGCGTCGGCTTGAGCAGGGGCAGCGTGATGCGGAAGAACCGCTGCCGGGGTGACGCGCCGTCGATGCTGGCCGCCTCGTCGAGCTCCTCCGGGACGTTCTGCAACCCGGCGAGGAACATCAGCATGAACGTGCCGGTGGTCGTCCAGGTGGCGAGGATCATCACCGAGCTGAGCGCGACGCTCGGCCCGGACAGCCAGTCCCACCACGACAGGTCCATGAACTCGCCGCGCAGCGCGCCCGGTGGGCGGTCCACGCCGACGGTGCGCAGCAGCAGGTGCAGCAGGCCGTCGGAGTCGTCGAGCCAGACCAGGTCGACCTTGCCCGGCAGGACCGCGGACAGCACGGTGTTGACCACGCCGGACGGGCTGAACAGGAAGATGAAGATGAACGCGACCGCGATCGAGCTGGTCACCGACGGGAAGTAGAACGCGGTGCGGAAGAACGTGCGGCCCTTGAGCAGCCGGGCGTTGACGACGATCGCGAGCAGGAACGCGAGGATCGTCTGGGCCGGGACGACGCCGAGGACGTAGTAGAGGTTGTTGCGCAGGCTCTTGGCGAAGTCGCCGCGGACGATCCCCGGGTCGGTCAGCAGGTCGGCGTAGTTGGCGGCGCCGGCGGGCTCGGACGTGCCGAGCGGGGTGAGGCCGCTCCAGTCGCGGAAGCTGACCCACAGCGCGAGGGCGATCGGCGCGACCATGAACGCGCCGAGGCCGATGAGGGCGGGGGACACGAAGAGCCAGCCGGCCAGGCCCTGCCGGCCGTGAATGCGTGACATGCGGACTCCCAGGGAAGGGGCCGCTGACTGCAGCGGCCCCTTTGCGATACGGGTCAGCCGAGGACGTCGGTCCCGGCCTTCTGCGTGCTGGTGACGACGTCGCCGACCTGCTTGTTGCCCTTGGCGAGGCCCTGGATCCCGTCGTTGAACGTCTCGATCGCGGTGCTGAAGCCCGGCACGAACACCGACTTCTTCGCGTAGTCACCGCCGGCCACGAAGGCCTTGAGCTCGGGCTTGTCCGCCAGCCACTTGTCCGCGAGGGACTTGCGCGACGGCATGACCGGGAACTCCTTGGTGACGGCGAACTGCTCGTCGGGGGAGGTGAGGAACTTGACGAAGTCGAGCGCGGCGGCCTTGTTCTTCGCCGCCTTGGCCACGCCGTAGCAGACGGAGAACGACATCGTGCCCTTGCCCTTGGGGCCGGCGGGCAGCTCGGCGACGGCGTACTTCGTGTTCGGGAAGTCGTTCTTCATCGCGCCGACGATCCAGTTGCCCTCGATCGTCATCGAGGTGCTCGCCTTGCCGAACGCCTCGCCGCCCCAGCCCGCGCCGACCGACGCGGGGGTGCCGAACCAGCCCGCCTTGTGGTTGTCGGTGACGTACTGCAGCGCGGCGCGCATCTCGGGGGTGTCCATCGTCATCTTGGTGACGTCGTCGTTCGTCGGCCAGGCGCCGGCCTGGGCCATGAACGCGCCCCACCGGTAGAACTCGGGGGCGATCACCAGGCCGGGGTGGCCGGGCTTGGTGAGCGCCTTCGCCGCCGCGGTCAGCTCGTCCCAGGTGGTGGGCGGCTGCAGTCCGGCGGCGGTGAAATCAGCGGTGTTGTACACCAGCTGGAGAGTCGAGAAGTCCTTGGGCGCGCAGTAGTAGGTGCCCTTGTAGGTGAAGGACTGCTTGAGCGTGTCGTAGAAGTCGCCCGGGTTGTCGACCTTGTCGCCGATCGGCTCGAGGACGCCGTTCTTGCCGAAGTCGGGCAGCTTGTTGTCGTTGACGTAGAACACGTCCGGCGGTTCGCCACCGGCGAGCGCGGTGGTCAGCGCCGTGTCGTACTCGGGCAGGACCTTCAGCTCGACGGTGTTGCGGCCCTGCTTGTTGTAGTCCTCGACGGCTTTGCGCAGCACGGCGTCCTCGGCGGGGGAGGAGGAGAACGCGTACATCGTGAGCTTGGCGCCGGTGGCGTTGCCCTCGGTGCCGGAGCCGCTGCCGTCGTCGCCGCACGCGGCGGTCAGCAGCACGGCGGCGCACAGGGCGGTCAAGAGGCGGGGTGTTCGTAACATGTCGGTCGCTCCCAGGGGGTCGGAGAACTCACTGCAGGGCGCTGGACGCCCGGACGATCAGCTCGGGTGCCAGCAGTTGCCCGGCCGGCCCGTCCTGCGCGTCGCCCGTCGCCGGGCCCAGCAGGGCGCGGATCATGGCGTGCCCGACGGCCTCGATCGGCTGCCGGACGCTGGACAGGTCGAGCGCGCCGGCGGTCGGGGTGTCGTCGAAACCGACGACGGCGAGCCGGGCGTGCCGCTGCCGCACCGTGCGCAGCACGCCCGCGGCGAGCGTGTCGGTGGCGGCGACGACGGCGGTCGGTGGGGTGGGGTGATCGAGCAGCGCCTCCGCCAGCCGCGCGCCGTTGGCGAGGGAGTCCTCGCCGCGCAGGTCGAGGTGGCGGGAGCCGTCGAGCAGGCCGTGCTTGTCCAGCGTGGTGCGCCACCCTTCGGCGCGCCGGTCGCCGACCGCGACACCCTCCGGGTAGCCGAGGAACGCGATGCGCCGGTGCCCCCGGGTCACCAGGTGCTCGACGGCAGCGGCCGTGCCGGCGGCGTTGTCGATGTCGACCCACGCGTGCCCGGTGTCCGCGCCGGTGCGGCCGAACGCGGCGAACGGGATCCGGCGCTGCCGCAGGGCGGGTGGCCGCGGGTCGTCGGACTGGATGCCGTAGATCATGACGCCGTCGATCGCGCCGGCGCGGTGCAGGGCGTCGACGTTGATGACCTCGTCGTCGTGGTCGTCGGCGGTGAACAGGAGCAGGTGGTGGTCGGCGGCGCGGCCGGCGTCGGCGAGGGCGTGCAGGAGCCGGTCGTGCATGCTGCCCAGCGCGTGCGGGTGCATCGGCTCGATCCGGTAGCCGATCATGCGGGAGGTGGCGGCCCGCAGCGACTGCGCGACCCGGTTGGGCCGGTAGCCGAGCTGCTCGATCGCCGCCTCGACCCGCTGCCGGGTCTCCGGGCGCACCCGCTGGGGCGCGTTGAGCACGTTGGACACGGTCTGCCGGGACACACCGGCGGCACGTGCGACGTCCTCGACGGTCGGCGGGTTCACGAGCCCTCCCATTTGTAGGTATTGAACGTTCAAATCGGCCTTGCGGGCGTCCGTTTGAACGTTCAATATGGATGTCCGGACAATCTCACCCGCTCACCGACGTTGTCAAGGGACCGATATGGCGCAGCCCTACCTCCACGAGCACGTGACATGTGTCGCCGCACCGGCGACCTGGCTCTCCGGCCCGTCGGGGCAACTGCGCGACGGCGCCGACGGCCTCTACGTCGACGACCGCAGGGTCCTGTCCAGGCTGGTCGTCACCGTCGACGGCACCGAGCCGGTCCCGGTCCAGGTGCGCCGGACCAGCGCGTCATCGGCCCGCTTCACCGCGGTGCTGCCGGCGCTCGGCGACGAAGGCCCGGACCCGACCGTCTCGCTCACCCGCGACCGGCGCGCCGAACCCCGCGGCGGGACGGAGACCCTCACGCTGACCAACCTGTCGCACGTCACGCTGGACGTATCGGTCGCGGTCGAGGCGGCCACCGACTGGGCCACCATGGGCGCGGTGAAGGAGGGACGCCCTCCCGCGTCCACAGTGGACTTCCCGGACGGCGTCGAGGTCGTCTCGTCGCCGCCGCCCGACGCCGGGCCGCTGAGCTGGCGGGTCACCGTCGCGCCGCGCTCGAGCTGGACCGTCACGCTGCGCTTCACCCGTGCCGCCGCGGCGCCGGCCCCCGCCCGTGTCGCCGACCGTGCGGCCGCGCCGAGCGCGCTGCGGGTGACCGCCGACGACCGGCGGCTCGACGCGCTCGTGCGGGCCGGCGTCGAGGATCTCGACGCGCTGCGGCACGCCGACGGCTACTACACCGCGGGCAGCCCCTGGTATCTCACGCTCTTCGGCCGCGACTCCCTGTGGGCGGCGCGCCTGGCCCTGCCGCTGGGCACCGACGCCGCCGCCGCGACGCTGCGCGTGCTCGCCGCCCGCCAGGGTGTCCGGCACGACCCGGACACCGACGAGGAGCCCGGCAAGATCCTGCACGAGGTCCGCCCCGCCGACGCCGCACACTGGCTGCCGCCGGTCTACTACGGCACCGTCGACGCCACCGCGCTGTTCGTCAGTACCGTCGCCGACGCGTACCGCTGGGGACTGCCCGCCGACGAGGTGCGCGCGCTGGTGCCGAACGTGGAGCGGGCCCTCGAGTGGCACGCCGGGCACGACGGCTTCATCGCCTACCGGTCCAGCGGGAAGGGGCTGGCCAACCACGGCTGGAAGGACTCCGGCGACGGCATCCAGTTCGCCGACGGACGCATCGCCAAGGGGCCGCTCGCGCTGTGTGAGGTCCAGGCGTACGCCTACCGTGCCGCCCTGGACGGCGCCTGGCTCCTCGACGCGTTCGACCGCCCGTCGGCGGAGCGCTGGCGCGGCTGGGCCGCCGACCTCGCAGAGCGGTTCCGCGCCGCGTTCTGGTGCCCCGACGGCCACCCCGCGGTCGCCCTGGACGGCGAGGGCGCCCAGGTCGACAGCGTCACCTCCAACATCGGCCACCTGCTCGGCACCGGACTGCTCACGCCGCAGGAGAGCGTGCGGGTCGCCGACCGGCTCGCCGGGCTGCGGTCCCCGTTCGGCATCCGGACCGTCGCGCCGTCCTCGGCCGGGTACAACTTCCTGTCGTACCACCTCGGCTCGGTCTGGCCGCACGACACCGCGATCGCCCTGCTCGGCCTGGTCCGCGACGGGCACCGCGAGGAGGCGGCGGCGGTCATCCGCGCGCTGCTGAACGCCTCGGAACGCTTCGACGCCCGCCTGCCGGAGCTCTTCGGCGGTGACGACTCCCCGACGCCGTACCCGGCCTCCTGCCGCCCCCAGGCCTGGGCCGCGGCGACCGGCCCCGCCGTGCTCACCGCCCTGCTGGGCCTGGACGTCGACGCGACCGTGGGCCGCCTCACGCTGGACCCGATCGCCCCGTCCCCGGTCGGCGCGTACCGCGTCCAGGGCCTGCGCGTCGCCGGCGGCGAGCTCGACGTGAGCGTGACCGCCGCGGGCGAGGCCACCGTCCACAGCGCGCCTAAATTTCAGTCTTGACTTATATAAGGCCCAGCTGACATTGTCTGCCTGTGCATGCGTTTGACGTGCTGGGGGACCCGGTGCGGCGGCGGATCCTGGAGCTGCTCGCCGAGGGTGAGCTGACCGCGGGCGCCGTCAGCGAGGTCGTCCGGGAGGAGTTCGGGATCTCGCAGCCGGCGGTGTCGCAGCACCTGAAGGTGCTGCGGGAGTCGGGGTTCGCGACCGTCCGCGCCGACGGCACCCGGCGGCTGTATGCCGTCGACGCCGGACCGCTGCGGGAGGTCGACGCCTGGCTGGAGCGGTTCCGCGGGTTCTGGGACCAGCGCCTGGACGCGCTCGGCACCGAGCTTGCACGCGGGAGACGTCAGCGGAATCTGAGCGAAGGGCCTGACCAGTGATCGACATCGTCAAGCAGATCAACGCCACGCACCGCGAGATCGGCAGTCACCCGGTCGCCGCCGGGGAGGGACGGTCGCTGCTGCTGCGCCGCACGTACGACGCGGCGATCGCAGACGTGTGGGACGCCTGCACGGATCGCGAACGCCTCGGCCGGTGGCTCGGGCAGGTCGACGGTGACCTGCGGCTGGGCGGCACGTTCCAGCTGAAGGACAACGCCGGCGGGGAGATCCTGCGCTGCGAGGAGCCGCGGCTGCTCAAGGTGACCTGGTCCTTCGGCGGCGACATGGTGACCGAGGTCGAGCTGCGGCTCACGCCCGACGGCGACGGCACCGTGCTGGAGCTGGAGCACTCCTCGCCGGCCGAGATCGTCGACGAGCTCCTCCGCACGTACGGGCCGGGCGGCACCATCGGCATCGGCGGCGGCTGGGACCTGGCGTTGCTCGGCCTGGACCTGTACCTGCGCGGCACCGCCCTCGACCCGGCCACCTGGGAGGCCGCGCCCGACGTGAAGGAGTTCGCCGTCCAGGCCTGCCACGCCTGGGGCGAGGCGGTCAAGCGGGCCTGGGGGCTCGATGACGACGCCATCGCCGCGGGCGTCGCGTTCGGCGTGCAGCAATACGCGCCCGGTGCGTGACGGTGTTCGTTTAGTAATACGACTAATCGGTGTGTGGTAATGCGTCGCCCGCCCAGCGCAAGTTTTCCTCAAGGTCCTTTGTGGGGACTCGGGCGGGCGGCGCCGGCTGCTTATTGTCTGCGGGGCCCGTAGGCGGACGAGAGGCAGATGTCGTGGGATCCAGGACCCCGATGGTCATGGCACTGCTCGGTGTGGCAGCCCTCGTCGCCGGTTGCGGCACGAGCCCCGCCGTCGACCCTGGCAAGCCGCTCGTCGTGCACCTCTACGGGTCCGACGCCAACATGACCAACTCGCTCAAGGACAAGCTCAACGGATCCCCGGCGCTGCTGTCCGGGATGGTCGGCACCACGCCGCTGCTCGCGCTGCCGGTGTCGTTCCAGCAGCGGCTGCGCGGCGTCGACCCGTCGCTGGTGGACTACGGCTACGCCGCCGAGGCCTACGACGCGGTCATGCTCGCCGCACTCGCCGCCGAGTCGGCACGCACCACCCAGCCGCTGACGGTGGCGAAGTACGTCGTGCCCGCCTCGACCTCCGGCACGATCTGCGACACCCCCGCCGCCTGCCTGAACCTGGCCAAGGCCGGCAAGGACTTCGCGTACCGCGGCGTGTCGATGCGCCGCAGCGGCCTCAGCGAGACCGGCGAGCCCTCCTCGGCGTCCTACGGCACGCTGCACTTCGACCGCGACAACATGATCAACAACAACATGACGGAGTTCATCGGTGCCGGCGACGAGTCGCTCGCCTCCACCGCGCCCGCCCCGCCGTTCACCGCCTACCCCAACTTCACCGGCGGCGCGAAGAAGCCGCCCGCGCTGAAGATCGGCGGGCTTATGCCGCACACCGGCCGCCTCGCCTACCGCAGCCCGCCCCGCTTCGCCGCCGCCAAGCTCGCCGTCGCGGACATCAACGCCGCCGGTGGCGTGCTTGGGCAGCCCGTCGAGTGGGTCGACGGCGACGACGGCACCGACGCCACCATCGCCGCCGCGACCGTGGACCGCTTCGTCGGCCTGGGCGTGCAGGTCATCATCGGCGCGTCCTCCTCCAGTGTGACGAAGTCGGTCATCCCGAAGATCGCCGCCGCCGGCCGGATCCTCATCTCGCCGTCGTCCACATCGGACGAACTCAGCACCGTCGCGGACAACGGCCTGTTCTTCCGCACCGCACCGCCGGACCACCTGCAGGCCCGCGCCCTCACCGACGTGATCATGCGCGACGGCCCGCACAAGGTGATGATCCTCGCCCGCGAGGACGCCTACGGGCTGGGCCTGCAGAAGAACGTGAAGGCGAACCTGGTCGCGGCCGGGATGCCGGAGAGCGGCGTCGAACTCGTGACCTACCAGACCACGGTCGAGGACTTCAGCGGCATCGCCACCCGCGTCCGGGCCGGCGCCCCCGATGCGGTGCTCATCCTCGGGTACGACGAGACCGCCCTCATCGTGACGGCCCTCTTCGCGCAGAAGGTCGGCACATTCGGGGCTTTCAACAGCTGAACCGTCATCCACAGGTGCGGCCGTTCGTAGGGTGATTACCGGTGACCCGGCGACTATCTTGTCGGCATGCGCGCAGATCGGGTCCGGCTGGGCATCGACTTCGGAACCTCGAGCACCGTCGCCGTCGTCGGCCAGCCCGACGGGCAGGTCCGGCCGCTGCTGTTCGGCGAGACCCCGATCCTGCCGTCGGCCGTGTGCGCCGACTGGCGGACGCCCGGGACCGCCGGCTTCCTGGTCGGCCGGGATGCGATCCACGCCGGCCGGGCCCACCCCGACGCCTTCGAGCCCAACCCGAAGCTGCGCATCGACGACGGCTCGGTCCTGCTCGGCCCGGCGGAACTGCCGGTCACCGAGCTCATCGGGGCGGTCCTGCGCCGCGTCGGCACCGAGGCCGAGCGGGTCGCCGGCGCACCCGTCGCCGACGTCACCCTGACCTACCCGGCGTCCTGGGGCCCCCGCCGTCGTGCCGTGCTGCAGGAGGCCGCCCGGGTCGCCGGGATGGCCGCGCCGGCCATGGTCGCCGAGCCGGTCGCCGCCGCCGCGTACTTCGTCGACGCCCTCGCCCACGCCGTCCCCGTCGGCCGCTGCGTGGTCGTCTACGACTTCGGCGCCGGCACGTTCGACGCCTCCGTCGTCGGCCGCACCGACGACGGCTACACCGTGCTCGCCGAGGAAGGCCTCCGCGACGCCGGCGGCCTGGACATCGACAACGCCGTCGTCGCCTACTTCGGCGCGACGTACGGCGTCTCCGACGGCGACTCCTGGCGCCGCCTCACCCACCCCGAGACCCCCGGCGACCGCCGCGTCTCCCGCCACTTCTGGGACGACATCCGCACCGGCAAGGAGATGCTCTCCCGGGCCGCGTCGACGTCGATCTTCCTGCCCCTCGTCGAGACCGACGCGCTACTCGGCCGGGAGCAGCTGGAGCACCTGGCCCGCCCGCTGCTGGACCGCACCGTCGCCGCGACGGCCGCCGCGATCCGCGCCGCGTCGGTCGACGCCTCCCGCATCGCCGGGGTGTTCCTGGTCGGCGGGTCGAGCCGCATCCCCCTCGCCGCGACCCTGCTGCACCGCACCCTCGGCATCCCACCCACGATCATCGAGCAGCCCGAGCTGGTCGTGGCCGGCGGCAGCCTGATCGCCGCCGCCACGGCGTCCGCGGCCCACCTCGGCCCGACGCCCACGCCCACGCCCACGCCCGCGTCCGCGTTCGTGCCGCCCCAGCCCGGCCCCACCGGCTTCGCTGGCACGGGTGCGGAGAGCCCCGCCCCGACCGCGATCGCCGATGCGGGAGCCGCGGTTCCAGCTGCTCCGCCCGGCGTCCCGGATGTGGGCGCCACGGTTCCGCCTGCTCCGGCTGGCGTCCCGGATGTGGGAGCCGCGGTTCCGCCTGCTCCGGCTGGCGTCGCGGGTGTGGGGGCCGCGGTTCCGCCCGCTCCGGCGGGTGTGGCGGTGGCCGGTGTTCCCGCTCCGGCCGGCGTCGCGGGCTTGGGAGTCGCGGTTCCGGGTGCTCCGTCGGGCGGTGGGGTGGCCGAGGTTCCGCCCGCTCTGGCCGGCGCTGCGGGCGTTGCCGGGGCGGGCGTGTCCACGGGCCCGGCCGCGTCCGGGGCCGCAGCGCCCCACTTCGGTCCGGGTGAGCCCACGAGCGCGACGCCGGCCGGGACGGGGAGTCTCGCGTCGCCGATGTACACGCTGCCGTCGCCGGACGTGCCGTCGACGTTGCAACAGCCGCCCGCGTCGTCATGGGAGCAGGCGCCAGGCGCACCGTTCGCCGCGACCGTTCCGGTGTCACCGCCGCCCGTGAGCGCGCCTCCGAGTGCACCGCCCGTGAGCGGGTTCCCGGGTGCGCCTTCTGTGAGTGCGGCCCCGGTGTCGCCGTCCGTGGGCGTCGCACCCGTCGCCGGGCACTTCACCGGCGCCCCGGTGAGTGCGGCCCCGGTGAGTGCTGCGCCCGGCGCCGCCGCTCCGGTCAGCGCGTCGCCTGTGAGCGGCCCGCCCGGGAGTGCGGCACCTGGCAGCGCCGCTCCGGTGAGTGCGGCTCCGGTCAGCGCGTCGCCGGTGAGTGGATGGCCGTCGGGCGTGCCTTCTGCCGGTGGGTCATCCGCCGGTGGGTCACCTTCAGGTGCCGGTCCCGCCGGTGCGGGGTTTGCGGGTGCGGGGTTTGCGGGTGCGGGGTTCGCGGGTGCGGGGTTCGCGGGCGGGGCACCCGCCGGTGCGGCGGGCGTCAGCGCGGCGGGCGGGCAGGACAGTGCGTGGCCGGGGGCGGCGCAGCTGTTCACCGCGCCGCCGGTCGCGCCGGGCATGGACAGACCCGCCGGGGCGCCGGGCATTCACGGAGCCGCCGGGGCGCTGGGCACGGACGGACCCGCCGGGGTGCCGGGGAGCGCCGCGCTCGTCCGTGGGGTGGGGATCGCGGTGGCGGTCACGGCGGTGCTGCGGTTCGGGTGGATGTTCGCCGACAGCGGGCCGTCGTCGCTGGTGCTGAACATCGGGTTCGAGCCGGTCTTCGACTACCTCGCCCTGGCCGTCCTCATCGTCCTCGGGGGGCTGCTGGCCGTCCGGCCCGCGTGGTCCCGGCCGGTGCTGGCCGCCGTTGCCGGGCTCACGCCGTGGGCGATGCTGCCGATCATCGCCGACGTCGCCACGGTCGCCCGGCACTTCGACTGGACGGACGAATACGCGCTGATGACGCCGTTGCTCCTGGCGCAGCTCGGCGCGCTGCTGGTCGCGGCGGGGCTGGCCACCCAGGCGGCGCTGCGCGGGCGGACGACGCGCTGGCCGCTGCCGCTCGCGCTCGCCGCCGTGGCGCTCTGGACGCCGGTCGCCGCGATGCTGTGGCTGGCCTCCGGTTCGGTCGGGGCGGTCATCGCGGCGCAGGTGTTCCGGATCGGGCTCGCCGTCGGTGTCGGCACCGTCGTCGTGTACGCGGCGGCCGGCGCCCGGGCGTGGGCCGGCTGGACCGTCGGCGCCTGGATCGGCGGCGCGCTGCTGTGGATGCTCGGCGCCGCCAGCTATGGGCGGTCCCCGAACATGCAGGCCCTGCCGGCGACGCTCATGCTGCTGCTCGTCGCGGCCGCCGCGGTCCTGCTGGTGGTGTTGCTGCGCGCCGACCGTGGTGTGCCGCGCCCGCACGCCGGGCTCGGCAGGGTGCCGGCCGTCGTCGCGCTCGTCGCGGCCGGTGTCGCCGCCGCCGGGTTCGTGTCGATCCTGTCCCAGCAGTTGGAGCAGTGGTCGTACGACGCGAACCCGAACATCAACGCCGGGGTGTTCGCGACCTCGGCGGGGATCGCCGTGCTGCTGGGCGGGGTGCTGCTGCTCGCGGCCAGGCGCAGCGCGGGTGCCGCGGCCTACTGCGTCGGTGCGGCCGCCGGGCCGGTCAGCCTCCTCGCCGGGCCGAACGCGGGCGCGATGAGCTGGCAGTACGGCATCGGCTTCGTCCTGTTCGGCGTCGCGGCACTGATGCTGGCGGTCGTGCTGATCGGGTCCGTGCCGACCCGCCTGTCCTGGCCACGGCTCGCCGCGGCCGCCGGGTGCCTGCTGCTGATCGCGTGGACGACCTCGGCCGAGCAGTTCACCCGTCTCGACCTCGGCGACCAGTGGCTGATGGTGCTGGCGTCCATCGCGATCCCCGCCGCCGTCCTGTGGAAGGGCGGGACGGTCACGGCCGGTGCGCTGCTCGGCGTGGTGGCGAGCTCGGTCGGGGAGCAGTTCCTCACCGTGTACCGCAGGATCGACGAGAGCGCGGGGATCCTGCTGATTCTCGCGGTCCTGGCGACGCTCGCGACGGGCCTGGTCCTCGCCCGGCCGGAAAATGAGCACGAGCCCGCGGCGAGCCGCTGAAAGGGCCCACGGCGAGCAGCTGACAGAGCTCACGACGAGCCGCTGGAAGAGAGCGCGGCGGGCCGATGACGGCTCAGCCCTTGAGGGCGCCTCTGACGAAGCCGCGGACGTAGTACCGCTGCAGGAGCAGGAACAGCAGCACGCAGGGGACCGCGGCGGTGACGACGCCGGAGAGCAGGGTGCCGTGGTCGACCGCGCCCAGGCTGCCGGACTGCAGGTTGAACAGTGCGACCGGCAGCGTGAACTTCTCGTCGTCGGTGATGAAGATGAGCGGGGCGACGAACTCGTTCCAGGAGGCCAGGAACGAGAACAACGCGACGGTGACGATGCCCGGCACGACGCCGCGCAGCAGCACGTGGCGCAGCACGCCGGCCGGGCCGCAGCCGTCGATGAGGGCGGCCTCGTCGAGCTCCACCGGCAGCGCCTCGAAGGAGTTGCGCATCATGAACAGCCCGAACGGCAGCTGGAACATGGCGAGGACCAGGGCCAGGCCGAGCAGCGAGTTCTGCAGCCCGAGCCAGTCCAGCATGATGTACAGCGGAATCAGGATCGTGCTGTGCGGCACCATCAGGATCGTGAGGGTGAGCAGGAAGAGCAGGTTCTTGCCGCGGAAGGAGAACCGGGCGATCGCGTAGCCGCCGAGCGTCGTTGCGACGACGGTGACCGCGACGGTGACCAGCGCGACGAACGCGGTGTTGGCCATGTAGACGGGCAGGCCGCTGCCGTACACGAGCAGCCGCCGGTAGTTGTCGAGCCCGGGCGGACCGGTGCCGGTGCGGCCGCGCAGCGAGCTGTACAGCGCCCACAGCATCGGCGTCAGGAACAGCACGGCGAGGGCGGCGCAGGTGCCGAAGCGGCCGAGGGCGCGGGGTCTCACCGGCCACCCCGCAGGAACCGGACCTGGGCGCCGTTGACGGCGAAGAGCACGGCGAGGATCCCGACGGAGATGGCGGCGGCGCGGCCGAGGTCCTGGGAGGTGAACGCCTCCCGGTAGATGCCGATGACGACGGTCGCGGTGCCGTGCCGGCCGCCGGTGAGGATGAAGAACTGGTCGAACGCCAGCAGCGAGCTCGTCACCAGCAGCACCAGGACGAGGGTCATGGTGGGGCGCAGCAGCGGCAGGGTGATCCGGCGCATCATCTGCCAGCGGGTGGCGCCCTCGAGGGTGGCCGCCTCGTACAGCAGCGGGTTGATCGACTGCAGGCCGGCCATGATGATGACCATGTAGTAGCCGGCGAACTTCCACGTGATCAGCAGCGCCGTGGAGAACAGCGCGTGCGGCTCGTCGCCGAGCCAGTCGACGCCGTCGTCGCCGAAGCTCCGGGCGAGGACGTTGAGCGGCGACGTGTCCTGGTTGAACAGGCCGTAGAACAGCAGGCTCGCCGAGGCCAGGCCGACGGCGGCCGGCAGGAAGAACACGGTCCGGAACACGGTGAACGCCGGGCCGGGCCGCTGCACCAGCAGGGCGAGCCCGAAGGCCATCAGGGTCACGAGCAGCGTGGCGATCACCGTGTACTTGAGGCTGAAGACGATGGCGCGGGCGAACAGCGGCTCGGCCAGCGCGTCGTAGTTCGCCACGCCGTTCGGGGCCGAGTCGCCGAGCAGCGGCCAGTCGTTGAGCGACATCCAGACCATCAGGCCGAGCGGGACGACGAACAGCACCGCGACGAGGACCGCCATCGGCAGCGCGTACAGGAATCCGGAGGACCGCCGCATGCTCAGCCGCCGCTCAACGAGCTGGTGATGCTCGCGTTGTGCCGGTCCAGGGCGGCACCGACGGCACCAGTGCCGAAGACGGCGTCGGCGACGGCGGCGATCCACGGACCGTTCGGGTCGTTGAACGTCTTGCCGAACGCGACCGCGTACGGCGTCTGCCCGCGCCGGGCGATGGCCGTGAACGTCACGAGCCGCGGGTCCTGCTGGGCGTGGACGTTGTCGTCGAGGTCGGCGCGGACGGTGACGTACCGGTTCTTCGCCACGACGTCGACCTGCGCCCGCTCCGACAGGGTCCAGGCGATGAAGTCCCACGCCTGGTCGGCGTGCCGGCTGTTGGAGCTGATGCCGAGCACGTCACCGCCGAGGAACGACGACGCGCCGCCGTCGAGGCCGGGGATGGCCGCGACGCCGACCTGCAGGTGCGTCGCCTCCTCGATGGTGCGCAGCGCGGTGGCGCCCATCGGCTGGATGCCGACGAGCCCTTCGCTGAACGCCTGCGTCCACGTCGGCCCGCTCTCGTTCTTCGCGGTGCGGGGGACGAGGCCGCCGGCGTACATGCCGCGGTAGAACTCGAAGACCCGCTTGGCGTCGGCGCCGTCGAGCAGCGCGGCCGTGCCGTCCTCGGTGAGCACCTTCGAGCCGGACGCCCAGATCATCGGCCACGACGTGGCGAACATGCAGTCGGGGCAGGCGCCGCCGAAGTTGAACCCGCGCACGCCGCCGCCGAGGCCGTTGACCTTCGCGGCGAAGTCGCGCAGCTCGCGGAGGCTGGCCGGCGGCCGGTCGCCGTCGAGCCCGGCCCGGATGAACAGGTCCTTGTTGTAGAACAGCGCGGCGAGGTCGATGTCGTGCGGCACGCCGTAGGTGCGGCCGTCGTGCCGGACCGCGCGCATGTGCGACGGGGCCAGGTCCTCGCGGAACGGCAGCGTGGTGACCCGCGCGGTGATGTCGGTGAACACGCCCCGCGACACGTAGTTCGGCGCGTAGACCACGTCGATGGCGAGGAGGTCCGGCAGCTGGCGGGTCCCGGCGGCCGCGCCGACCCGCTGCTGGTAGGAGTCCGCCGGCATGACCGTGAGCTTGACCTTGTTGCGATGGGTCCGGTTGTACTGGTCGATGAGCGCCCGGCTGAACGCGCCCGTCAGTGACCTGGTCCACATGGTGAGCGCGGTGCCGTCGTCGGTGGCGGCGGTGCCGGTCGGGGTGGGTTCGGCATGGGCGCGCTGACATGCGGTCAGCGCGAGGACGGCGACGAGCCCGACCGCCCACCGCCATGCTGCGCCTTCGCGTGCTCCCATGCGACCGCCTCCGCTCCGAGCGAATGTTAGCGCTCACATAGACATTGTCAACACCTCCGACGGGGCGGCGGGAAGTCGGCGGCTTGGCTACTGTGACGCCGGATCAGATCGATCCAGGTGCATCTAGAAGTACGGGGAGAGGCTGCGAACAGCATGGGCCAAGGAGTACTGCGGCGTTGGCGCCGCTTTGTCGGGTTCAGCGGGCTGCTGTGTGCGTTGGTGGGGACCGGGCTGCCCGTAGTGGCTTCGGCCGCGCCGCCGGCGCCAGGGGCCGGTCCGGTCGCCGAGACCTCGGCGACCCCGCCGGTCCAGACGCCGCAGCAGGCGGCGGCCGAGGCGCAGCGCACGAAGCGGCCGGTGGAGGTGACCGGCTCCGCGACGGCCACCGACCGGGTCGTCGCCAACCCTGACGGAAGCTTCACGCTGACCCGCACGGCGGTGCCGGCGCGCAAGCGGGTCGGCGGGCAGTGGCGCGATCTGGACGCCACGCTCAGGTCCACTCAGGACGGTCAGGTGGCGCCGGTGAACACCACCGGCGGGCTGCTGCTGTCCGGCGGCGGCACGGGCCCGCTCGCCACGCTCACGGACGCCGGTCAGACGCTCGCGCTGACCCTGCCCATGACGCTGCCGAAGCCGACGCTGGACGGCGCCTCCGCGGTGTACGCCGCGGTGCTGCCGGGCGTGGACCTGCGGGTCACCGTGGACCGCCAGGGCGGCTTCCAGCACGTGTTCGTCGTGCACGACGCCGCCGCCGCGGCCGACCCCAGGCTCGCGGACCTCGCCATCGGCGTGCGGAGCCAGGGGCTGCGCGTCGAGGCCGACGAGTCGGGCAACCTCAGCGCGAAGGACTCCCGCGGGCACGTCCGCTTCGCGGCGGCCGTGCCGACGATGTGGGACTCGTCGAAGGCCTCCACAGCGTTCGCGGCAGGCGCCAGGACCACTGGCTCCGGTCCGGCAGGGCCGGGCACCGGGGCGAAGGTGGCCCGCAGCAAGGTCAAGGTGACGGCCCGCCCGGCGGGCGAGGCGACGATCGCGCTGACCCCCGACCGCGCGCTGCTGACCGCGAAGGACACCCAGTACCCGGTCTACATCGACCCCTACTGGACGCCGGTCGGCGCGGAGAAGACGGGCTGGGCCACGGTGGCGCAGCAGTTCCCCACGACGAAGTACTGGAACAACACGCCGGATCCGGATGGGCGCATGCAGGTCGGCAACTCCGGCAGCATCTACTCGCACACGCTGGTCAACTTCCCGATCCCGGTCGCCACGCTCGCCGGGGCCACGATCAACTCCGCCACGTTCTACATGACCAACGTCTACTCGTGGAGCTGCACCGCCAAGACGGCCTACGTGCACGCGCCGTCGATGACGCTCTCGTCGTCGAACGCGAGCTGGGAGGCGTGGAACGGCCAGCTCGGCGCGGCGGTCACGTCGTTGACGTTCGCGCACGGGTACAACAACAGCACCTGCCCGGCGGCCGGAGCCGGCTTCGACGTGGCGGGCGTCGTCATCAACGACGTCGCGAGCAACAAGACGGTGCAGACCTTCGGGCTGACCGCCGCCAACGAGACGACCTCCGACCACTCCGGTTACAAGGAGTTCGACCCGGCCGGTGCGAAGCTGGAGATCAAGTACAACCACGCGCCCTTCGCGCCGACGGCGCTGAGCACCTCGCCGGCCACGACCTGCCCGGCCGGCACCCCGTCGGCGGTCGGCGACGGCCCGGTGTCGCTGTACGCCAAGGTCGACGACCCCGACGGCAACAACCTCGGTGTGGCGTTCAAGCTGTGGAAGACGTCAGACGCCACCCAGACGGCGATCGCCTCGTCGACCTTCTCGGAGCTGACCTACCCGGCGCGCAGCTTCGCGGTGCTCGTCGTGCCGCGATCAACGCTGAAGGACGCCGCCGGCTCGTCCATCACCCAGTTCTCCTGGAAGGTGCAGACGAACGACACGACGGCGACCTCGCCATGGTCGGCGACGTGCACCTTCGCGTTCGACCCGACCCGCACCGGCCCACCGGTCGTGACAGGGCCGGCCGTCAGCACGATCGCCCAGCCGGCGACGTTCTCGGTGACCAAGCCGGCGACCGGGACCGTGCCCAGCGGCTACCTCTACCAGCTCAACGGCGGCCCCGCGGCGCAGGTCGTGGCGAGCGCCGGCGCGGCGAGCATCACCATCACGCCGAACCGCGCGACGAACATGCTCACCGTGACGAGCCTGTCGGCCGGCAGCAACATCGGTGACACCGCCACGGCGATCTTCAACTCGAACGCGGCGATCCCGGCGCCCGACCAGGACACCACCGGCGACGGGGCCCCCGACCTGCACGTCGCCGGCGCGATCGGCGGGCTGCCCGCGGGGCTCTGGCAGGCCACCGGCAAGCCCGGCGGCACGGTACAGACGAACGCCACCAACATCGGCATCTACGGCAACGGCGTGGTCGGTGACAACTCGCCGGCGAACTTCACCGGCGCGCAGGCGATCACCGGCCGGTTCACCGGCGGCAACCTGCAGGACCACCTGCTCTACTACCCGGGCGGGATCAACCCGGGCAGCGGCATGGTGATCAGCGGCACCGGCGACGGCTCGGTGCTGCAGGCCCACCGCGGCGGGGAGTACACGATCAGCGCCGGGCTGCTCGAGGACATCAACTACGCCAACCCGGTCCAGCTGGCCAACGCGGGCAACAGCTCGCACCAGAACCTGGCCTACCCGGACCTGATCTCGATCAACGGCAACGCGACCGTCGGCTACTACCTTGCTTACTACGCCAGCCAGAACGGCATCAAGAATTTCCAGTTCCCGGCCCAGCTGGGCACGTTGACGCCGGCCGGCGGCACGGACTGGAACACCTGGAGCATCGTGAGCGCCCAGGTCGCCACCGGCACGTCGGTGTTCCTGTGGCAGCGCTCCAGCGGTCTGCTGTACCTGTGGGCCGGCCTCTCGTTCGACCTCGGCACGCAGGCGCTCACGTACACCCAGTACCGGCTGTCGACGAGCTGGAACGCGGGCGCCACGACCACGTTGCAGGCGGCCGACCTCAACCGCGACGGCATCGCGGACCTGTGGACCGCGGGCCCCAGCGCGAGCGCCCGGGCCTGGCTGGTGAGCAACCTCAGCGGCACGACCGGCACGATCACCGGGCAGACCGCCCAGACGCTCGTCACGGCCACGCACCACTGGAAGCTCGACGACCTGACCGGCACCACCGCGGCGGACAGCGTCGGCACGCTCACGGCCACCGCCGCGGGGGGCGCGACGTCGAACACGGGCGACCTGTTCAGCCCGGACGTCAAGCTCGACGGCAGCAACGGCCAGCTCACCACCGCGAGCCCGGCGGTGCCGACCAACAACGACTTCACCGTCTCGGCCTGGGTGAAGCCGTCGGCGGCCGGCGGCGTCGTACTGTCGCAGGACGGCGGCCAGATCTCCGGCTTCAAGGTGTGGTCCGACGCCGCGACCAAGTCGTGGCGCTTCGGGCTGGCCGCCTCCGACACCGCCGGCGCCACGATCGACACCGCGTCGGCGGCGGCCGGCAGCGTCCAGGTCGGGGTGTGGGCGGAGCTGACCGCGACGTACCGGCAGTCGGGTGGCATCCTGAACCTGTACGTCAACGGGGTCAACGTCGCGACGGCGACGCACCCGGTCAGCTGGAACGCCACCGGCAAACTGCGGATCGGCGCGTCGGCGACGCAGGGCACGGCCGGTGACTTCTTCGCCGGTCAGGTGGCCGACGTGCGGACCTGGAACCAGCGGATCGACCCCGCGCAGGCGACCGGCCCGGCCGGCTACTACCAGACGATCACCCCGACCCGGTTCCTGGACACCCGCACCGGCGTCGGTGCCGGCGGCACGACCACACCGGTCGGGCCGAACGGCACCGTCAAGCTGGCGATCGCGGGCGTGAACGGTGTCGCGTCCACCGGGGTCACCGCGGTGGCGGTCAACGCGACCGCGATCTCCCCGACGGCCTCCGGCTACCTGACGCTGTTCCCGACCGGTACGCCACAACCCGCGACGTCGAACATCTACTTCGAGCCGAACGCGGTGCTGGCGAACTTCGCGATCGTCCCGGTCGGCGCCGACGGCACGATCAGCATCTTCAACGGCAGCGGCGGGACGGTCCACATCGTGGCCGACGTGTCCGGCTACTTCACCTCGGACGCGGCGAAGGCGGGCAACAGCAGCTACCAGCCGCTCAGCTCGACCCGAATCCTGGACACGCGGTCCGGGCTCGGCGCGCCGGCCGGCGCGCTGTACAACGGCGGCACCATCGCCGTGCAGGTCGGCGGCGCCAACGGCATCCCGGCCGGCATCACCGCGGTGGCGATCAACCTCACCTCGGCGAACGCCTCCTCAGGCGGGCACCTGATCACCCGGGCCGACGGCACGGCCCTGCCCGGCACCTCCGGGCTGCAGATGACCGCCGGTGTGATCCTGGCCGACCTGGCGATCGTCGCCGTCGCGGCCAACGGGAAGATCGACATCACGATGAACGGCGGGATCGCCGGCGGTCACACCGACGTCATCGGCGACGTGGTGGGATATTTCGTCGCCGGTACGAGCGGCCAGAAGTACTACGCGCTCAACGCGACCCGGGTGCTGGACACCAGGCAGGACAACACCCCGATCGCGTCGAACGGGTTCCGGGCGATCGCCCAGGGCAACAACGTCATCGCCAACGACGCGACCCTGGTCATGAACATCATCGTCACCCAGGGGACGACCGCGGGTTACGCCGTGACCTACCCCAACGGCGGCGCGGTGCCCGTCGCGTCGACCGTCAACTGGTACGCCGGCCAGACCGCCGCCGCGCTCACGTTGCCGAAGACGGGCAACGGCACCATGAACGTCTACAACGCCAGCAGCGGCAGCACCCACATCGTCGTGGACTGCCTCGGGTACTTCGCCGGCAACTGACCGGAGCGGACGTGCCGGGTCCGGTGCCCACCGGCCGGGCCCGGCGCGTCCCTCAGATGATGGTGTGCGTCCAGTACGTGATCCACAGCGCGAACAGCACGCCCTGCGCGCACGCGAGCGCCGGCACGACGGCGCTCTCCGCCTCACGGCGCGCCGTCCACCTGGCCAGCAGGACGGCGAGCGGGAACGCGACGAGCAGATACCGCAGCAGGCTCCGGTACACCACCTCGCCGATCGTCATCGAGGCGAGGACGAGCAGGACGGTGCAGACGGCGTACGCCGGGTGCAGCCGCCACGGCCCGACCAGGCCGACGAGGGCGAGCGCCAGCACGGCGAGGGCGACCCACAGCCGCGTCCGGTCGATCAGCGGCGCGTCGACGTTGTCGAGGGTGTTCCAGATGGTGCGCAGCGGGTTCTGCGGCTCGATCTGCCAGCCGCGGCGCTGCTCGTTCTGGTAGTCGAACCAGTCGCCGACCTTCCAGTAGCCGTACGCCATGAACGTCAGCCACCCGGCGGGCACCAGCAGCAACGCCAGGGACCCCGGCTTCCGGTCCCGCAACGCCAGCAGCGCCAGGGGGATGACGATCAGGAAGCCGACGGACCGGCTCATCGCGGCGAAGTAGCCGATGCCGCTCGCGAGCAGCCACTGCCCGCGCTCCGCGTGGTAGAACGCCGCCACGGTCAGGCACAGGAACAGCGACTCGGTCATCGGCGCCTGGAAGAGGAACGCGGCCGGCATCAGCGCCAGGAACCGGCACGCCCGCCGGGCGGTCCCGTGGTCGTCGGGGTCGTCGCCGATGACCAGCGTCAGTCGGTACACATAGGACAGCAGCACGATGTAGGCCGCCGAGCTGACCAGGGTCATCGCCAGCGGGGTGTCGCCACCGGTGAGGACCGCCGCCGCCTTGCCGAGCACCGGGTACAGCAGCGGAAACCCGGTGTGCGTCCAGCCGAGCCACGGCACCTCGGCCAGGTTGCGGTACTGGAACGCGTCCCAGGCGAACCACATCGAATACCAGACGTGCTCCGACACCGCCGCCTGGTCCTGCAGCATCTGCCGCTCCGCCTCCGGCGGCCCGACCCCGGCGCCCTCCAGCGCGCGGCGCATCAGGACCCCGAGCAGGCTGAGCACGACCCTGGACACCGCGAAGACCAGCAGCGCACATCGCCAGTGCGGCGGGACGCGCGACACCAGGTCCGCCAGCCGCTTCCTCATCGCCTCCCGACGCTACCGACCACCCGGTGAGCTGGGGTGCCCAACAGCTGAGATCAGTCTCACCGCCACCCCGGCCAACCTGCACCGCCCCCATCGGCGTCCACAACCCGGCGAGCCCCGCTCCGGCCTGGCGCGACGCCGGGCGCCGGGCCACCCGGCGTCGGGGCAGGCGGGGGCGGGGGCGATGATCTGGGGATGTTCGTCATCGACGCGTCCTCGTCCGTGCCGCCGTTCGAGCAGCTGCGCCTGCAGTTCGCGGAGCGGATCCGGGACCGGACGATGCCGGTGGGGCAGAAGCTGCCGACGATCCGGAGTCTCGCCACCGAGCTCGGCCTGGCCGCGAACACGGTCGCCAGGACCTACCGGGAGCTGGAGGAGGCCGGGCTGATCGAGACGCGCGGCCGGGCCGGGTCGTTCGTCTCGGCGGCCGGTGAGCAGACCCGCGAACGGGCCCGCCGCGCCGCCGAGGACTACGCGGCCGTGGTCGCCGGCCTCGGCATCGAGGCGGGGGAGGCCCTGAGCATCGTCGAGGCGGCCATCACGCGGCGGCGATGACCCCGGCGTGCCGGCGCGGGTCCCGAGGTCAGCGGGTCGCCGGGGCGACGCCGGTGGACTCGCGGACGACGAGGCGGCCTGGCTGGCGGACGACGCCCGAGTGCTGGTCGCCGTCGAGGGCGGCGAACAGGTGGCGGACGGCGGTCGCGCCGAGCTGCTCGAGGTTGAGGTCCACCGTGGTCAGGGGCGGGCGGCACTCGGTGGCGAAGACCTCCCAGTTGTCGTAGCCGACCACGGCCACGTCGTCGGGGCAGGTGCGGCCCAGGTCGCGCAGCGCCTCGGTGACGCCGGAGGCGATCTGGTCGTTGCCGCAGAAGATGGCGTCGATGTCGGGGTGGGAGGCGAGCAGCCGGGTCGTCGCGTGCCGTCCCCAGCGCTGGGACCACTGCCCGAACAGCGGCTCGCCGACCAGCCCGAGGCCCGCCGCCGAGAGACCGGAGGCGAAGGCGAGCGCGCGGTCGCGGGCGGCACGGTAGCCGTGGTCGCCGGTGATGTGGGCGATGCGCCGCCGGCCCAGCGACACGAGATGCTCCGCCGCGAGGTGGGCGCCGCCGGCGTCGTCGGCGACCACGGACAGGTCGGCGGGATCGTCGGACTCGCAGTAGGCGTACACCACCGGGACCGGGATGCTGCGGGTCAGCGACGGGCGCAGGTCGTTGGCGTCGCCGAGGATGATGAAGCCGTCGACCTGCCGGGCGAGCAGGGTGCGGATGTAGTGCTGCCGGCGGATCGAGTCGCCGCGGGCGTCGCAGAGCAGGACGCTCATCTGCTCGTTGCCCAGCGCGTTCTCCGCGCCGAGCAGGACCGGGATCGCGAAGCGGGCGGCGGACAGCTCGTCGGTGAGCAGGCCGATGGTGCGGGTGTTGCCCGAGATCAGGCCGCGGGCGAGGACGTTGGGCTGGAAGGACAGCTCCTCCGCGGCCTGCTGCACCCGCTTGCGGGTCGCGGGCGCGACCTCGTCGCGGGCGTTGAGTGCCTTGGAGGCGGTCGCGACCGAGACGCCGGCGAGCTTGGCGACATCCGTGAGGGTGACCTGCGCGCGTTTCCTGCTCACCAGCGGCCTTTCTGAAAGGTACCGAAAACTTTTCGGCGAGCATACACATGCTCGGTTGCGTGTCACAACTTGTCACAAGGTCACATGCAGGCCGGATCGCGAAGTGAGCGCGCACAAATCGACCGTTGACACGGCGGTGTCGTGCTGCCATTCTTCCGAAAAGGTTTTCGAGAGAAAGGCGGTGCCACGTGACGGTGGCCAGTGGAGGGCCGGTGCTCCCTTCCCGTGGGGCGCTGCGGCCGGTCGACCCACGGCGGGTCCGCATCACCGGCGGGTTCTGGGCGCAGCGGCAGGCGGTGAACGGCACCGCGACGATCCAGCACTGCCGCAGCTGGCTGGACCGCCTCGGCTGGACCGGGAACTTCGCCACCACCGGCACCGGCACGGTGCGCCGCCGGGGCCGCGAGTTCTCCGACTCGGAGGTGTACAAGCACGTCGAGGCCATGTGCTGGGAGTCCGCGCGCCCCGGCGGCACGGACTACGCCGCGCCGCTGGCCGAGCTCACCGCGATGATCGCCGGTGCGCAGGCCGCGGACGGCTACCTGCACACCGCGTTCGGGCGGCCCGGTCAGCCGGATCGCTACAGCGACCTGAACTTCGGCCACGAGCTGTACTGCGCCGGCCACCTCATCCAGGCCGGCGTCGCCGCGGCCCGGACCGGCCTGGCCCAGGGCCTGCTCGAGGTGGCCCGCCGCGCCGCCGACCACGTCTGCGACACCTTCAAGGACGACCGGATCTGCGGCCACCCGGAGATCGAGACGGCCCTCGTGGAGCTGTTCCGGGTCACCGGCGAGCAGCGTTACCTCGACCAGGCCGCCCGGTTCGTGGCCCGGCGGGGGCAGCGCAGCCTCCCCGAGCACGAGTTCGGGTGGCGGTACTTCCAGGACGCCGTGCCCGTGCGGGACGCCGAGGTCTTCCACGGGCACGCGGTCCGGGCGCTGTACCTCGCCGCGGGCGCCGCCGACGTCGCCGTCGAGACCGGGGACGACGCGCTGCTCGCCGCGGTCGTCCGGCAGTTCGACCGGACCCTCGCGCGCCGCACGTACATCACCGGCGGCATGGGGTCGAGGCACCTCGACGAGTCGTTCGGCGACGACTTCGTGCTGCCGCCGGACCGCGCCTACTCCGAGACGTGTGCCGGCGTCGCCACCGTCATGCTCGCGCACCGGCTGCTGCTGGCCACCGGCGACCCGCGCTACGGCGACATCGTCGACCGGGTCCTGCACAACGTGATCGCCACGGCGGTCGCCGACGACGGGCGGGCGTTCTTCTACGCCAACACCCTGCACCAGCGGACCCTCACCGAGGCGGTGCCGCCGGACCGCGAGCAGCTGCGCTTCGGCGGCGGGCCCAGGGCGCCGTGGTTCGAGGTGTCCTGCTGCCTCAACAACGTCGCCCGGCTCGTGGCGTCCCTGGGCACCTACCTGGTGACCGAGGACGACGGGGGCGTGCAGGTGCACCACTACGCGCCGATGACCGTCGACGGGGACGGGACGCCGCTCACCGTCGAGACCGACTACCCCGAAGGCGGCAGCGTCACCGTCACCACCGACCGGCCGGTCACCGTGCGGGTGCCGGCCTGGGCGGACGGCGTGACGCCGACCCGCGACGGCGACCAGGTCCGCCTGGACCTGCCGGTGAAGCCCCGCTGGACGTTCCCCGACCCGCGCGTCGACGCCGTCCGCGGCTGCGCCGCCGTCGAGGTCGGCCCGGTCGTCATGTGCGCCGAGTCCGTCGACCAGGAGGACGGCGTCACCCTCGACGACGTCCAGGTCGACACGTCCGTCGCCCCCGAGGCCACCGCCGTCAAGGGCCGGCTGCGCAGGCCCGTCGAGCGCGACTGGCCGTACCGCGGCGGCATCGAACAACCCGAAAGCGCCGACCCGATCGTGGTCACCCTCGTCCCCTACCACCGATGGGCCCGGCGTGGCCCGTCCACGATGCGGATCTGGCTCCCCACCGCCACCTCATAGCCACCCCACCCGAAGAAGGAGGTGACGCGATGCCACACCCCCGCTGGAAGTTCAGGCTGGCAATCGCGTTGACGACCGCCCTGACCGGCTCCGTCGGTGCCGCGATCCTGACCGCCCATCCGGCCGTCGCGGCCCAGACCATCGGCTACCCCACGTTCGGTGGGCCGGCCGTGCCCGCGCCGCCGGTCGCGATGAGCACCGGCAACACGATGCAGGCCATCTTCGACGCGGAGAGCGGCGGCACCGACTACTGGATGGACCGGCTCCTCGCCCGGCCCGGAAACGACCCCGCCGGCACCTGGCTGATGACCCGCGGCCGGGGCGTGTTCATGAAGACGCACACCCCGTCCACCCTCGGTTTCGGCGGCGACGTCGCGTACTGGGAGAGCATCAACGGCCAGGGCGCGTTCACCGTCACGGCCGGCACCGGCACCTGGAGCGAGCAGGTCTCGCAGCGGTGGCAGGCGCCGAGCCACTGGAAGAGCGTGCACACCAACGGATCCCTGCGGATCAACCAGACGAAGTTCATCACCCAGAACAACGTCGCGGTCGACAACCTCGCCATCACCAACACCGGCACCGCCTCGCAGACGATCGCGCTCCGGGTGACCTCGCCGTACGCCACCTCCGGCAGCGGCAACGAGCTCACCGGCCAGGTCGGGGTGAAGAACGCGCTCACCACGCTCTACCCGCGGCTGTCCGCCGACGGGTTCACCGCGACCAGCGGCGGGCTCAACCGGTCGGTGACGATCGCGGCCGGCGCCACCGTCACGACGAAGGTGCTGCTCGGTTTCGTCGCCAACGAGATCCCCGACTCGCTGACGGAGTACAACGCCTACAAGGGCTACAGCGCGGCGACCGCGTTCTCCACCCACGTGCGGGAGTACAACCGCTGGTGGGCCGTCAACGTGCCGTACCTTGACGTGCCGGAGCCGGCCATCAAGAAGAACATCTACTACCGCTGGTGGCTGATGCGCTTCAACTATCTCGACGTTGACATCCCCGGGCAGGACTTCCAGTTCCCCGTGTCGGTCGAGGGCGCGCTGGGCTACAACAACGCGATCGCGCTGACCCAGCCGATGCACATCGACGACCTCAAGTACCTGCGCAACGCCGCCTACTCCTACGGCCCGTGGCTGTCGGTCGGGCAGACGTCCAAGGGCGGCAGGTTCATGGACAACCCCGGCGACCCGGAGAACTGGTCCAACAGCTACACGCAGTACATCGCCGAGGCCGCCTGGCGCAGCTACCAGATCCACGGCGGGCAGCCCGCGATCGCCGGCAACCTCGCGAAGTACGCCGAAGGCGACGTGAAGGGCCAGCTGTCGTACTACGACCACAACAACAACGGCCTCATCGAGTACGACTGGGGCGCGCTCACCGGCAACGACGCCGACGCCGTCTCCTTCCACTGGCGGTCGGGCAACATGGACCGGGCCGAGTCCGCGTACGTCTACAGTGGAGCGCTCGCCGCGGTCCAGGCGTACACGGCGATCGGCAACACCACGAAGGCCGCGGAGATGCAGGCGATCGCCGACCGCATCCGCAACGCGATCGTGTCGACGCTGTGGGACTCGACCAACAAGCTCATCGAGCACCGGCACGTCTCCACCAACGCCCTCGTGCCGTGGAAGGAGATCAACAACTACTACCCGTACTCGGTGGGCGCGATGCCGAACACGGACGAGTACAAGCAGGCGCTGCGACTGTTCGCCGACCCCGCCGAATACCCGGTCTTCCCGTTCTTCACCGCCAACCAGAAGGACAAGGCGGCCGCCGCGGCGGCGGGCCAGCCGGGCAGCAACAACTTCTCCACCATCAACTCCACGGTGCAGTTCCGGCTGTACTCCTCGGTGCTGCGCAACTACCCGAACCAGTGGATGTCCACCGACGACTACAAGAAGCTGCTGTACTGGAACGCCTGGGCGCAGTACATCGGCGGCAACACGCAGTGGCCGGACGCCAACGAGTTCTGGGCCGACTGGAACGCCTCGACCAAGAACATCGACTACCGGTCGTGGATTCACCACAACATCCTCGGCAGCAGCAACTGGACCGTCATCGAGGACGTGATGGGCCTGCGGCCGCGCAACGACAACCAGGTCGAGCTGAGCCCGCTGAACATCGGCTGGCCCAACTTCGCGGCCAACAACCTGCGCTACCGCAACGCCGACCTCAGCGTCGTATGGGACGACCCGGCCGACGGCGTCGTCAAGTACAGCGGCATCCCGCAGGGCTACTCCATCTTCGTCAACGGCACCCGCGTGGCGACGGTGGACAAGCTGGTCCGCCTGGTCTGGAACCCCAGCACCGGCGCGGTCACCTTCCCGGCCGGCGGCGGCGCGACCGTCAACTTCAGCGCGGCGTATTCGGGCCTGCAGTCACCGTCGCAGGTGAGCCAGAGCAGCGCGCAGCTGGTCGACATGTTCAACAAGGCCGGCGTCGACCTGACCTCGACCCTGCCGAACTACGCCCAGGGCGTGGCCACCTCCGCGTCCTACACGGCGAGCGGCACGGCCGGCGCGAACGCGGTCGACGGGTTCCCCATCAACGAACCGCTGTGGGGCACCTACGGCTCGCCGAACGCCACCGACTGGCTGGAGCTCAACCTCGGACAGGCACGCTCCGTCGACGAGGTGCGGCTGTGGTTCCGCAACGACCGGGCCACCAACCGGTACCGGCAGCCCAGCTCCTACCAGATCCAGTACTACAACGGCAGCGCCTGGGTGAACGTGGCGAACGCGGTGAAGACGCCGGGCACGCCACGGGCGAACTACAACGTCGTCAACTTCACCGGGGTCAACACCACCAGGCTGCGGGTGCAGGTCACCCACGCGTCGGGCTTCAAGACCGGCCTGACCGAGGTGAAGGTCTACAACCGGGGCGGCACGGTGCCACCACCGACCGGCGGCAACCTCGCCACGAGCGCCACGCCGACCGCGTCGTACACCTCGGCCTGGGAGAGCGTCGCCGCGCTCAACGACGGGATCGACCCGCCGAGCTCCAACGACACCGTCAACCCGCGCTGGGGCACCTGGCCCAACACCGGGGAACAGTGGGGCCTGCTGACCTGGGGCTCCGCCCAGACGATCAACTCCGCGGACGTCTACTTCTTCGACGACAACGGCGGGGTGCGGCTGCCCGCCTCGTGGAAGCTGCAGTACTGGAACGGCACCGCCTACGTGGACGTCGCCGGCGCCTCGGGCTACCCGCTCGGGATCAACCAGTACAACCACGTGACGTTCACGGCGGTGAGCACCACGCGGCTGCGGGTGCTGCTGCAGAGCGGCACGGCGTCGGTCGGCCTCCTCGAAGTCAAAGCATTCGGTCCGTAGGTCATGCACTCCGTTCGAAGGCCCCCGGCGATGCGGGACGTTGCCCACCTCGCCGGGGTGTCCCACCAGACCGTGTCCCGGGTGGTCAACGACCACCCGAGCGTCCGGTCGGAGACCCGCGCCAGGGTCCTCGCCGCGATGCGGGCGCTGGACTACCAGCCCAACGTCGCGGCCAGGACCCTGGCCACCAACCGGTCCCAGACCGTCGGCCTGGTCACCTTCGACACCACGCTGTTCGGGCCGTCGTTCATGGTCCACGCCATCGAACGCGCGGCCCGGGAAGCGGGCTACTTCGTCAGCATCGCCAGCGCCCGGGAGCTCAATGTGCCCTCCGTGTCCGAAGCGATCCGCCGGCTGCGCGAACAGGCGGTCGAGGGGATCATCACCCTCGCCCCGGTCGCCGCGGCCTGGACGGCGCTCGGCCGCTCCCTGCTCGACGTACCGGCGCACGTGCCGATCGTCGGCATGGGCATCGACGTCGCCGCGATGCCTGAGGTGCCGATGGTCGCCGTCGACAACGCGGCGGGTGCCGGGCTCGCCACCCGGCACCTGATCGCGCTCGGCCACCGCTTCGTCCACCACGTGGCCGGCCCGCCCGAATGGCCGGAGGCCCGCGAGCGGCTGACCGGCTGGCAGGCGGCGCTGGAGGACGCCGGGCTGCCGGTGCCGACCCCGCTGCCGGGCGACTGGAGCGCCCGGTCCGGCTACGCGGCCGGCCGGGCGCTCGCCGCCGACCCGTCGGTGACCGCGGTGTTCTGCGGCAACGACCAGATGGCGATCGGCGTCCTGCGCGCCATGCACGAGGCCGGCCGCGCCGTCCCCGGCGAGGTCAGCGTCGTCGGGTTCGACGACATGCCGGAGGCGCCCTACCTGCAGCCCCCGCTCACCACCGTCCGGCAGGACTTCGCCGAGCTCGGCCGGCGCAGCATGCACCTGCTCGTCACCCAGATCGCGGCGGGCGTGCGGCAGACCGGTCAGCACCGGTCCGCTCCCGACCTCGTCGTGCGCGACAGCACTTCCGCTCTTGCAATTTGATAGCGCTCACAAACAATGTGTCCAGGAGGAAGACCTTGAAGCGTTTACTGTGCGGCACCGTCGCCGCCACCCTGCTGCTGGCGCTCGCCGCCTGCGGCTCCGAGGAGTCGCCGGCGGCGACGGGTGAGGCCGCCGACAGCGGTGCCAAGCTCACCCTGTGGACCCGGGCCGCCACCGAGTCCGTGTCCAAGGCCTACGCCGCCGCGTACAACGCCACCCACAAGAACCAGGTCGAGGTCACCGCATACCCGAACGAGGAGTACCCGGCGAAGCTCGCCTCGGCCGCCGGCGCCAAGGCACTGCCGGACCTGTTCGCCTCGGACGTGGTGTTCGCGCCGCAGTACGCGTCCCAGGGGCTGTGGCAGGACATCACGGACAAGTTCAACGCCCTGCCGGTCAAGGACAAGGTCGCCCCCGCGCACGTGCGCAACGGCACCTGGAAGGGCAAGAACTACGCGGTCCCGCACACCATCGACATGTCCGTCATGCTGTACAACAAGGACCTGTTCACCAAGGCCGGCCTCGACCCGGAGAAGCCGCCGACGTCGCTGACCGAGTTCGCCGCGGCCGCCCGCGCCGTCGACAAGCTCGGCGGGGACATCAACGGCACCTACTTCGGCGGCAACTGCGGCGGCTGCAACGTCTTCACCCTGTGGCCGTCGGTGTGGGCCGCGGGCGGCGACGTGATGAACGCCGAGGGCACCGCCTCGACCATCGACTCCAAGGAGATGGCGGACGTCTTCGCCCTCTACCGCAAGCTCTACGACGAGGGCGTCGCCGCGCCCGCGTCCAAGGACGAGGCCGGCCCGACCTGGCTCGGCGCGCTGCAGAGCGGCAAGATCGGCATCGCCCCGGCGCCGTCGGCGTGGCTCGGCATCATCGAGGAGAAGGCGACCTTCAAGGTCGGCATCGCACCGATCAGCGGCATCAACGGGGGAGAGTCGACGTTCGTCGGCGGCGACTCGATCGGCATCGGCGCCACCAGCAAGAACGCCGCGCAGGCCTGGGACTTCCTGGCCTGGACCCTCGGCGACGAGGCGCAGGTCGAGGTCGTGGCGAAGGGCAAGGGCGTGCCGACCCGCACCGACCTGGCCTCGAACAAGTACTCCTCGGCCGACCCGCGGATCGTCACCATCAACAACCTGATGGGCAAGGGCAAGACGCCGTACGCGAAGAACTTCAACGCCACGTACAACGACCCGCAGAGCCCGTGGAACACCGCGTACCGCGGCGCGCTGTTCGGCGACGCGCAGAAGTCCCTCGGCGACGGCGCCACCGCGCTCACCGCGTCCCTGAAGAAGTAGCCGAAGAAGTAACTTTCACCGGGCCCGCCCTCGCGAGGGGGCGGGCACCCCGTCCCGGAGAAGATGATGACGTTGCTGGCGCCAGCGCGACCGACGGTCCTGCCGTCGGCGCCGCCGCGAAGGAAACGCAACAAGCAGTGGATCGGCGCCCTGTATGCCGCGCCGACCGCGTTCGTGGTGGGCATGTTCTTCGTCGTGCCGCTCGGGCTGGTCGTGTGGATGTCCCTGCACCACTGGCCGCTGCTCGGCGCGCCGACGATCAACGCGCCCGAGAACTACGCCGGCCTCGCCGACGACGAGCTGCTGCGCTCCGCCGTCTGGTTCACCCTGAAGTACACGGTCGTCGTCACCGTGCTGCTGTTCGTGCTGTCGTTCGGCTTGGCGCTCATGGTGCAGCACCGCGGGCGCGGGGTCGGGCTGCTGCGCACCGCGTTCTTCCTGCCCGCCGCGGTCGGCTTCGCCAGCGCGTCGCTGCTGTTCCTCGGCCTGCTCAGCGACGAGATCGGCCCGGTCAACGACCTGCTCATGGGCGACACCTACGTGTCCTGGACCAGCGGCAGCCCGGACACCGCCCTCGGCTCGGCGGTCGTGCTGGTGCTGTGGCGCTTCGCCGGGTTCAACATGCTCATCCTGCTCACCGGCCTGCAGGCGATCCCCCTGGACGTCTACGAGGCGGCCCGGCTGGACGGCGCGACCCGCTGGCAGATCTTCCGGCGGATCACCGTACCGCTGATGCGGCCGACCATCGCGCTGGTGCTGACCCTCATGATCACCGGCTCGCTGCTGGCCTTCGACCAGTTCTGGATCCTCACCCGCGGCGGCCCCGACAACAGCACCACGTCGCTGGTGATGGTCATCTACCGGGAGGCGTTCATCGAGCTGGACCTCGGCTCGGCCGCGGCGATCTCGGTGGTCCTGCTCGGCGTGCTCATCGTGTTCAACGCCATCCAGCTCGGCGTGCTGCGCCGCCGATCGCAGTAGGAGCCGTCCTGATGTCGCGCAAGATCAGTGCCGCCGCGCTCGCCGTCCTGTTCCTCTTCCCGCTGCTGTGGAGCGCCTGGGCGTCGGTGCGCACCCCCACCGGCTTCGGGCTGGAGAACTACCGCCGGCTGTTCACGTCCGACAACGGCATCCGCGTCGAGCACGTCGTCAACAGCCTCACCGTGTGCGCGCTCACCGTCGGCGGCACGCTGCTGGTGGCGACCCTCGGCGGCTACGCCTTCGGCCGCTTCACCTTCCCCGGCAAGAACGCGTTGTTCCTGCTCACCCTCGCGATCCTGATGGTGCCGTACGCGACGATCCTCATCGCCCTGTACGTGCTGCTGGAGTGGATAGGCCTGCAGGACTCCCTGATCGGGCTGAGCCTGGTGCTCATCATGTTCCAGCTGCCGTTCTCGATCTTCATGATGCGCAACGCGTTCGAGGCGATCCCGAAGGAGCTGGAGGAGTCCGCGCTCATCGACGGGTGCACCAGCTTCGGCGCGCTCACCCGCGTCATGCTCCACGCGGTGCGGCCCGGCCTGATCACCGTCGGGCTGTTCGCGTTCCTCACCTCGTGGAGCGAGTTCTTCGCCCCGCTCATCCTGCTCAACTCCACGAACAAGTTCACCGTCATGCTCGCCGTGGTCAACATGCGCACCGCCTCGTTCGGCGCCATCGACTACGCCGCGCTGGAGGCCGGCGTCACGTTCATGGCGGTGCCCTGCCTGCTGCTGTTCCTCGTCCTGCAACGCAGCTACGTCCGGGGCTTCATGTCCGGCGCGCTGCGCGGATAACGCACGGCTTCACATCAGCGGACCGTCCACCAGGGACGGTCCGCCGACACCCCATACCCTCGGGAGGAATCGATGTCCTCACCACCGGTGAGCCGCCGCAGCGTGCTGCGGACCACCGCCGTCGCCGGCGCCGCCACCGCCGTCGCACCACTGCTGCTGTCCGGTGAAGCCGCCGCGGCGAGACCCGACACCGGCGTCTCCGCCTACGCGTTCCCGCTCACCGCGGTGCAGCTGCTCAGCAGCCCGTTCACCGCCGCCGCCGGGCGCATCCACTCCTACCTGCTGTTCCTGGACAACGACCGGCTGCTGCACACGTTCCGCCTCAACGTGGGCCTCTCCTCGTCCGCCACCCCTTGCGGCGGCTGGGAGTCACCGACCACCGAGCTGCGCGGGCACTCCACCGGGCACATCCTGTCCGCCCTCGCCCAGGCGTACGCCAGCACCGGCAACACCGCGTTCAAGACCAAGGGCGACCAGCTCGTCACCGTCCTCGCCCAGTGCCAGTCCCGCGCCGCGACCGCCGGCTACAACACCGGCTACCTCAGCGCGTTCCCGGAAAGTTTCATCGACCGGGTCGAGGCGCGGCAGTCCGTCTGGGCGCCCTACTACACGCTGCACAAGCTCTTCGCCGGGCTGCTGGACATGCACCTGCTGGCCGGCAACGCCCAGGCGCTGACCGTCCTCACCGGCATGGCGGCGTGGGTCAAGTTCCGCAACGACCGGCTGACCCAGACCCAACGGCAGAACATGCTGGACACCGAGTTCGGCGGCATGAACGAGGTCCTCACCAACCTCTACCAGCTGACCGGCAACGCCGCGCACCTCGCCGCGGCCCAGCAGTTCGACCACGCCGAGATCTTCGACCCCCTCGCCGCCGGCACCGACGCCCTGAACAACTACCACGCCAACACCCAGATCCCGAAGGTCATCGGCGCGATCCGGGAGTACCACGCGACCGGGACCGTTCGCTACCGCACGATCGCGGTCAACTTCTGGGACATCGTGACCCGCCGGCACAGCTACGCGATCGGCGGAAACTCCAACGGCGAATACTTCAAGGCGCCCGACCGCATCGCCAGCGAGCTGTCCGACACGACCGCCGAGTGCTGCAACACCCACAACATGCTCAAGCTCACCCGGCAGCTGTTCTTCACCGACCCGTCCAGGGTGGACTACCTCGACTACTACGAGAAGGCCCTCTACAACCACATCCTGGCCTCGCAGGACCCGAACTCCGCGCACGGCTTCCAGTGCTACTACGTGCCGCTGCGCGCCGGGGGCATCAAGACCTACAGCAACGACTACAACAGCTTCGTCTGCTGCCACGGCACCGGGATGGAGAGCAACACCAAGTACGGCGACAGCATCTACTTCCACGACGGTACGAGCACGCTGTACGTCAGCCTGTTCATCCCGTCGGTACTGACGTGGTCGGCGCGGGGCGTCACGGTCCGCCAGGAGACCGGCTTCCCGGAGACGCCGTCGACCCGGCTGACGGTGACCGGCTCCGGCACGTTCACCATGAAGGTCCGCATCCCCTCGTGGGCGAACGGTGCGACGGTCCGCGTCAACGGGACGGCGCAGCCCGCGCCGGCGCCCGGCACGTTCGCCACGATCAGCCGCACCTGGGCGTCCGGCGACGTCGTCGAGGTGAGCCTGCCGATGGCGCTGACCCGTGAGGCCACGAACGACAACAGCAGCGTCCAGGCGGTGAAGGTCGGCCCGATCGTCCTCGGCGGGCTGTTCGGCACCAGCAACCTCTCGGCGCTGCCGGTGCTCAACCCCGCCACGCTGACCGCGACGGCGACCCCGTTGCAGTACACCGCCGGCGGGGTCACCCTCCAGCCGTTCTACAAGGTGCACGGCCAGCGCTACAGCGTGTACTGGTCGGTCAACACCAACCCGCCGCTGCCGCAGTTCGTCGCGCACTACCAGTTCGACGGCAACGGCAACGACGCCACCGGCGGCGGGCGCACCGCCACGGTCGTCAACGCCGGCTACGTGACGGGCCGCACCGGCAGTGCCGTGAGCCTCAACGGCACCAACGGGTACGTGGCGCTGCCGTCGGGCATCCTGGCCGGCGCCACGAACTTCTCCGTCGCCCTGTGGGTGCGGGTCGACGCGCTCGCCAACTGGGCCCGCGTCTTCGACTTCGGCAGCGGTACCGGCGTCAACATGTTCCTGGTCGCCCGCTCCGGCTCCGGCACGGCCCGCTTCGCCATCACCGCCACGGGTGCCGGCGGCGAGCAGCGCATCGACGCGCCCGCCGCGCTGCCGGCCGGGGCCTGGACGCACGTCGCGGTCACCCGCAACGGGAACCTCGGCGTGCTCTACGTCAACGGTGCCGAGGTCGCCCGCAACACCGGGATGACGCTCAGCCCCGCCGACCTCGGCTCCACCACGCAGAACTGGGTCGGGCGGTCGCAGTACGCCGACCCGTACCTCACCGGCGCCGTCGACAGCCTCCGTATCTACAGCCGTGCGCTGACCGACGCCGAGGTGTCCGGCTTCGCCTCTTCCGGCACGTGACCTAGGAGTGTCCATGTTGTACAGACCTCTCGTGCTCGCCGTGTTCGCGGCGGTGACCGTGTCCGTCCTCCCCGGTGCCGCCTCGGCGGCGCCGGTCACCTTCACCAGCACCGTCGTCAGCCAGCCCGCCGGCCAGTGCGCGAACGTGCCGAACGGCGCGCCGACCAACGTCCTGCAGCTGGTACTGGCCGGCTGCAACGGCGCCACGAGCCAGAACTTCACGTTCGTCCCGGTGGCGAACACGACCGGCACCTACACCATCAGCACGCTGACCTCCGGCTCGTGCGTCGACGTGACCGGGCGGTCCACCGCCGACAACGCGACGATCATCCAGTACACCTGCAACGGCCAGACCAACCAGCAGTTCCGGCTGCAGGCGGTCACCGTCTCCGGCGCCACCAACACGTTCAACCTCGTCGCCGTCGAGTCCGGCAAGTGCGTCACCCCGGCGTCCGCCGGTCTCGTGCAGCTGACCTGCTCGACCGACGCCTCGCGGGTGTGGCGGCTGCCGTCGTACAACGGCGGCACGAGCACGACGCGGACGTTCGCCAACCCGCTCGACCCGCAGGGCCCCGACCCGTGGCTCACCTACTACAGCGGCTACTACTACCTGGCGTCCACGACGTGGAACCGCACCATCACGATGCGCAAGAGCCGGACCCTCGGCGGTCTGGCCACCGCGCCCGAGACGGTCATCTTCAACCTGACCCGGCCCAACGGCGCGGGCACCATGTGGGCGCCGGAGTTCCACCTGCTCAACGGCCCGAACGGGCAGCGGTGGTACTTCTACTACACGGCCGGCGCCGAACCGTACAACCTGGGCACCCAGCGCATCCACGTGCTGGAGAGCGCCGGGCTCGACCCGATGGGCCCCTACACGTTCAAGGCCGACCTGCTCGACCCGACCCAGGACAACACGTGGGAGCTCGACCCGAGCATCCTGCAGCTCAACGGCCAGCTGTACCTGCTCGGCACGTTCTACAACGGCTCGCAGCCGATGTTCATCCGGCCGCTGAGCAACCCGTGGACGGCCAGCGGCACCCGCCGCATCCTGTCCACGCCCACCTACAGCTGGGAGACGGTCGGCGGCGCCGTCAACGAGGGCGCCGAGGTCCTCACCCGCAACGGCAAGACGTTCATCATCTACTCGGCCAGCCACTGCTCGACCCCGGACTACAAGCTCGGCATGCTCACCTACAACGGCGGCGACCCGCTGAGCTCCTCGTCGTGGGTGAAGTCCCCGAACCCGGTGTTCCAGCGCTCCAGCGCCAACTCGGTCTACGCCCCCGGCCACAACGGCTTCTTCAAGTCGCCCGACGGCACCGAGGACTGGATCGTCTATCACGCCAACAGCTCCGCCGGCGGCGGCTGCGACATGAACCGCAGCACCCGCGCCCAGAAGTTCACCTGGAACGCCGACGGCACCCCCAACTTCGGCGTCCCGGTCGCCCTCGGCGCGCAGATCGCCGTCCCGTCGGGCGAACCCGCGTCCTGACGTCCCCGCCCCGGCGCCCGACCCTCGGGCGCCGGGGCCTTCCGTCAGACCGGCAGGGCCTTGTTCCCGAGCCCTTTGATGGAGGCCCGGACGTGCTTGCCCGGGTAGAACAGCGCGAAGCAGCGCCGGTGCCGGTCGCCGGAGTTCCAGCGGTCCTGGTCCATGACGTCCCAGACGACCCCGATGTCGCCGCGGTCCTCGAACCGGTCGGCGGTGATGCCCATGTGCTCGGCGATGCGCGCGTTGCACCGGTCGACCGACCAGTCCTCCAGCACGTCGTCGGCGGGGAGGGTACCGCCGGCGGCGAGCTGGACGGTGCCGGCGAACTCTGCCTCGTGCGGCCTCGCACAGTCGATCTGCGTCAGCGCGTAGACCCGGTCCCACCAGCCGTCGGTGGCCTTGGTGCCGTTGACGGCGAGGCAGCGGATCGCCTGCGGCGCCTTCCCGGCCAGCGAACCCTTCAGCGACCCGGACGTCAGGGACATCACGCCCATCGCGTTGCTCGACGCGAAGACCGTGCAGACGTAGACCCGGCGGCCTTCCCGCCATTGGTCGCGGTTCGGCACCTGCACGTCGATGCCGAGCATCCCGGTGTGCCAGTCGCCGCCCACGTAGTCGCTGACCGCCGTGCCGCACGCGGCGTACGCGTCCTGGAACGCCTCGCTGCCCGCCGCCGACGGCTCGGCCGCCTGCGCGGCACCACCGGCTACGGTGCCGACCAGCACCACCTCGAGCGCGTGCCCGCGCTCGCACTCGATCGGGGTGGCCTGCGCGAATCCCGGATCGAACGGCGTCCTCGTCGGGCTGTCCAGGCACATCCCGACGGCCGGCACGGCCGACCCGGGTGTCGCCGTGCCCGGCGCGGCCAGCGGTTGTCACCCGTCGAAGAGGTCACCGTCGGTGCCGGGGGCGTTCCGGCCACACCCGGACATCCCGAGCACCGCGACGGCGAGGACGGCGGCGACCACCGCCCCGGCACGCGTCATCATCGTCTGTCTCCCCGTGTACCCCACCGAGCAGTGGGAGATCATGACTGTGTTCGCCCTGCCCCACGTTGTCAACACCCGTTCGGCCGGTGCCGCGCCCGCCACGCTCAGGGCGCGTTGTCGCGGTCGCGGTGCGTGGTTGCGGTCACGGTGCGTCGTCGCGGTCTTCGCGGCGGGGGAGCGGGACCGGGCTGATGTCGTAGCCGAGGTCGACGATGGCCCGGAGCAGGTAGGCGCCGATGCGGCGGAGAATGTCCACGCCAGACAGCGTGACGGTGGTCGATGCAGTGCCGGTACGGCCGTGGCTGGCGGGGTTCTCCAGCGGGACTGTAGCGAAGCTGGAGTGAAACTGTGCGGAAGATCCACCCGGCTCGATCACGCTGGGCGACATCGCTGATGTCGACGACAGGACCTTCCGATATGAGACAGCTCCGCACCACGGCGGCCGCCGCCACCGCACTCGTACTGTTAGCCGTCGTCGGGTGCGGGTCGGCACCCGCGGCCGGGGAAGGGACGAAGGACGAGGGGACGCCCGTCAGCGGCGGGACGTTCAACTATGCGATCGACTCCGAGCCCAGCTGCCTCGACCCGCACGTGAGCCTGGCCGACGCGACCGCGTTCATCACCCGCGGGGTCGTGGACTCGCTCGTCGTGCAGGACGCCGACGGCAGCTTCAAGCCGTGGCTCGCCAAGTCGTGGAAGGTGTCCGACGACCTGAGGACGTACACGTTCGACCTGCGCACGGACGTGACGTTCCACGACGGGACGAAGTTCGACGCGGCCGCGGTGAAGGCGAACTTCGACCGGATCGTGGCCAAGGAGACCAAGTCGCAGTACGCCAGCACGCTGATCGGGCCGTACACCGGCACCACCGTCGTCGACGAGCACACGGCCGAGGTGCGGTTCAGCGCGCCGTTCCAGCCGTTCCTGCAGGCGGCCAGCACCGCGTACCTCGGGATCCAGTCACCGAAGGCGTTCACCGACTACGCGGGGCGTTGTGCGAGCACGTCGTCGGGTCCGGCCCGTTCGTGTTCGCCGGCCACACCCGGCAGCAGAACGTGACGCTGACCCGCAACCCCGGCTACACGTCGGCGCCGCCGAACGCGAAGCACGCCGGGCCCGCGCACCTGGAGAAGGTCGTCATCCGGTTCCTGTCGGAGAGCGCGACCCGGCTCGGCACGCTCACCAGCGGCGAGGTGCAGGGGATCAGCGCCGTGCCGGTGCCCAACGTCGCCGCCGTCCAGGCGAACCCGGGCCTGCAACTGATCCGCACCGACGCGCAGGGCGCGGTCTACACCTTGTTCCCGAACACGTCGCGGGCGCCGTTCGACGACGAGAAGGTGCGGCTGGCGTTCCAGCGGGCGCTGGACGTCGACACGCTCGTCAAGAGCGTCTACTTCGGACAGTACAAGCGGGCGTGGAGCTTCCTGTCGCCGAACACGAAGTACTACGAGCCGTCACTGGAGCAGAAGACGAAGTACGACGAGGCCGCCGCGAACACGCTCCTCGACGAGGCCGGCTGGACCGCCCGCGACGCCGACGGCTACCGGACGAAGAACGGCAAGCGGCTCGCCGTGGTCTGGCCGTACACCCAGCAGCAGGCCGCCGTGCAGCAGCGGGGCACGTTCGCCCAGGCGGTGCAGGCGGCGCAGAAGAAGGTCGGGATCGAGGTCGTGCGGACCAGCGTGCAGACCGCGGAACTGTTCGGGCTCGTCGCGAAGGCGCAGTACGACATCTTCGACGAGAGCTGGACCCGCGCCGACCCTGACCTGCTGCGCGTCTTCTACGCCTCCACCAGCAAGCCGCTCACCGGGCAGAACATCTCGTGGGTCAACAACGCCGAGGTCGACGGGTGGGTCAACGGCGCCGCCGCGACCGCCGACGACGCCAAGCGCAAGGACGCCTACAGCAGGACCCAGGCGTGGGTGCAGGAGCACGCCGTCGCGTTCCCCGTCTACGTGCCCGCATACCTCCTCGCGGCGTCGACGAAGGTGCACGGGCTGCGCTCGGACCCGGCGTCGTTCCCGCTGCTCTACGATGCCTGGCTGAGCAAATGACGCAGGTGCGGTGGCTGCTGCGCCGGCTCGCCGGCGGGGCCGGCGTGCTCGTCGGCGCCGCCACCGTCACCTTCCTCGCGATGGAGCTCATCCCCGGTGACCCGGCGCGCGCCCTGGTGGGCAGCGCGCCGGCCACGCCGCAGACGATGGACCTGATCCGCCACGAGATGGGCCTCGACCTGCCGCTGCCGGTGCGGTACGCGCACTACCTGGGCCGGCTCGCCACCGGGGATCTCGGCCGGTCGTACCAGCTGCAGCAGCCGGTCAGCACGATCATCGGGGAGCAGGTGTGGCCGACGGTGCAGCTGGCGCTGGCCGCGACGGTCCTCGCGTTCGCCGGGGCGGTGCTCGTCGCCACCCTCACCGCCGGCCGGTGGCGGGCCGCCCGCGGGATCGCGCAGGCGGTCGAGCTGGTCGCGGTGTCCACGCCGGGCTTCTGGCTCGGGCTGCTGCTGTCGGTGTTCGCGTTCCGGCTGCGGCTCGTGCCCGTCGGGGTCGACCAGGGCCCGGCGGCGCTAATCCTGCCCGCCGTGACCCTGGCGGTGCCCGTCGGCGCGATCCTCACCCAGGTGCTGCGCGACGGGATGGAGGGCGCGCTGCGGCAGCCGTTCGTGGTGTCGGTACGAGCCAGGGGCGTCACCGAGTTCCGGTTGCGGGCCCGGCACGTGCTGCGGCACGGGCTGAGCCCGGCGGTCACGCTGTCCGGCTGGCTCGTCGGGCACCTGCTCGGCGGCGCGGTTCTCGTCGAGACCGTCTTCGCCCGGCCCGGCCTCGGCCGGGTCACCCTCGCGGCGATCAGCAGCCGCGAATTTCCCGTCGTCATCGCCATGGTGCTGTTCGTCGCGGCGGTGTTCGTCGCGGTCAGCACGGCGGTCGACGGCCTGTACCGCGTCATCGACCCACGCCTGCGGGGAGCGAATCCGTGACCATCGTGGACACGACGAGACGGGTCCCGAGGGTGCCGGCCGCGGGGGTCGCCGCCGCCGGGATCGTCCTGGCCCTGCTGCTCCTCGCCGTCCTCGCCCCCGGCCTGCTCACCCGCACCGGACCGGACGAGGTCGACGCGGTCATCGCCCTGCGCGCCCCCGACGGCACCCACTGGTTCGGCACCGACCAGCTCGGCCGTGACGTGTTCACCCGCATCGTGCACGGCGCCCGGATCTCGCTCGTCACCGGCGTCGCCGCGACGCTCCTCGCCGTCGTCGCGGGCACCGTGCTCGGCCTGCTGTCCGCGCTCGGCGGGCGGATCGTCGACGAGGTCCTCATGCGCGCCGTCGACGTGCTCCTCGCCCTGCCGGGAATTCTGCTGGCCCTGCTGGTCATCGCGGTGCTCGGGCCCGGGCCGGTCAGCGAGCTCGTCGCGATCGCGTTCGCGGCCGTCCCCGGCTACGCCAGGATGATCCGCGGGCAGGCGCTGTCGGTGCGCCGGGCCGACTACGTCACCAGCGCCGTCGCCATCGGCGTCCGCCCCGCCGGTCTCGTCTGGCGGCACGTGCTGCCCAACTCGCTCGGCCCGGTGCTGGTCCTCGCGACGCTCGGCACCGGCAGCGCCATCATCATCGGCTCGTCGCTGAGCTTCCTCGGCCTCGGCCCGCGCCAGCCGACCCCCGAGTGGGGCGCGATGCTCGCCGACGGCCGCGACTTCCTGTCCACCGCCTGGTGGGTCGGCGTCTTTCCGGGCCTGGCCATCACGGTCACCGTGGTCGCCGTCACCGTGCTCGGCCGCCGCTGGCAACGACGATTCGAGGGCGTGCGATGACACTGCTGCGCGTGGACGACCTCCACGTCACGTTCCACAGTGGACGGGGCCGGGTCGAGGCCGTCCGCGGCGTCTCGTTCGACGTCGGGGCGGGGGAGTGTCTCGCGGTCGTCGGGGAGTCCGGGTCCGGCAAGAGCGTCACCGCCCGCACCCTCGTCGGTCTCACCGGGGCGGGCAGCCGGGTCGAGGCCGGCCGCCTGGAGTTCGCCGGGCGCGACCTGCGCAGCCTCGGCCCCCGGGGCTGGCGGGCGGTCCGCGGCCGGCAGATCGGCCTCGTGCTGCAGGACGCGCTCGTCTCGCTCGACCCGCTGCGCACCGTCGGCGCCGAGATCGCCGAAGCCCTGGGCGATCACCCCGACCCCCGCGCCAGGGTCCTGGAACTGCTCGCGGAGGTCGGGGTGCCCGAGCCCGAGCAGCGGGCGCGCCAGCATCCGCACGAGCTGTCCGGCGGGCTGCGGCAGCGCGCCCTCATCGCCTCGGCGATCGCGGCCGGGCCGGCGCTGCTGATCGCCGACGAGCCGACCACCGCCCTCGACGTCACCGTCCAGGCGCAGATTCTCGCGCTGCTCGCCCAGCGCAAGGCGGCCGGCACGGCGCTGCTGCTGATCAGCCACGACCTGGCCGTCGTCGCCGGGCTCGCGGACCGCACGGCGGTGATGCGTGACGGGGTCGTCGTCGAGGCCGGTCCGACCGCGCAGGTCCTCGGCGACCCGCAGCACCCGTACACCCGCCGGCTGCTCGCCGCGGTCCCCGGCGCGCACCCCCGGGGCACCCGGCTGTCAGGAGGTCAGGCCCCTCAGGTCACGGTCGCGGCGCCGGTACCGCCGAGGCCGGTGCTCGAAGCGCGCGGCCTCACGAAACGGTTCGGCTCCCGCGTGGCGGTGCGGGACGTGTCGCTGACCTTGCACACCGGCGAGATTCTCGGCCTGGTCGGCGAGTCCGGGTCGGGCAAGAGCACGGTCGCCCGGGTCGCGCTCGGGCTGCTCGCCCCGGACGGCGGCGACGTGCTCCTGGAGGGCCGGCCGTGGAGCGCCCTGCGGGAGCGTGACCGCCGGCCGCTACGGCGCAGGATCGGCGTCGTCTTCCAGGATCCGCTGAGCTCCTTCGACCCTCGGCACCCGGTGGAACGCATCGTCGCCGAGCCGCTCGGTGTCATCGGCCACCCGCGCCGGGACCGGCGCCGCCGCGTGCTGCGGCTCCTGGACCAGGTCGGGCTCGGTGCCGCGGTGCTCGACCGGCGGCCGATCGAGCTGTCCGGCGGCCAGCGGCAGCGGGTCGCGATCGCCCGCGCGCTGGCGCCCGGCCCGGCGCTGCTGGTCTGCGACGAGCCCGTGTCTGCCCTCGACGTGTCGATCCAGGCGCAGGTCCTGGATCTGCTGACCGATCTGCGGGCGGAGCTCGGCGTGGCGATGCTGTTCATCTCGCACGATCTCGGGGTGGTGCATCATCTCTGCGACCGGGTCGCCGTCATGCGCGACGGCGTCGTCGTGGAGCACGGGCCGGTCGGGCCGGTGTTCGCCGCGCCCGCCCACCCCTACACCAAGGAGCTGCTCGCCGCCGTCCCGCGGCTGGACGCCGTCACACCCGGCACGGCTCGCTGAGCACCCGGCGGGTGCGGCCCAGGTCCAGGTCGATGGAGAACCGGGACGGCACGTGCACCGGCGGCGCGTCGAGGGCCGGGTCGAAGGAGAGCACGGCCTGGTGCAGGCGGCGCAGCGCCGGCGACGGCTCCAGGCCCAGCTCGTCGGACAGGACCGTCCGCAGGCGGGTGAAGACCTCCAGTGCGTGCACCTGCCGGCCGGAGCGGTAGAGCGCCAGCATCAGGTGCGCGTGCAGGTTCTCGTGGACCGGGTGCCGCTCGACCGGCGCGCTGAGCTCGCCGATGAGCTCCTGGTGCCGGCCGAGCCGCAGGTCGACCTCGATGCGGCGCTCGATGGTGGACAGCCGGCTCTCCTCGAGGCTGGCCAGCCACGTGCGCAGCACCGGCCCGGGCTGCACGTCGACGAGCGCCGGGCCGCGCCACACGGCGAGGGCGTCGCGTAACGCCGCCGCGGCGGCCGGGTCGTCGCCGTCGCTGAGTGCCTGGCGGCTCTGGCGGAGCCGGTCCTCGAACGCGTCAACGTCCAGCTCGCCCTGCCGGGACACGAACAGGTAGCCGCGGTCGCGGGTGACGAGCCGCCCGGCGCAGCCGGTGCCGTTCCTGGGCTCGCTGTCGTGGCCGAGGCGCAGCGCGCGGCGCAGCTGCATGATGTACGTGTGCAGCGTCGACACAGCGCTCGCGGGTGGGTTGTATTCCCACAGCTCCTCGATGCACTGGCTCACCGGCACCACCTGGTTGGCGTTGAGCAGCAGCAGCGCGAGCAGCTGACGTTGTTTCGGTGCGGTCGGCACCTGGATCGCCCCGTCAGCGCACAACAGCAGCGGGCCGAGCACTCCCAGCTTCACGATGTCGCCTATCGGATTAATAGGATTTTGGTCCGAATTCGCCGCTTGCTTCTTTGCAGGATTAGGCGCGGTCGTTGGTTGGGCGTTACCGCTTGTATTGAAGCCTATCGCAGGCAAATACTACGGTCAAGGTAGGAAATTAGACGCTATTGACGGCCTTTGGCACGTGCTTGAGCAGGGGAAACGAGGTAGGCGCGGAGAAAAAGATCGGTCGCGTCCGCGCAGATCTCGTCGATTTCCCAAGGGGACAGCTGGAGCGTGCCATATTTGGATCGCTGCTGTCCCTCATAGGTGAGCTGGGACACGAAATGCGCCGCCGCGCGGTCCGGCCGGTCGGCGCTCAGCACGCCCTGGGCGGTCAGCACGGCGACCCGCTGGATCAGCCAGCCGAGCAGCTTCGGGCCCGACTGCGGCTCGTCCGCGCCGCAGGAGCGGTGCAGCTGCGGGTGGTGCGACACCTCGGCGATGATGAGCCGGCGCAGCGCCGACACCTCGGGGTCGAGGGTCGCGGCGAGGAACTGCCGGCCGAGCCGCACCAGGTCCTCCGCCAGTGCGGCCGGGTCGGTCAGCAGCGACTCGTCGAGCTCGGTGTCCCGGTCGGCGCCGGTGCGTGCCTCGTCGACCACCGCGACGAACAGCCGCTCCTTGTCGCCGAAGTGGTTGTAGATGGTCTGCTTCGACACGCCCGCCTCGGCCGCGATCGTGTCGAGATTGGCGCGCTCATAGCCGGCGGTGATGAAGATCCGGGTCGCCGCCCGCATGATGGCGGTGCGCTTGCCGGGCAGCCCTCTCGGCGCGCTTTCGGGCAGTGTGGCCTGCGCCGCCGTCGTCGTGCCAGCCACGCGCATCACCCTCCCCGTCCCGCCGATCATACTAGACGGTACAGTCCAGATCGCTACCAGTCCAGACCGCCGTGCACGTCCACGACGCTGCCGTTGACATAGCCGGCCGCCGCCCCGGCCAGGAACACCGCGACCGCGGCGACCTCCTCGCCGCTGCCCGGCCGGCCCGAGGCGAGCCGGGGACCGTATTTCGCCCACACCGCCGCGTTGCCGATGAGCTGCTCGCCCATGCCCTCGGCGATGATCCCGGGCGACAGGCAGTTGACCGTGATCCCGTGCGGCGCCAGTTCCACCGCCGCCGTGCGGGTCAGCGCCTCGACGGCCGCCTTCGACGCGCTGTAGGCCGCCGCGCCCGGCGTCGCCCGCGTCGCAAGGGCCGAGGACAGCGTCAGGATCCGCCCGCCACCGGCCCGTCGCAGCGCCGGGACCGCGGCCTGCACGGTGTGGAACGTGCCCGCCACGTTCGTGGTGAGCACGTCCGCGAACGCGTCCGGCGCCAGCCCGGCGACCGGCCCGGGCCGGCTCACCCCGGCGTTGGCGACGACCACGTCGACGCGGCCCAGCCGGGCCTCGACGCGGTCGAACAGCTCCCGCACCGAGTGCGGGTCGGTCACGTCCACCTTCTCGTCCGGCGGCTCCGCGGACCGCGCCGCGACCACCACCGTCGCGCCGTGCGCGGCGAACGCCGCCGCGATCGTCCTGCCGATGCCCCGGGTCCCCCCGGTCACCACGGCCACCCGTCCTGACAGACTCATACCGCCACGCCACCTCCGCCTCGCCGCGGCGCCGGCCCGGGCAGGCCGCCTGTGATCCGCTCGTTGCCGACAGCCTCCGCACGGGTGCTACACAACACCTGGAGCCCCCCTCCAGCCCGTTCGTGGGCGCGGCTCCATCGAGCACTGTCAGCGTCGAGACATGGCAGATGCGAGGCGAGACCGGCGCCGGGTGGCGATCACCGGCATCGGGGTGGTCGCTCCCGGCGGGGTCGGCACGAAGGCGTTCTGGGCGCTGCTCACCAGCGGGCGGACCGCGACCCGGACCATCACCGCGTTCGACGCGAGCGCGTTCCGCTCCAGGGTCGCCGCGGAGTGCGACTTCGACCCGGCGGCCGCCGGGCTGACCCAGCAGGAGATCCGGCGGATGGACCGGGCGGCGCAGTTCGCCGTCGTCGCGGCCCGCGAGGCGCTCGCCGACAGCGGCCTCGACTTCGGGTCCGAAGCGCAGGCCCGCGACCCGGGCCGGATCGCGACCGTCATCGGCAGCGCCGTCGGCGCGACCACCAGCCTGGAGCGCGAATACGCGGTCGTCAGCGACGCCGGCCGGCACTGGCACGTCGACCCGCGCTACGCGGTGCCGCACCTCTACGACTACCTGGTGCCGAGCTCCCTCGCGGCCGAGGTCGCCTGGGCCGCCGGCGCGGAAGGGCCCGCCGCGGTCGTGTCGACCGGGTGCACGTCCGGCCTCGACGCCCTCGGGCACGCCGCCGACCTGATCCGCGAGGGCTCCGCGGACGTCGTCGTGGCCGGCGCCACCGACGCGCCGATCTCACCGATCACGGTCGCCTGCTTCGACGCGATCAAGGCCACCACCGCCCGCAACGACGACCCCGAGCACGCCTCGCGGCCGTTCGACCGCAGCCGTGACGGCTTCGTCCTCGGCGAGGGCTCGGCGGTGTTCGTCCTGGAGGAGCTCACCGCCGCACGGGCCCGTGGCGCCCGGGTCTACGCCGAGATCGCGGGGTTCGCCGGGCGCGCCAACGCGTTCCACATGACCGGGCTGCGCCCCGACGGGGTGGAGATGGCCGAGGCGATCCGGGTCGCGCTCGACGAGGCCCGCCTCGACCCGACCGCCGTGGACTACATCAACGCCCACGGCTCCGGCACGAAGCAGAACGACCGGCACGAGACCGCAGCGGCGAAGCTGAGCCTCGGCGCGCACGCGTACCGGACCCCGGTCAGCTCGATCAAGTCGATGGTCGGGCACTCGCTCGGCGCGATCGGCTCCATCGAGATCGCCGCGAGCGCCCTCGCGATCGAGCACGGCGTCATCCCGCCGACGGCGAACCTGCACGAACCCGACCCCGAATGCGACCTGGACTACGTGCCGCTGCACGCCCGGGAACAGCGCACCGACACCGTCCTGTCCGTCGGCAGCGGCTTCGGCGGCTTCCAGAGCGCCATGGTGCTGGTGCGGCCATGACCGCCGTCATCACGGGCATCGGTGTCGTCGCGCCCAACGGCTTCGGGACCGGGGAGTACTGGCAGGCCACCCTCGAGGGTCGCGGCGGCATCGGCCGGATCACCCGGTTCGACCCCGAACGGTATCCGGCCCGCCTGGCCGGGGAGGTCCGCGGGTTCGAGCCGCGCCGGCACCTGCCCAGCCGGCTGCTGCCGCAGACCGACCACATGACCCGTCTCGCGCTCGTCGCCGCAGACCTCGCCCTCACCGACGCCGGCCTCGACCCGGCGGCCCTGCCCGCGTACAGCGCCGGGGTCGTCACCGCCAGCGCCTCCGGCGGCTTCGAGTTCGGCCAGCGGGAGCTGGAGAAGCTGTGGAGCCTCGGCGGCGAGCACGTCAGCGCCTACCAGTCCTTCGCCTGGTTCTACGCGGTGAACACCGGGCAGATCTCGATCCGGCACGGCCTGCGCGGCCCGAGCGGCGTCCTCGTCACTGAACAGGCCGGCGGCCTCGACGCCCTCGCCCAGGCCCGCCGGCACATCCGCAAAGGCATCCCGGTCGTGCTGTCCGGCGGCGTCGACAGCGCCCTGTGCCCGTGGGGCTGGATCGCGCAGGTCGCCAACGGGCGGGTCGCCACCGGCGAGGACCCCGCGACCGCGTACCGGCCGTTCCACCGCGACGCCGCCGGCTACGTTCCCGGCGAGGGCGGCGCGATCCTCGTCGTCGAGGACCCGGCGGCGGCGGCCGCCCGCGGTGCCGTGCCGGTCGCGGTCGTCGCCGGGTACGCCGCGACGTTCGACCCGCCGCAGGGCACCGACCGGCCCGGCACGCTGCGCAGGGCGATCGAGATCGCGCTGGCGGACGCCGGTACCGGCGCCGCCGACATCGACGTGGTCTTCGCCGACGCGGCAGGGGTGCCTGCCCTGGACCGCGCCGAGGCCGACGCGCTCACCGCCGTGTTCGGCGCGCGCGGGGTGCCGGTGACCGCGCCGAAGACGATGACCGGCCGGCTCGCGTCCGGCGGCGCCGCGCTCGACGTCGCCACCGCGGCCCTGGCGCTGCGCGACGGCGTGGTCCCGCCGACCGTCAACGTCGGCGTCCCCGCGCACGACCTGGACCTGGTCACCGAGGCCCGGCCGGCCCGGCTGCGCACGGCCCTGGTCCTCGCCCGCGGCTACGGCGGCTTCAACGCGGCCGTCGTCCTGCACCACCCGACAGCAGCAGCACACAGACAAGGAGCAGCAGTATGAGCGGCAACGACCTGACCGTCGACGGGGTCCGTGAGCTTCTGCGCGAGGTCGCCGGCGAGGACGAGACCGGCAGCCTCGACGGCGACATCGGCGCGGTGCCGTTCGAGGACCTCGGCTACGACTCCCTCGCGCTGCTGGAGCTCGCCGGCCGGGTCGAGCGCGACTACCGGGTCCGGCTCGCCGACGACACCGTCGTGCAGGCCCGCACCCCCGACGAGTTCGTCGGGCTGGTCAACCGGGCCAGGGTCGGTGCCCGGTGAGTTTCACCCTCTGCGCCGGCTGCCGGATCCCTTTGTACGGGCCGAGACTGGCCCGCAACCTGGGCGTGTGCCCCGAGTGCGGGCACCACCACCGGCTGACCGCCCACGAACGCGTCGCCCAGCTCCTCGACCCGGGCAGCGCGCGGCCGCTCGACACGACCGCCGTGGACGCCGACCCGCTGGAGTTCGACGCCTACGGCGCGAAGGTCGAGCGGGCCCGCGCCACGACCGGGCTCGCCGAGGCCGTCGTCTGCGTGCGCGGCAGCATCGGCGGCGTCGCCGTCGTCGCGGCCGTCATGGACTTCCGGTTCCTCGGCGGCAGCCTCGGCTCCGCCGTCGGTGAGCTCGTCACCCGCGCCGCGGAGACCGCGCTCGCGCAACGCTGCCCGCTGCTGCTCGTCCCCGCGTCCGGCGGGGCACGGATGCAGGAGGGCGCCGTCGCGCTCATGCAGATGGCGAAGACCAGCCAGGCGATCGGTCAGCTCGACGAGGCCGGCATCCTCACCGTCGCGCTCATCACCGACCCCACGTACGGCGGCGTCGCGGCCTCCTACGCCTCCCTGTGCGACGTGACGATCGCCGAACCCGGCGCCCGGCTCGGGTTCGCCGGGCCGCGGGTCATCGAGCAGACCATCGGCCGGCGGCTGCCCGCCGGCTTCCAGACCGCCGAGTTCCTCCTCGAACACGGCCTCGTCGACGCGGTCCGGCCCCGGGCGGTGCTGCGGGACACGCTGGCGCGGATCGTCGCCGTCGGCAGCCGCCGCGAGGCGGCCCCGCACCCGGTGCCCGCCGAGGACGTCGTCATCCGTGACCCGGACGGCCTGGAGGACCGTGACGCGTGGGAGACGGTGCGGCTCGCCCGCGACATCGGCCGGCCCAGCACCGCCGACCACCTCGAACGCGTCTTCACCGACGTCGAGCGGCTGCACGGCGACCGGATCTCCGGCGAGTGCCCGGCCGTCATCGGCGCCCTCGCCCGGCTCGACGGCATCCCCGTCGTCGTCATCGGCCACCAGAAGGGACACACCGCCAAGGAGCTCGCCCGCAGCCGGTACGGGATGCCGACACCCGCCGGATACCGCAAGGCGGCCCGGCTGATGCGCCTCGCCGCGAAGCTCGGCCTGCCGGTGATCACGCTCGTCGACACCCCCGGCGCGTACCCGGGACCCGAGGCCGAGGAGCAGGGGCAGGCGGTCGCCATCGCCGAGAACCTGCGGCTCATGGCCGGCCTGCCTGTGCCCGTCGTCGCCGTCGTCACCGGCGAGGGCGGCAGCGGCGGGGCCCTGGCTTTGGCCCTCGCGAACCGGGTCCTCGTCCTGGCCAACGGCGTCTACTCCGTCATCAGCCCCGAGGGGTGCGCGGCGATCCTGTGGAACGACCCGGCGCAGGCGCCGCGGGCCGCCCGGTCGCTGCGGCTGCGCCCCGCCGACCTGCTGCGCCTCGGCGTCGTCGACGGGGTCGTGCCCGAGCCGCCCGGCGGCGCGGCGACCGACCACGCCGAGGCGGCCCGGCTGCTGCGCGCCGCGCTCGTCACCGAGCTGCGCGCCCTGCTCCCGCTCAACGCGCCACGGCTCATCGTCGGCCGGCACGCCCGCTTCCGCCGCTTCGGCGCCCCCGTCGACCAGGTGGCGGCATGACCACCGTCGCGGAGCCGGACGCGGCCGGGGTCCTCGACGCCGTCCGCCGCACAGTGCTGCTGCTCGCCACCGAGGCGGGCGCCCGGCCGGACCTGGTCCGGGTGACCGCCGGCGACGTGACCGTCGAGGTCTCCTTCGCCGCGGGCGGGGCGACGGCGGTGCGGGCGCCGGTCGTACCGGCACCGCCGCCGACGCACCGGGAGACGCTGACGTCCCCGGCGGTCGGGGTGTTCTACCGGGCACCGGAGCCCGGCACGGCGCCGTTCGTCGCGGTCGGTGACGTGGTCTCGGTGGGGCAGCAGATCGGCATCGTCGAGGCGATGAAGCTGATGATCCCGATCCACGCCGAACGGGCCGGCCGCATCGCCGAGGCCCTCGCCGGCGACGGCGCGCCCGTCGAGTACGGCGAGCCGCTCTTCGCCCTCGACGGCGGGTGACGGCGGTGTTCGGGACCGTCCTGATCGCCAACCGCGGCGAGATCGCGCTGCGGGTCGCCCACACCTGCCGGGAGCTCGGCATCCGCGTCGCCGCCGTGCACTCCACAGTGGACCGGGAGTCGGCGGTGGTGCGCTACGCCGACGAGACCGTCCAGATCGGACCGCCACCGGCGAAGCGGAGCTACCTCGACTACGCCGCCGTGCTCGCCGCCGCCGAACGGGTCGGCGCCGACGCGATCCACCCCGGCTACGGCTTCCTGTCCGAGGATCCGGAGTTCGCGGAGGCGTGCGCGGCGGCCGGGTTCGTGTTCATCGGCCCGCCGCCGAAGGTGATCGCCGCGCTCGGCGACAAGACCGCTGCCCGCGCGCTGATGGCCGACGCCGGGCTGCCGCTCCTGCCGGGCAGCCGCGAGCCGGTCACCACCGCCGCGCGGGCCAGGTCGATCGCCGACGGCGTCGGCTACCCGGTCATCGTGAAGGCCGCGGCCGGCGGTGGCGGGCGCGGCATGCGGGTCGTGGACCGCGCCGCCGACCTCGCCGACACCTACCTGCGCACCCGCGCCGAGGCGCAGGCGCTGTTCGGCGACGACCGGGTCTACGTCGAGCGGTACCTGCCACGCGGCCGGCACGTCGAGATCCAGGTCCTCGCCGACGCCCACGGCGCCGCGGTGCACCTCGGCGAGCGCGACTGCTCCGTGCAGCGCCGGCACCAGAAGCTCATCGAGGAGACCCCGGCACCCGGCGTACCGCGCGACGTCGTCGCCCGCATGGGGGAGGCCAGCGTCCGCGGCGCCCTGGCCGCCGGGTACGTCGGCGCCGGCACCTTCGAGTACCTGCTCGACGACGCCGGCGGCTTCTTCTTCCTGGAGGTGAACTGCCGCATCCAGGTCGAGCACCCGGTCACCGAGGCGGTCACCGGCCTCGACCTGGTCGCCGAGCAGCTGCGGATCGCCGCGGGCGAGCCGCTCGGCTACACCCAGGCCGACGTCACCGCACGCGGTGTGGCGATCGAGTGCCGGGTCAACGCCGAGGACCCGGCCCGCGACTTCGCACCCGCGCCCGGCCGCCTGGAGGAGTTCGTGGCGCCCGGCGGCCCGTTCGTGCGGGTCGACACGCACGCCTACCCGGGCTACAGCGTCCCGTCGGCGTACGACCCGCTGCTGGCGAAGCTCGTCGTGTGGGCGCCGGACCGGGCCACCGCCATCGCCCGCAGCCGCCGCGCCCTTGCCGACTTCCGGGTCGCCGGGCCGGGCGTGCACACCACCGCCGGCTTCCTGCGCGACGTCCTCGCCGACGCGTCGTTCCGCGCCGGCACCCACGACACCGGGCTCGTCGCCCGGCTGCAAGCCCTGAAGGAGGAGCAATGACCGAGACCCCCCGGCACGCGCTGGTCACCGGGGCCACCAGCGGGATCGGCCTGGCCGTCGCCCGCACGCTCGCCGGCGCCGGCCTGGCCGTCTACCTGTGCGCCAGGGACGCCGACGCCGTCGCCCTGACCGTGAAGGAGCTGCGCGACGAGGGCCTGGACGTCGACGGGCAGGCCGCCGACGTCCGCGACACCGGCCAGATCCGCACCCTCGTCGCCGGCGCCGTGCGACGCTTCGGCCCGGTCGGCGTGCTCGTCAACAACGCCGGCCGCAGCGGCGGCGGGGTCACCTCGACCATCGGCGACGAGCTGTGGGACGACGTCATAGCCACCAACCTCACCGCCGTGTTCCACGTGACCCGGGAGGTGCTCACCGCCGGCGGCCTCGACGGGCGCCCCGGCGGGCGGATCATCAACATCGCCTCCACCGGCGGCAAGCAGGGTGTGGTGCTCGGCGCGCCGTACTCCGCGTCCAAGCACGGCGTCATCGGCTTCACCAAGGCCCTCGGGCTGGAGCTGGCCCGCACCGGCGTCACCGTCAACGCGGTCTGCCCCGGCTACGTCGAGACCCCGATGGCGCAACGGGTCCGGGCCGGCTACGCCGCCGCGTGGCAGACCACCGACGACGACGTGCTCGACAGGTTCCAGGCGAAGATCCCGCTCGGCCGGTACTCCACGCCCGAGGAGGTCGCCGCCCTCGTCGGCTACCTCGTCACGCCCGCCGCCGCCCCCATCACCGCCCAGGCACTGAATGTCTGCGGCGGGCTCGGCAACTACTAGGATTCGAGGACTGACGATGGCTTCGCAGGAAGCGGTACACGAGATCACCGTCGCCGCGCCGCCCGACCGGGTCTACGCGCTGCTCGCCGACGCCGCCGGGTGGCCGGCGCTCTTCCCGCCGACCGTGCACGCCGTGGTCTCCGCCGTCGCGCCGCACCGTGAGCGGCTGCAGCTGTGGGCGACCGCGAACGGCGCGGTGAAGGCGTGGACGTCGCTGCGCACCCTCGACCCCACGACCCACAGGATCACGTTCCGGCAGGAGGTGTCCACACCGCCGGTCGCCGGGATGGGCGGCGAATGGCACGTGCAGGAGACCGGTGGCGGGCACAGCAGGGTGCGGCTCACCCACACGTACAGCGCGATCGGCGACGACCCGGCGGGGCTGGCCTGGATCGAGGAGGCGATCGAACGCAACAGCGGCGCCGAGCTCGCCGCGCTGCGCGCCGGGGCCGAACGCACCGACCCGGACCTCGACCTCACCTTCGAGGATTCGGTGGAGTTCGCCGGTACCGCCGCCGACGCGCACGCCTTCATCTGGGCCGCGCGGGAGTGGCCGGCGCGGCTGCCGCACGTGGTCGGCGTCGAGCTGGCCGAGGAGCCGGCCGGGGTGCAGCGGCTCAGGATGGAGACGCTCGCCAAGGACGGCTCCAGCCACACCACCGAGTCGATCCGGGTCGGCCTGCCGGACCTGAGCGTCGTGTACAAGCAGACCCAGCCGCCCGCGCTGCTGAGCGTCCACACGGGACGGTGGACGTTCGAGGAACGCGACGGGGTGGTGAAGGCGACGTCCCAGCACCGGGTCGTGCTGCGCCCCGACGCGGTCGAGCGGGTCCTCGGCGCCGGCAGGACGATAGCCGACGCGCGGACCTTCGTGCGCGAGGCGCTCGGCGCCAACAGCCTCGCGACCCTGCGCCACGTCGGTGGGGTGGTCGCGTGACGACCGCCGTCGACACCGGGCTCTACCAGCGGGTACAGCAGTTCTACGCGGTGCAGATGCGGCTGCTCGACGAGGGCCGCGCCGAGGAGTGGGCGGACACGTTCACCGAGGACGGCGAGTTCGGCCAGGACCGCCGGCCCGAGCCGCGCCGGGGCCGGGCCGAGATCGGCGGCCGCCTGCGCAAGGCCGCGGACGCGCTCGCCGCCCGCGGCGTGCTCCGCCGGCACTGGCTCGGCATGCTCGCCGTCGACCCGCGACCCGATGGCACGGTGGCGACCCGGTACTACGCGCTGGTCATCGAGACCCCCGCGGGCGGACCGTCGGCGCTGCACCTGAGCACCGCCGCCGACGACGTCCTGGTCCCGTCCGGCGACACGTTCCTGGTCCGCCGCCGCTACGTCGTGCACGACGGCTGGACCCCGTGACACCGGAGCCGTTCTACGTGCGGCAGCTGCACCTGCTGGACGCCGGTGAGGTGGACGCGTGGGCGGCCACCTTCACCGGCGACGCGGTCTTCACCCAGGTCGCCCCGACCGGCCGCACGTTCGCCGGCGGGGCGCCCGCGCAGCGCCGCGGCCGGGCGGCGATCGCCGACGCGCTGCGGGCCGCGGTGGCCAAGCGCGCCGGGTCCGCCGTCGTCCGCCGGTACTGGCTGGGCATGCTCACCGCCGACCCGCTGCCGGACGGCTCGCTGCGGACCCGGTTCGCCGCCTTCAACGTGGAGACCCCGCCCGGCGGGCGCCCGGTCGTCCACAACAGCACCACCGGCGAGGACCTGCTGGTCCCGGCCCCGGCCGGCGGCTGGCTCGTCGCCACCCGCCGCATCACCCACGACGCCGCCCGGTGATCAGACGGGGAGCGCCTTCTTGCCGAGGCCCTTGATCGAGGCGCGGACCTTCTTGCCCGGGTCGAGCAGGGCGACGCAGCGCTGGGTGCGGTCGCCGAGGTCCCACGCCTCCTTGTCGAAGCCGTCCCAGCCGATCCCGATGTCATCTCGGGAGCTCAGCTGGGACTCGGTGAGGCCGAGGTACTTCGCCGCCATGGGCCAGCAGCGTTCGCTCGTCCACTTCCTCAGCTGCTCATCGTCGGGGAGGTCGCCGCTGACGCCCACGCCGACCTGGACGGTGCCGACGAACTCGGCCTCGTGCGGCTGTGCGCAGTCGATCGCGGTCATCGCGTTGACGTTGCTCCACCAGCCGTCGGAGCCCTTGTCGCCGTTGACGTCGAGGCAGCGGGCGGCCTTCGGCGCGGCGCCGGTCAGGGAGTCCTTGAGCGACCCGGTGGTCATCGAGATCCGGCCGTAGAGGTCGCTGAGCGCGTTGACCGAGCAGAGGAACGAGCGCAGGCCGCCCTCCCACGCCGCCCGTCCGGGCATCTGCACGTTGATGCCGAGCAGGCCGGTGTGCCAGTCGGCGCCGGCGTACGCGTCGACGGCGGCGCCGCACGTCTTGTACGCCGCCCGCAGCGCCTCGCGGCCCGCCTCGGTGTCCATCTGCGGCGGCACGGGCCGCTGGGCGGCGCTGCCCTCGACGGTGCCGACCAGGACCACCTCGTACGTGTGCTCGCGGTCGCACGGGATCGTGCCGCCGCGCACCGTCAGCGGGTTGAACGTCGTCGTCGCCGCGGTGCCGTCCAGGCACGCACCGGCGACCGGCAGGTCGAACTTCGGCGCGGCGAGGGGCTGCCAGTCGTCGGCGAGGTCGCCGTCGGTGCCGGTGGGGCGCAGGGCGCAGCCGGACACGGCGAGCAGCAGCCCGGCGAGCACGGCGGCGATCGCCGCCCGGGCGGTCGTCGTCATACCGGCAGTCCTTTCGTGCCGAGGCCGCGCATCGACGCGCGGACCTGTTTGCCGGGGCGGACCAGGGCGAAGCAGCGCAGGTGCCGGTCGCCGGCGGCCCATTGGAACGCGTCCATGAGGTCCCAGGACATGGCGATGTCGTCGCGCCGGTCGAGTTCGGCCTCGGTGACGCCGACGAACTTGGCCACGATCGTCCAGCAGCGGTCGCCGGCCCACTTGTCCAGCAGTGCCGTGGTGGGCAGCGTGCCGCCGGCGCCGGTGCCGATCTGCATGGTCCCGGCGAACTCGCCCTCGTGCGGGGTGGCGCAGTCGGCCGGTCGAAGCGCGTCGAGCCGGTCCCACCAGCCGTCCGCCCCCGCGGCGCCGGTGAGCTTGAAGCAGCGCATGGCGTGCGGGGCGGCGCCGGCGAGCGCTCCCTTGAGGGTGCCGGTGGTGTACTGGGTCTCACCGTAGGCGTCGCTCAGCGAGAGCACCGAGCAGATGTAGGAGCGCAGCCCGCCCTGCCACGTCCGGCTGTTGGGCTGCCGCACGTCGATGGTGAGCATGCCGGTGTGCCACTCGGCGCCGACATATTCGGTGACCGCCTTGCCGCAGGCCGTGTACGCCGCCTGGAACGCCTCGCTGCCGGGGGCCGGCGGCTGGGACGCCTGTGCGGCGACACCCTCGACGGTGCCGATCAGCACGACCTCGAGGGTGTGGGACCGGTCGCAGTCGATCGGTGTGGCCACGGTGTATTCCGGGTCGAACGGCCCCTTGGGCGTGGCGGTCAGGCACGCGCCGACGGCGGGCAGTTCGACCTTCGGCGGTGCGAGGGCCTGCCAGTCGTCGAGCAGGTCGGCGTCGGTGCCGGACGGGCGCAGGGCGCAGCCGGACACGGCGAGCAGCAGCCCGGCGAGCACGGCGGCGGTCGGCGTGCGGGCAGGCGTCTTCATGCGTTCGTGTCTCCCCCGTGAGACCCACCAGATGGTGGAGGACCTGACTGTCGGCGTCAGGCGCCCACGATGTCAACGGCCGTCCGGGCGGATCCCGCTGGCTAAGCGGCGCAGGGGAGTGGACCGCCGTTCCACGCGACCATGTCGGCGAAGACCGGGGCGGACGGCAGGTAGGTGCCGGGCGGTGCGCCGGTCCGTTCGGCGTAGGCGCGGTGCAGGTTGGCGACGAGGCGCTCCGGCTCGCCCCACCCGGCGAAGTCGCCGAGGTCGGTGTCCAGCGCCGTCTGCAGGGGGGTCAGCCCGGCGGCGAGGCCACGGCCGGCGAGGTCGTCGAGCCAGTGCAGGTAGGCGGTTGCGGCGTGCAGCGCCTCCGGGCCGGCGACCGGGCCGTGCCCGCCGACGACCACCGCCGGGTCCAGCGCGGCGAGGGCGGCGATCGCGTGCAGGCTGCCGTGGACGGAGCCCATCAGGACGAACGGCGTGTGTCCCGGCATGACCACGTCGCCGGTGAACAGGACCCGTTGCTCGGGCAGCCACGCCACGACGTCGCCGGTGGTGTGTGCCGGGCCGGGATGCCACAGCCGCACCTCGGTCCGTCCGATGTGGAGGGTGAGCCGGTCGGTGAACGTGAGCCCCGGCAGCACGAGGGGCTGTGCGCCCCAGTCGACGGCCGGCCAGACCTGGCGCAGCGCGGTGCCCCGGGCGGCCATGTCGTGGCGGGTGGCGGTGTGGGCGACGACCGTGGCGGGCGGGGCGAAGACGGCGTTGCCGAGGGTGTGGTCGCCGTGGTGGTGGGTGTTGACGACGACGCCGGGTGGCGCCGGGGCGAGCCGCCGGACCGCGTCGCGCAGGGCCAGGGCCCGGGACTCGGTGGCGGCGGTGTCGACGAGCAGCGCGGCGCCGCCGTCGTGGACGACCCCGGCGTTGTTGACGCACCAGCCGCCGTCCGCCTGCACGTACGCGTGAACACCGTCCGCGACCTCATGGAGGCTCACGAGGGTCCGGTGCCGACGGACACGACCTCGCAGACGTGCGGGTCGCCGGTGGAGACGGTGGAGACGCGCAGCGCGGTGCGGAAGGCCTCCTGCGACGTGGCGGTGCGGAAGGCGGCGAGGTCGCGCCACTCGGCGATGTTGACGTAGACGCCGGGGTCGGTGGTGGAGCGCACGAGCTGGTAGCGGACCAGGCCCGGCTGGGCGCGGAAGAACGTGGCGACGTCGGCGTAGATCCGTTCGAGGTCCTCGGCCGGGCCGGTGAGCCGCAACGTGTTGACGAACACGACGGTGGTCATGTCCCGAGGTTGGACCGCCCGGGTACAGCACGGCCCCAGCCGTCCTGGAGCCACGCTGTACCCGTACTTGCCCTACTAGACTCGTAGGTCTAACGTAATAGACTCGCAAGTCCAAAACCGGAACACAGGGAGTGATCATGGCAAGCACCGAGGCCCCAACGGGGGAGACCGGGCGCCGGGGACCCGACTGGGCCGTGCTGTCGCTGCTCTGCCTCGGGCAGGTGATGGTGGTGCTGGACGTCTCGATCGTCAACGTCGCGCTGCCCGCCATCCGGGCCGACCTCGGCTTCACCGACTCCGGCCTGCAATGGGTCGTCAACGCCTACACGCTGACCTTCGCCGGCTTCCTGCTGCTCGGCGGCCGCGCCGCCGACCTCTTCGGCCGGCGCCGCATGTTCATCACCGGCCTGGTGCTCTTCACCGCCGCCAGCCTCGTCGGCGGCCTCGCCCAGGACGAGCTCACCCTCATCGTCGCCCGCGGCGCCCAGGGCCTCGGCGGCGCGATCCTCTCCCCGGCCACCCTCACCCTGCTCACCACCACCTTCGTCGAGGCGCCGAAGCGGGCCAGGGCGATGGCCGCCTGGAGCGCGGTCTCCGGCGGCGGCGCCGCCATCGGCTCCCTTCTCGGCGGCGTGCTCACCGACCTCATCAACTGGCGCTGGATCCTCTTCGTCAACGTCCCGATCGGCCTGGCCGCGATCGTCGCCGCGCTGCGCGTGCTGCCCCTGGGCCGCCCCGAGCCGGCCGCCGGCCCGCGCCGTCTCGACCTGCTCGGCTCGCTGCTGGTCACGGCCGGTCTCGTCGCCGTCGTGTACGGCACCGTCAACAGCCAGGGCCACGGCTGGGTGGACCCGGTCACCTACGGCCCGCTCGGCGCCGGCGTGGTGCTGCTCGCATGGTTCGTCCTGCACGAGGCGAAGGTCGCCGAGGCGCCCGTCGTGCCGCTGCGCCTGTTCGCCTCACGCGGCATCACCGTGGCCAACCTCGTCATGTTCTGGCTCGGCTGCGCCGTCATCGCGCACTTCTTCTTCCTGTCGCTGTACATGCAGAACGTCCTCGCCTACGACGCCCTCGCCGCGGGGCTCGCCTTCCTGCCGGGCGCGATCGCGATGACCGCCGGCGCCTACGCCGGCCCGGTCCTGCTCAAGCGCGTCGGCGTCCGCCCGCTGCTGATCGGCGGCCCGCTGCTGTCCGGCGCCGGCCTCGCCTGGCTGTCGGTGATCCCGGTCCGCGGCTCCTACGCCGCCGACCTGCTGGTGCCGATGATCCTGGTGACCCTCGGCGCCGGCATCGCGATGACGCCCCTCGCGATCACCGCCACGTCGGGCATCCCACGGCACGAGGCGGGCCTCGCCTCCGGCGTCATCAACACCACCCGTCAGGTCGGCGGCTCCCTCGGCCTCGCGGTCCTCGCCACGATCGGCGCCACCCGCGCGCAGCACCTCCTCGACGCGGGCACCGCACAGGCCGGCGCGGTCGTCTCCGGCTACCGCCTCGCGTTTCTGGTCGGGGCGGCGTTCGCGGTGGTCGGCGCGCTCACGTCGATCGCGGCCCCCGGCCCGGCCCCGGCACCCGCCGCGGCCCCGGAGGCGACCCCGGCGCCCGCCGCCACCACCGCCGAACCGGCCAAGTCGGCGTCCTGATTCGGCAACGCACCGCGACGCCCGGCGTGCACGGTCAGCGGAAGGCGGTGACGTGATCCTCGGCCCACTGGCGGAAGCCGCGCGGTGCCCTGCCCGTCACGTCCCGGACCGTGGGCAGGACCCGCGCCCGGAAGGGACCGGCCGCGGCGCGCGCGGACAGCACCGCGTCGACCACCGCCGCGGGCACCCGCCGCGCCATCGCGGCCCGCGCCTCGTCCAGGCCCAGCTCCTCGAAGCGCACCGGCCTGCCGAGCACCTCGGCGAGGACCGCGGCCTGCTCGGCGGGGCTGATCGCGGCGGGGCCGCTCAGCGGCAGCACCGCGCCGTCGTGGCCACCGGCGAGCGCCGCGACCACCACCGCGGCGATGTCGCGCGGGTCCACGATGGACGCCCGCAGGTCGCCGAAGGGCGCCCGCACCACCGCGGCGTCCCGTACCGAAGCGGCCCACTCCAACGCGTTGGACATGAAGCCGCCCGGTCGCACGATCGTCCACGGTGGACCGGCGTCCCGCACCGCGCGTTCCCCGTCGGCGTGCCAGCGGCCCAGGACGCCGTCGGGATCCTCCTCCGCGGCGAGCGACGACAGCGCGACGAGCCGTGCCACGCCGGCCTTCGCCGCCGCCCGCGCGAGGTTCGCGTCGTGCTCGGCCTTCCGCGGCCCGACGGACAGCAAAAACACCCGGTCCACACCGTCCAGTGCGGACGGCAGGCCACCGGGGTCGCCGAGGTCACCGGCGACGAGCTCGACACCGCCCGGCAGCAGCGCCGCCGCCCGTGCCGGGTCACGGGTCAGCGCGCGCACCGGCTCGCCCGCGTCGAGCAGCTGCCGCAGGACCGCACGTCCGACGGTGCCGGTGGCACCGGTCAACAGGATCGTCATACGTCCGTGTGTAGCCGCCGCCGCTCCAGCCCCACTGGAGTGGAGTCGGGCTCCACGGCCGCTCCAGCGGCCGCTTCTAGCGTCGGGCAGCAGCGTCCGACGACACCTGGGAGCACACCGTGGAGCTGACCCCCGCCCGCATCCTCGACATCGCGTCGGGTGCCCGCCGCGCCCGGCTGCTGTTCGCCGCCGCCGACGTCGGCGTCTTCGGCGCCCTCGCCGAGGCACCGGCCACCACCGAGGAGCTCCGTGCGCGGCTCGGGCTGCACCCCGTCGGCGCCGGCGACCTCCTCGCCGGTCTGGAAGCGCTCGAGCTCGTCGAACGCCGGGACGGCCGCTACCACAACAGTCCCGTCGCCGGGCGTTACCTGATTCCCGGCCGACCCGAGTTCCTCGGCGGGTTCCTGGACTTCCTCGACCACACCCTGCACCCCGCCTGGGACGGGCTCGCCGGCAGTCTCCGTTCCGGCGAACCCGCAAACGTCCAGGCCGGTGACGGCGACCCGTATGCGCCCGTGCACGCCGACCCCGCGTCGCGGACCGCGTTCTTCGACGCGATGGACGTGCTGAACGCGCCGATCGGGGCGGCCCTCGCCGACCTGGACTGGACCGGCTTCGAGCACGTCGTCGACGTCGGCGGGGCCCGCGGCAACATCGCCGCGCACCTGGTGAAGGCGCACCCGCACCTGCGGGTGACCGTGTTCGACCTGCCGGACGTGCGACCGGCGTTCGAGGAGCACGTCGGCGGGCTCGGGCTCGCCGACCGGGTCACGTTCACCGGCGGGGACTTCTTCACCGACCCGCTGCCGGCCGCCGACGCCGTGCTCTTCGGCCACGTCCTGCACAACTGGCCGGTGGAGCGCCGCCGGTTCCTGGCGCAGGCCGCGTTCCGTGCGGTCCGGCCGGGCGGTGCCGCGCTCGTCTACGACCCGATGCTCGACCCCGACCGGCCGCAGCTGCCCAACGTCCTCGCCAGTCTCAACATGCTCGTCTGGTCCGCCGGCGGCGCCGAGTACACGTTCGCCGACGCCGCGACCTGGTTCACCGACGCGGGGTTCGGCTCCGTCGCGCACACGCCGCTGGTCGCCACGACGAGCCTGCTCACGGCGCGGAAGGAGTGACCGGTGGCCGTCCGCGTCGTCCGTGACCCCGACGTCACCCGCAAGGCGCTCACCGGGTGGCTCGCCGGCCGGTTCGGCGCACCCGATCTGCGGCTCGGGCCGCTGACCGTGCCGCCGTCCACCGGATTCTCCGCCGAGAACGTCGTCGTCGACGCCGGCTGGACCGGTCCCGGTGGCCCGGTCCGGCGGCGGCTCGTCGTGCGGATCGCGCCCACCACGTATCAGCTGCAGCCCCGGCCGCGGTTCTGGCAGCAGTACCACATCCAGCGCATCCTCGGCGAGCGCACCGACGTGCCGGTCGCGCCGGCGCACGGTTTCGAGCACGACCCGGGCCTGCTGGGGGCGCCGTTCTGCGTGCTCGGCCACGTTGCCGGGGAGGTGCCCGCGGACCTGCCCTCGTACCATCGCCAAGGCTGGCTGCACGACGCGCCCGCACCGATGCGGACGGCGGTGTGGCAGCACGCCGTCGACGTCCTCGCCCGCGTCCACGCCGTCGAACCCGTCTTCGACCTGGGGCCGTCCGACGCGGCGTCCCAGGTGGAGGAGCTCGCCGGCGACCTCGACTTCTACGGCTGCGCGACGGATCCGCACGTACGAGCCGGGATCGGGGTGCTGCGGGCGACCGTACCGGCGCAGACCGGACCGCCGGTCCTGCTGTGGGGCGACGCCCGGCTCGGCAACATCGTCTTCAACGGCTCGGCGGTCGCCGCCGTCCTCGACTGGGAGATGGCCGGGCACGGCGCGCCGGAGGCCGACCTGGCCTGGTTCCTGCACCTGGACCGGCACCTCAGCGAGGGCATCGGCGCCGACCGCCTGCCTGGACTGCCGGACCATGCCGCGACCGTCGCCCGCTGGGCCCGCCGGACCGGCCGGGTGCCGCACGGGCTGGACTTCCACCAGGTGTTCGCCGCCGTCAGGTTCGCGGCCGTCACCGCCAGGGTCACCGCCCTGCTGACCGGGCACCGCCTGGTCCCCGCCGACTTTCCTCTGCACCGCAACGCGACGCGCCTGCTCGCGACCACACTCAAGGAGGTCGGCACATGAAACTGTCCATCCTGGACCAGTCCCCGATCGGGACGGGCCAGTCCCCGGCGCAGGCCCTGCGCAACACGGTCGAGCTCGCCGAGCTCGCCGACCAGCTCGGCTACACCCGCTACTGGGTCGCCGAGCACCACGCGATGCACTCCCACGGCGGCAGCGCGCCCGAGGTGCTCGTCGCCGCGATCGCCGCCCGCACGTCCCGGATCCGGGTCGGATCCGGCGGGGTGCTGCTGAGCCACTACAGTCCCTTCAAGGTCGCCGAGGTCTTCCGCACGCTCGAGGCCCTGTACCCGGGCCGCATCGACCTCGGCATCGGCCGGTCCGCCGGGTCCAGCCCGATCGAGTCCTACGCGCTGCGCGGGACCCGCGGCACCGCACCGGTCGCCGACGACTTCGACGACAAGCTCATCGAACTGCTCGCGTTCCTCGACAACGGGTTCCCGCCCGGGCACCCGTTCCACGACATCGTCGTCACCCCGACCGGCGCCGGCCGGCCCGACGTGTGGCTGCTCGGGTCGAGCCCGCGCAGCGGCGCCGTCGCCGCCCAGCTCGGCCTGCCCTACGCCTACGCCCACTTCATCAACCCCGCACCGACCCGCGCCGTCTTCGCCGACCACCGGGCCCGCACCGGCGGCGCCGGCACCGCGATCCTCGGCATCGGCGTGTACTGCGCCGCCACCGAGGCCGAGGCCGAGCGCGTCTACGCCACCCAGCGGGCGTTCCGCCGCCGCCTCACCCGCAACGACGTCCGCCCGGTGCCGAGCCCCGAGCAGTCGCTGCTGGAGCTCGCCGACGGCGACGACCCGCTCGGCGCCGAACGCTTCGAGTTCCCGCGCTACGTCTACGGCACCCCGTCCCGGGTCCGCGACCAGATCCTGGCCATCACCGAGGCGACCGGTGCCGAGGAGGTCATCGCGCTCGCCACCATCTACGACCACGCCGACCGGCTGCGCTCCTACGAGCTGCTGGCGGAGGCGTTCGCGCTGCAACCCGTCGCCGCTGTGTGAAAGGACTCCGATGCGCTTCGGTATCAACCTGTTCCCGACCGTCGGCCCCGACGACAAGGACGCGGCCTCCTACTTCGACGACGCGCTCGCGCTCGTCGAGCTCGCGGAGTCGCTCGACTACCACCATGTGAAGACGGTCGAGCACTACTTCTTCGCGTACGGCGGCTACAGCCCCGACCCGGTCACGTTCCTGGCCGCCGCGGCCGCCCGCACCACCCGGATCCGGCTGATCACCGGCGCGGTCATCCCGGCGTTCACCCACCCGGTGAAGCTCGCCGGGAAGCTCGCCATGCTCGACAACATCTCCCACGGCCGGCTCGACGTCGGTTTCGGCCGCGCGTTCCTGCCCGACGAGTTCGCCGCGTTCGGCATCCCCCTCGACGAGAGCCGCCCGCGGTTCGACGAGGGCGTCCTGGCCGTCCGGCGGCTGTGGACGGAGACCGGCGTCGTGTTCGAGGGCACGTTCCACAGTTTCGGCCCGGTGACGCTGCTGCCCCTGCCGTTCCAGCGTCCCCACCCGCCGATCCTCGTGGCGACCGCGATCACCCCGTCGTCCGCCGAGTCCGCTGGGCGCAACGGGTACGGGCTGCTGCTCGTACCGTCGATCAACAAGCGGGAGAAGGTGCAGGAGATGATCGCCGGCTACCGGGCCGCCCGCGACGCCGCGGGCCTCGACCCGGCCGGCGGCGACATCCACCTCAGCTACAACTGCTACCTCTCCGAGGACCCTTCGGAAGCGTACGACAACGGCCGCCGCTACTCCGAATGGACGAACGCCCGCCTGCTGGAGGCGGTGTCGGCGTGGTCCGCGACCCGCAGCTCGGGATACGAGGGCTACGAGGACATCGTGCGGAAGGTGTCGTCGGCCGACTTCGACAGCTCGCTGCGCGACAACAAGGCGCTCGTCGGCACCCCGGCCGAGGTCGTCGACCGGCTCGCCACGATCCGCGACTGGTTCGGCGACGTCACGATCAGCCTGCAGGTCGTCTCGGGCAACATGCCGCTGGCCGAGTCGGAGCGTACTGTCCGGCTCTTCGGCGAGCAGGTCCTGCCGAAGTTCAACTGACCGCGCCGCAGGCCGTCATCGCGCTCATGACGGCCTGCGGCAGGGCCGGGTTGGCGGCGGCGGCCTCGGCGACGTCGTCGTCGGGGCCGTGGAGCAGGGTGAGCAGCGTCGCGGGGTCCAGGGCAGGGTGCCGGGCGGCTATCGGGCGGGCCCGGTCGTCGGTCAGGCAAGCGGTCAGCGCCGGTGCGGTCGCGCTCGGGTGGCCGGCGATCCCGCGCAGGGCGAGCTTCGCCGACGGCCGCAGCGTGGCGATGCGGAGCAGGAGACCGGCGGGGCAGGCGGGGTTGCGGGCCAGCGTGCCGGCGACCCGGGTGCCGTGCGCGGCGAGCATCGCGTGCATGCGCGCCTCGGTGACCCGGGGGTTGGGTGCGATCGCCTTCAGTACCTTGGCGTCGGCGTCACCGGCGAGTGCGTCGACGAGGTCGCCGATCAGGCCGGGGTGGTGGGCGGCGAGCATCCGGACGGCCGGGTCCGTGGAACGGGCGAGTGCCTGCAGCTCGTCCGGGGTGGCGGCGGCGATCCGCGGCAGCAGCGCAGGCCCGGTCCTGACCGTCCCGGCGAGAGCGGTGAGGACGTCGAGCGGGACGGCCGGGTTGTGCAGCAGGAGCCGTTGCACGTCGTGGGTCCGGTCGGTGGACATGCGCCGCAGCAGTGCCCCGTCGACGGCAGGGTTGGCGGCGACCGCGTGCCGGACTGCGGGCACGTCGTCGGTCGCCAGCCGGGCGTACGCGTCCTGCGACAGGTCCGGCCGGGCGGCGACCGCGCAGCGGACCCAGGGCCCCGGATGACCGGCGAGAGCGAGCACGACCGTCGCGGGCGTCGCGGGGTTCTCGGCCGCCGCGCCCTGGATGTCGTGGACGGCGGCCTGGTGGTCGCCGCCGTCGCAGGTCCACCAGAACGGGGCGTCTCCGTCGCAGCCGGGGCAGGCCAGCGCCGCCGGCTGTCCGCCGTCGAGCGCCAGGCGGGCCAGCACGTCGGCGGAGGTGGCCTCGTTCGCGGCGAGGGCCCGGCGGACCCGGGTGTGCGGGTGCCGGGCCAGCCGGTCGGCGAGCGGCCCGGTCATCCGCGGGGACAGGGCCGCCTCCGCCGCGACCTCGGCGTCCGGGTCGTCCGCGAGCAGCGCCACCACCTCGGCGGGGGTGTGGGAGGCGGACGCGAGCCGCTCACGGATCCGTCGATCGGGTGACGCGGCGAGCGCGTGCGCCCACTGCGGCGGCGCCCCGGTGGCGTCGAACAGGGCCACCGCCACGTCCTCGTCGCGCCCGTCGGCCAGGTCCGCCCGCAGCTGTCCACTGTGGACAAGTTGCACAGCGGCGCCGGTGCTGCGCGCCGCGAGGGCGAGGACCTGGCCCGGCGACAGGTCGGCCCGCTCGGCGAGGCGGTCGCACATCTCGTCGTCGCCGGTGGCGATGAGCGCGTCGAGCAGGTGCGCCGGCAGGGCCGGGTTGACCGCCAGCCCTGCCAGCCGGGGCGACCAGCGCAGCCGCCCCTTCGTACCCTCATGCCGCATCCGCCCAGTGTCCCGTGCGCACCGGCGGGACGCGAGGCAATAGTCAGGCGTTCAGGAAGTCGCTGACCGCGGCCGTGAACGCGGCCGGCTCGTCGACCCACGGGTAGTGGCCGGCACCGGAGATGGTGAGATGCCCGGCGTGGGGGAGACCGGCGGCGGCGACGTCGCCGATGCGGACGCCGGTCAGGGCGTCCCGGTCGCCGGTCAGCACCAGCACCGGCGCGGGCAGGGTGGCGAGGTCGTCGAGCCAGCCGTTGTCCGTCCCGGCCCAGAATCCTGACCACGCCTCCAGCGCGAACTGCGCGCGCTGCGTCGCGGCGTGTGCCCGCTGGCGTTCGTCCCAGCGGCCGTACGCGGCCGGCGTGTAGCGGTCCAGGACGTCGAAGACCGTCGACGGCGCGGCGTCCGGCGCAAGGCTCAGCAGCTCGCCCGCGGCGGCGCCGACCTCCGCGTACCAGGGCGCGTCCGTCCGGGTGCCGAGGATGTCGCCCACGTCGTCGCCGCCCTTGCCGTACAGCTGCGGGCTCGGCGAGACGAGGACCAGGCGGGCGATCCGGGCCGGGTGCGCGGCGGCGTAGGCGCTCGCGACGACCGACCCCGCGGAGTGGCCGAGCAGGTCGAGGGTTTCGAGTCCCAGGTGGGTCCGGAGCGCCTCGACGTCGCGGGCGAGGACCGGGTACGCGTAGGTGGCCGGGTCGGCGGGTCGGGCGGACGCGCCGGTGCCGCGGGCGTCGTAGCGGATGAGGGTCCGGGACGCGGACAGGCCGCCGAGGTCCTCGAGGTACCCGGCGGCTCGTGGCCCGCCGGGCACCAGGACCAGCGGTGGCCCGTCGCCGATCGACTCGTAGTGCAGGACCGTGCCGTCGAAGCTGGTGAAGGTTGCCATGCCTGCGACCGTACGAACGGGCGGTCCACCCTCGCTGGGGTCCCGCTACAGGGTGAGGACCGCCTTGCCGTTGACCTGCCGGTCGCGCAGCGCCCGCCACGCCGGCAGCGGGTCCGTCCACGGCGCGGTGAGCGCGACCTGCGGGTCGAGCCGGCCTTGCGCCACGAGACCGGCGAGCGTGGCGAGGTCCCGGCCCACCGGCTGCCGCCGCGTCTCCTGGAACAGGTACAGGGAGCGCAGCGACACCCCCGGCCGCAGCCGCCCCCAGTCCAGCGGCAGCCGCAGCGGCTCGCGGGTCGTGTTGCCGAAGCTGACCACGACGCCGTCTGCGGCGACCGCCCGGAACGCCAGCTCCAATGTGGACCCGCCGACGCTGTCGAGGAGGACGTCGACGGGTTCGGCGGGGTCGTCGCCGTACTGGCCGACCACCGAGGCGCCGAGCTTCTCCAGGCCGTCGCCGCGGCCCGCCCCGCCGACCTGCGCGAGGACCCGCGCGCCGGCGGCCGCGGCGAGCTGCACCGCGACCCGGCCGACACCGCCGCCGGCGCCGGTCACCAGGACCGTGCGGCCGAGCAGCCAGCCGGCGTACCGCAGCGCGTACAGGGCGGTGAGACCCGCGACCGGCAGTGCCGCGCCGGCCGTGTCGGGGACCGTGTCCGGCAGGACCGCGAGGTGGCCGGTCGGGACCGCGACCCGTTCCGCGAACCCGTCCCGGCCCGCGAGCCCGAGGACCCGCGTGCCTGCGGGCGGGCCGGAGCCGTCGGCGGCGGCCCGCTCGACGACCCCGGCGACGTCCCAGCCGAGCCGCGACCCGGCCGGCGCGGTCGCGGCGACGGTCAGCTCGCCGCGGTTGAGCCCGGCGGCGGTGACGGCGACGAGCGCCTCGCCGGACGCCGGATCGGGCTCGCCGACCTCGGCCGGGGCGAGGGCCGGGTCGCCCCCGCCCGTGGTGACGAGCGCCCGCACCGGGTCAGCCCGCGGCCGCTGCGGACGCGCCGTCGGCCTGGACGTCGCGGTTCGCGAACGCGTCGACGTCGAACCCTCCGGGCGTCGACAGCGGCAGCACCTCCAGGCGCAGGTGCGAGGAGAGCGGGTTGCCGTAGAGGACGTCGGTGAGCTCCTCGTGCGAGGCGACGTCGTAGATGTTCAGGCCGCCGGACTGCCCCACGACGATCCAGCTGTGCTTGATGATGCCCTTGTCGATCAGTCCCTGGATGTACCCGAAACCCTCCGGCAGCCGGTGCCGGAACTCGTCCGAGCTGATCCCGATCGGGTTCTGGTGCGTGAAGACGGCGAACAGTGCCATGCTGGCCTCCGCGAGCGTTGCCCCGCACCGCTTGCGGGGTCACGGACCAGCCTGTTCGCCGGTGATGCAGTGAGGCTGGAGCACTCCTGGAGCACGCGCCGCCCGCTGCCGGTAGGGTCCGGTGGATGGGATACGAGACCTGGTTCACGGGGCGGATCACGGTCACGCCACCGCTCAACCCGGCCGAGATCGGCTACCTGACGAAGTTCTCGCTCACCCGCCGGATCCACCGGTCGAAGGGCCCCTACTTCGTCGGCGCCGGCGGATACTGCGGCCAGGACGACGAGCCCGACGTCATCGACTACGCGAGCCCGCCGCCGGGCCAGCCCAACGCCTGGTGCAAGTGGGTGCCCACCGCCGCCGGCGACGGCATCGAGTTCGACGAGAACCAGGAGAAGTTCTACGACTCGGAGCGCTGGATGCTGTACCTCGTCGACACGTTCCTCCGTCCCGGCGCCACCCTCCAGGCGGAGCTGCGGGCCCCGGTCGACGGCCGCGTCTACGCCGCCGAGCTCGCCGGGTTCACCTTCGACCACGACGTCGACGGTGTCCTGCACGCCCAGGGCGACTACGAGGAGGACGTGTGGCGGCTCATCGTCCGTCACAACACCGTGCTCTTCCAGGACGGCACCTTCCACGAGAAGGGCCCGGTCACCTGGGACACGCCCGAGGTCCCCTGCACCCTCGCCGCCGGCCGCACCACCCGCTGACCGGTCACGGCAGCTGGGGGTACACCACCCGGACATCGGCGGCGAGGGCGGCCTTGGCACCGGTGGCGGCGTCGTCGACGAGCACCTCCAGGTCGCCGCGGGCGATCCCGTCGGCGACGGCCGCCGCCACGAACGCGGGCGTCAGCTTCGGCACGTCCCAGCGGGTCATCATGTCGGTGTCGGCGGCGCCGAGGTGGACGGCGGTGACCTGGGTGCCCTGCTTGGCGAGCTCGAGCCGGACGCCGTTGGTGAGGCTCCACTGCGCCGCCTTGGCCGCGCTGTACGACGTGGCGTCCAGGAACGTGATCCACGACAGCACGCTCAGCAGGTTGACGATGGCGCCGCCGCCGTTGCCGGCGAGGACCGGGGCGAACGCGCGGATCATCCGCAGCGTGCCGTAGAAGTGGGTGTCCATCTCCAGCCGGATGTCGTCGAGGTCGCCGGCGACGAGGTTGGAGAACGTCGCCACGCCCGCGTTGTTGACCAGCAGCGTCACGTCACCGGCGGCGGCCGCCGCGGCCTCGATCGAGGCGGGGTCGGTCACGTCGAGCGGCAGGACCGTCGCGCCGGGCAGGTCGACGGTGCGCGGGTCCCGGGCGGTCGCATACACGGCCGCACCCCGGGCCAGCAGCTCCCGGGCGATGTGCAGCCCGAGCCCACGGCTGGCCCCGGTGACGAGCGCGACGGATCCGTCGATGTCCACATTACCTCCTGAGGTCGTCCGGTCACCGTATGGCACCGCCGACCTGTGCTACCTCAGCCGTGCGGACCGCCTCACGCACCCATGTGTCCGGCCTTCGAACACCGCGCCGCGGGGGGACGGGACGGCCGCCCCCGCTCTGTACGGTGAGGCTGTCCGAACCACGTTCCGCCTTTTCCGCGAGGAGCACCCGCATGGCACGGATCGATCCGGTCGAGATCATCGCGAAGGTGAGCGAGGAGAACGGCCGGCAGCGGGCGTTCGAAGTGTGGCAGCACAAGGCGACGAAGGCCGGCTGGCCGGTGACCGTCGTGTCCTCGGCGCTCGACCAGCCCGGCACCGAGTGCGGCGTGGTGGAGGTCGAGGGCCTGCGGTACACCATCCGCCACGACCGGCGGGTCCGGCAGCGGATCGCCGGCGCGTGGCAGTTCACGCACGCCGCCTGGGCGGAGCCGCTGCTGGAGTGACGCGCGTCCATGACGCGGCTCTCAGTGCGGGCACAGGCGGGCCGGACGATGATGCAGGTATGACGGCGGTGTTGGAACGTCCGGCCGCGCTGCTCGTGGCCGTGTCCCGGCCGTGGTTCTGGCCGGTGTCCTGGGTGCCCGCCTACCTCGGCACCGTGCTGGCGGGCCACCGGTGGCTGCCCGCGCCGGCCGACACGACGCGCGCGCTGGTGGCGTTGCTCGTGCTCGGGCCGCTCATCTGGGGCGCGGTCCTCGCCCAGAACGACCTGCGCAGCGACCGCGACAACCCGCGCAAGGCGACGGCGCCGCTGGTCACCGGGGCGGTCTCGGCCAGGCGGCTGCGGCTCTGGTACCGGTGGCTGGCGCTCGCCTGCGTCGCGGCCGCCCTGTACGTGGGACCCCTGTTCGTCCTCGGTGTCGCCGGGGTGCTGCTGCTCGGCTGGGCGTACAGCGTGCCGCCGCTGCGGCTGAAGACCCGGCCCGGCTGGGACGTCGCGGTCAACGCGCTCGTGGTCGGGGCCGTGTCACCGGCGGCGGGCTGGGCGATCACCCGGCCGCCGTGGGAGTTCCCGTGGCAGTTCGGGCTCATCGGCCTGCTGTTCGCCGCGGCCTTGTACGTGCCGACCACCGTCACCGACCTCGCCGCCGACACTGGCGCCGGCGACACGACGTTTGCCGTGCGGTTCGGTCCGCGGTTCGCGCACCGGCTCGGCGTCGCCCTGTGGGGGTCGGCGCTGGCGATCTCCGTGGTGTGCGCCTGGTGCGACGTGCTGGTGCCGCGCTCCACGCTCGTACCGCAGCTGCTGATGACGCCGGTCCTGCTGGCGGCGTACGCCGTCCTGACCCGCCGCCCCACGATCACCAGGATGGCCGTGCTGTCGGTCGTGTTCGGGATCCCGACCGTCGGGTTCGCGCTCGCGTACATCGGCTGACTTGACCTCGCCCCAAGGGCAGACCGCAGACTCGGCGGCATGGACGGGGGACATCTGCGGGCGAAGGAGTTCGGCGCGGCCGGCAGGCTGTCGCCGAAGGCGCTGCGCCTGTATGCGGAGCAGGGGCTGCTCGTGCCGGCGCGGGTCGACCCGGCGACCGGCTACCGCTACTACACGCCGGACCAGCTGCCCCGCGCCCGGCTGATCGGCCGGCTCCGGCGGCTCGGCCTGCCGCTCGCCCGGATCCGGTTCCTCGCCGACCTCAGCCCACAGGACCGGGCGCTGCAGCTGCGCGGCTGGCTGCGCACCCAGCGGGAGCTGCTCGACGAGCGGGCCGCCGTGGTGGAGGAGCTCGACCGGGGCCGCGACGCCCTCGGCATCGCCGGCCTGGTCCGGCTCCGCGACGTGCCGGCCACCAAGGTCGCCTGCCGCAGCGGGCACGTCAGCGTCGCGGAGCTGCCGCACCTGATCCGCACCGCCGAACGCGACATCCGCGCGCACCTGCGCCACTGCGGTCTGGCGGACGGCGGCGTGCTGCGGGTCCACTTCCGGGAGCTCGTCGCGCCGGACACCGAAGGGCTGGTCGACGTGACCGTGGCCTACGACGGCACCGCCGAACCCGCCGCCGACGTGTCCCTCCGGCTGATCCCCGCGCACACCGAGGCGTTCCTGCCCGTCCCGGCGCCGCTGGAGGACTTCCCGCTCATCATCCGCGTGTACGACGCGGTCGCCGCGTGGACGGACGCCGCCGGCGGGCTGAGCATCACCGGCCACGGGTACGAGATCTACCCGGGCACCGGGGAGGCGCGTTTCGACGTCGCGTTCCCGGTCTCGCGGTCATAGGAAGGGCGTCCGATGCGGCATCTGGCCTACGTGGGCAACGGCCCGTACTGCTACGCCAACTCCTTCGCCATGCTCATGGGCGAGGCGGCGCCCCCGACCGCGGTCATCGAGGTGGCCACCTGCGGCCCGTTCGGCATGCAGCTCGTCGGCGGCACGGAGGTGTACTTCGACGCGTACGGCTGGAACCCCGGCCTCGGGTTCGGCGGCGCGCTCGCCGCGCTCGGCTGGACGTCGGCCGTCGACAGCGGCGGCACCCCGCGGGAGGCGCTCGCAAGGCTGACCGCGGCCGCGCACGACGGGCCGGTGTGGGTCGGGCCCGTCGAGATGGGGCTGCTGCGGCACCAACCCGAGATGACCGGGCCGATCGGCGCCGATCATTTCGTCGTGGTCCTCGACGTCGACGACGAGCGGGTCCTGATGCACGATCCGCACGGGTACCCCTACGCGGAGATGCCGGTCGGCGAGTTCATGACGGCATGGCGGGCGGAGACGGTCAGCTACGGCGACCCGTACACGATGCGAACCGGTTTCAGGCGGATCGCCGACGTCACCGACGCGGACGCGATCCGCGCCGTCGTCCCGGCCGCCGTGGAGTGGCTGGACGGGCGCGCCGGCCTGGACATGCCGGCGGGCAGCCTCGGCAACGCGGACGCCGCGCTGCGCGTCGCCGACCTCGTCGAGGCCGGCGACGGGCCCCGGGACCACCTGATCCACTTCGCGATCCGGGTCGGCGCGCGGCGGCTCAGCGACACCGCCGACTGCCTGCTCCTGGCCGGCTACCCGGACGCCGCGGCCATCGCCGCCACGCAGGCGCGGCTCGTCGGCGCGCTGCAGCGGCCGATGGTCACCGGCGACCTCGCCACGGCCGCAGCGCGCCTGCGGGCGCTCGCCCCGACGTACGGGCTGCTCCGCGACGCGCTGTACCGTGACGCGTGAGCGAATTCCACGCGCCGCTGCGCGTCCAGCTCGAGGCGTTCATCGACGAGCACCGGGCGGCGCTCGACGCATCCCTCGACGGGGTGACCGAGGAGCAGGCCCGGCGCTCGCTGGTGCCGTCCCGCACGACGCTGCTCGGCCTCGTCAAGCACGCGACGTTCGTGGAGAAGGTCTGGTTCGACGAGGCCGTGACGGGGCGGTCCCGTGCTTCGATCGGCATTCCGGACACGCCGGACGAGTCCTTCGCCCTGTCGGCCACGGACACGATCGAGTCGGTGCGGTCGGCGTTCCGCCAGGCGTGCGCGGCGTCCCGGCAGGCGGTCGCGCCGCTGGACCTGGACGACCTGCTGCCCGGCAACCGGCGGGGGCCGCTGCCGCTGCGCTGGGTCTACCTGCACCTGCTGCGGGAGCTGGCGCAGCACTGCGGCCACGCCGACATCCTGCGCGAGCAGCTGCTGTCGGGCGCCTAGCGTCGTTTCGCGTCTGCCTTGTCGCGTCTGCCTTGTCGCGTCTACCTTTTCGCGTCTGCTTTTCGCGTCTGCTTTTCGCGTCTACCTTCCGCGGCGCGGTGCGGCCTTCCGCGCGGCGGCCTTCTTCGGCGCGGGTTTCTTCTTCGCGGCGGCCGCCTTCTTGGCGGGGGCGGTCTTCTTGACCGGGGCCGGTGCTGCCGCGGCCTCCTCGCGGGCGGCCTGCAGGCGGCGCTCCTCGCGCTTGTTCTCGGCGTGGGTCTCGCGCTCGCGCACCAGCCACTCCGGCGGGTCCGCGGCCAGGGCGGCGATCTGCGCGCTCGTGAGCGGGTCGGTGATGCCTCCGCGCGCCAGCCCGCTGTTGGACACCCGCAGCCGCGCCGCGACCACGTTGCGCGGGTGCGGGCCGTCGCGACGCAGGTCCGCCAGCCACTGCGGCGGGTTCTGCTGCATCTCGTCGAGCTCCTCGCGGGACACCATCCCGTCCTGGAACTCCTGCGGAGTCGCGGGCAGATACACGTCAAGCTTCAGCGCCGCCGTGGAGGGCTTCATCACCTGGGACTTCTTCGGCTTGCTCACTGCGTCAGGGTAGCTGCGGCCGGGTTCTGTCATACGTGGCGGGTAGCCTGTGGTGGTCCGGTCGAGGTGGGGGAGGTGTCATGTCAGCGACGTTTCGCCTGCTCGTCGTGCCGGGGGTGACCGTGGACAAGTGGACCCGGGCCTGGTCCGCCCGCGTGCCTGACGTGGACCTGCTGGTGGAGCCCGCCCCGGCCGCCAAGGCCCCCGGGCTGCTGACGGCCGGCGCCGACGCGGGCCTGGTCCGGCTGCCGGTGGACGCGGCCGAGTTCCACGCGATCCCGCTCTACACGGAGGCGACCGTGGTGGTCGTGCCGAAGGATCACCTGCTGTCCGCCGGTGAGGAGCTGACCGTCGCCGACCTCGCCGACGAGACCCTGCTGACCCCGCTCGACGACGTCCTGACCTGGCCTTCCTGGCCCGGCGCCGTCCTGCCCGAGCGGCCGGAGACGACGGCCGCGGCGGTGGAGTGGGTCGCGGCGTCGGCGGGTGTGCTGGTCGTGCCGCAGTCGCTCGCCCGGGCGCATCACCGCAAGGACCTCACCTATCGGTTCGTGACCGACGCGCCGGCGTCGTCGATCGGGCTCGCCTGGGTCCGTGACCGGCACACCGACCTGGTCGAGGAGATGATCGGCATCGTCCGCGGCCGGACGGCCAACAGCACCCGCGGGCGCTCCACCTCGCAGCCGGCGAGCCAGTCCGGCAGGGAATCCGGCAGGGGCCCCGGCAGGGACTCCGCCCGGGACCCGGCCGGGAGCGCCGCGCGGACCTCGTCCGGGCAGCCCGGGCAGCCCAGGCGGGACGCGGCTCGGGACCCGGCGAAACAGCAGACCGGGCAGTCGGCCAGGCAGCCGTCGAAACAGGCAGGTGGCCAGGCAAGGCAGGCAGGTGGCCAGGCGAAGCAGGCAGGTGGCCAGGCGAGACAGCAGGCGGCCCGGCAGCAGAAGGGTGGCGCGCCGGCGAAGGGGCAGCCACGACGGCGGGGACGCTGACCAGGATGATGGACGCCGCGGGGGTGCACGTGGTCCTGGATGCGCTGGAGGCGGCCGGCTGTCCGTGCTGGATCTCCGGCGGCTGGGGCGTCGACGCTCTGGTGGGCCGGCAGACCCGCCCGCACCGGGACCTTGACCTCGCGATCGACGCCCGCCGGGAGGCGGCGGCGCTGCGGGCCCTCGAGGCGCTCGGTTATCAGGTGGAGACCGACTGGCGGCCCGTCCGCGTCGAGCTCGCCAAGCCGGGCGCCGGCCACGTCGACCTGCACCCCGTCGTGTTCGCCGCCGGCGACGGGCGGCAGGAAGGGCTCGACGGCGGCGACGGGCGGCAGGAAGGGCTCGACGGCGGCGACGGGCGGCAGGAAGGGCTCGACGGCGGCGGCGGGCGGCAGGAAGGGCTCGACGGCGGCGGCGGGCGGCAGGAAGGGCTCGACGGCGGCTGGTTCGACTATCCGGCCATCGACCTGACCACCGGGACGATCGCCGGCCGGACCGTGCCGTGCATCTCGGCCCGCCTGCAGCGGGAGTTCCACCAGGGATACGAGCCTCGCGACGTCGACATCCTCGACCTGAGGCACCTCACCGACCTGCGGTAGCGGGCGGCGCTCCGTCCGGGAGTGTGCGCCTCCTCGCCGGCCGCGCTGGGCGACGGCGTCCGCGGGCAGGGTCGCCGCGTGTGCGGCGACGGCGTCGACGACCTGCTGCCTGGAGGTGGTGCCGACGGGGTTGAGGCCGAGTGACTTCAACGAGTTGCAGCGATTGCAGGACGGCGGCGATGGTGACGGTGGCCTCGAACGAGTCGGTGCTGGGTCCCTTGTCGGCGATGACGTTGTCCGGGCGCAGGCGGGGCCGGCCGGAGCCGGGCCGGGCGACGCTGACCGTGTTCATGACGTCGGTGACCTGGGTGCGGTCATTGACGTTGCGGCCGGTGAGCAGGAACCCGAGGGCCCGGCCCGCAGCGTCCGCGGTGGCCTGCGCGCCCGGCCCGGATCCGATCGAACGTGCCGTCCAGGGTCCGCCGCCGGAACCGCGTGCACACCGGCCGGCGGTTCCACCAGCGGTGCGCGTCGCGGGAGGGTGATGCCCTCGAACTGCGCCGCTGTGTCGGGCTGCGCAAGCGTCCGCGTTTTCCGCCGGGGTGTGCGCCGCCGGCGTCTGCGGCGGCTCGCCGGCTGCGGGCAGCGCGTGACGTCGCGCCAAGGGGGCGAGCGGCCTCCCTGGCGCGGCTCGCCGAGTTGGGCTGGCGGGCGGTGTTGCGCGCGGCGCGGGACGCGCGGCGGGCGGCGCGGGGCGGCGGCGTTGCGCGGGCGGCGTGGGGTGGCGGCGTTGCGCGGGCGGCGTGGGGTGGGCGGCGTGGGGTGGGCGGCGGTGTCGATCTGCGGGGTGGTGGTGGGCTGCGGTAGCGTGCGGCTGTGATGCGGCTGCATGTGGGGTGCGCGATGTGGACGCACAAGGCATGGCCGGGGCATCAGCTGCCGCCAGGGGAGCGGCTTCGGGCGTATGCGGGACATTGCAACGCCGTCGAGGGCAACACGACGTTCTACGCCACGCCGGCCAGGGACACGGTCGTGTCGTGGGCGCAGCAGACCGGGCCGGAGTTCCGGTTCGTGGTGAAGCTGCCGAAGCGGGTGACGCACGAGCGGCGGCTCACCGACGTGGGCGCCGACGTCCGGGCGTTCCTCGACGCGGTCGAGCCGCTCGGTCCGCGCAACCACGCCGTGTGGGTGCAGCTGCCGGCGTCGTTCGGGCCTGCGGACGTGCCGGTGCTGGCGGCGTTCCTGCGCAGGATGCCGGCGTCGCTGCACTGTGCCGTCGAGGTCCGGCACCCGGAGTTCTTCACCGACCGCGGTGCCGCGCACGCGCTGGAGACGGCGCTCGCCGCGACGGACACGGAATGGGTCCCGTTCGACACGACCGCGTTCTTCGCGGCCCCGCCGACCAGCGACGCCGAGCGGGACGCGTGGGCGAAGAAGCCGCGGGTGCCGCTGCGCACCGCCGCGCTCACGCAGCGTCCGATCGTGCGGTACCTCGGGCGCGACGACCCCGGGCGGACCGTCGAGGGCTGGCAGGGCTGGCTGGACGTCGTCACCGGCTGGCTGCGTGAGGGCCGGTCGCCCACGGTGTTCGTGCACACGCCGGACAACGCCGGCGCGCCGGGTCTCGCCAGGCAGTTCCATGACGCGGTGCGGGCGAGGCTGCCGCAGCTGGCTGCCCTGCCCGACCCGGAGCCGGTCGAGCCGTTGACGCTGTTCTGAGTGCGCTGCCCCGCACGCGGGGTGCGTGCGGGGCAGCGTGCGGATCAGCGCAGCGACCAGACCTGGTTGGACTGGGTGCCGCCGCCGCCGAAGCAGTCCCAGATCTGCAGGCCGGTGCCGTTGGCGGTACCACGTCCGGACGCGTCCAGGCACTTGCCGGAGGCGGGGTTGACGATGGTGCCGTTACCGTTGACGACCCACTGCTGGGCGGAGTTGTTCAGGCACGTCCACAGCCACACCTGGGCGCCGTTGGCGGTGCTGGCGCCGCGGACGTCGAGGCACTTGCCCGACTGCGGGTTGACGAACGTGTTGCCGCTGCGGGTCCACTTCTGGGCGCCGCTGTTGTTGCAGTCCCACAGCTGCACCTTGGTGCCGTCGGCGGTGCCCTGCGCGTTGACGTCGACGCACCGGCCGGAGCCCTGCCCGACGATGGTCTGCCCGCCGCCGGTGTTGCCGCCGGTGGTGCTGTAGCTGAAGTTGGTGACGGCCATGCCGGCACCGCCCTGCCACGGCTCGAACCCGGCCTGCACGCTCGTCATGTACCACGAGTTCTGCGCGTACCCGCGGGCCAGCATGTCGTTGTAGAAGTCGCGGACCGCGAAGCTGATCGAGCCGGTGCCGGCGGTGCGCACGTAGGACACGACGTTCCAGCCGATGTTGCCGAACCACACGTCCCACGTGCCGCCGGCGAGGTTCACGGTGGCGACCCGCCCGCCGACCGGCTGAGGCGCGCCGGCGTGGTTGAGCCACACCATCAGCTCCGCGCCCGTGTTCTGGCCGTCGGTCCGCGGCGTCGGGTCGAACCAGACGTCGTACGCGGCGTCCCACTGGCCACCGGCGTACGTCATCGACACGCTGGTCGTCACGTTCTGGAACGTCGCGTCGGACACCCGCATCGGCATGCCGCTGCCGGACGTGCACAGCGTGTAGTGGCAGCCGGCGAAGATCGACGGGTACGAGCCCGGGGCGCCGTTGGTCGGCTTGTTGTGGTCGGACCGGGTCAGCTGGAAGCCGTTCGCGGTCACGTTGATGCACTGGGTGGTGTCGTCACCCCAGTTGTTGTTCTGGACGTAGTACTTGCCGCCCTGGATGGCGGTCGAGCCGTACTTCTCGCAGATCACCGTGTCGGCGTGCGCACTGGTCGTGTGCACGAGGCCGATCGCGGTGCCGGCAAGGCCGATCACGGCGGCGGCGAGCATGGCGCGGACGCGTGGCAACATGTGCTCCTCGCTGGGTTTGGCGGAACCCTGGTTCAGGACGCACGCACCGTAGATCAGCGATGACCGACGGTTCCACTTTTCGCGAACAATCGGCATCGATGTCCCGGGTCATCCACCTTTCGAAAGCGCCTCGGTCCGCCGGTGCGGCGGCCGTGCGTCAGCGGCTGAGCGCGGCGGGCGAGAGCAGCAGGGGGACGGTCTCCGGGTGCCAGATGTCGGAGTGCGCGCCGGGCAGCTTCGGGCCGCGGTCGAAGCGCTACGCGGCGTCGATGTCGGTGACCTTCCCGCGGTTGGGCGCTTCGGCGGGGGCGGCCCGAAGGCGGTGACGGCGTACGGCGAGGCAGCGGGTGGCGGATTTGCCCGTCGAACGTCATCGCTGTCTGGTTTCGAAATGCTGCGCGCGGTGACGTCCATGTCCCGCGAGCGTCAGCCGTGACGGTCCTGTGAACGACACGTTTCGAAACGGCTTCGGGATCATCGGCACGGGTCCATACGGTGTCGGCATGTTGCGACGACTCCTCGCCGTCCTGGCGCTGCTCGCGCCGCTGCTGGTGCTGACAGCACCGGCGCCGGCCGGCGCCTCGACCTTCGCGCCCGCCGGTGGGCGGCTGATGTTCGCCGGCCAGTCCACGAAAGTGTCGTGGGACGACTACACGTCATTCGCCGCCGCGCCCAGCGGCGGTTCCGTCTACTACGAGGTCAAGTCCGGCACCTGGGTCAACACCGGGCACCGCGACTACGCCACCTTCCTCGCCCAGCAGGGCAAGATGATCCAGGTCGGCGTGTCCTGGAAGGACAACCCGCCCGGCTTCAACGGCGGCGACGAGAACACGAAGGCGGCCCGCTCCCGTGCGGTCACCGCCGAGCTCGCCGCCGGTGGTTACGCGGCGCAGTTCAACCAGCTCATCGCGTTCATCAACCAGTACCCGAACGCGAAGTTCTTCCTGCGCCTGGACTACGAGGTGTCCAGCTTCTACCACTGCACCGACGCCTCGTGCAGCTCCTACAAGAACGCGTTCGCCCGCATCCGGTCGCTCATCGAAGGCCAGAAGCGGCAGGACAACGTCACCTACGTGTTCCACCCGGTCCGCGGCGAGTACGAGCAGATGTACCCCGGCGACGCCGTCACCGACTGGGTCGGCGTGTCCGTGTTCGCCCACGAGCTGTGCATGCCGATCTACGACAACGGCTACCTGTACAACGGGACGCCGCCGCAGAACTACGACACCGCCGCCCTGCAGTGCCGCAACGCCTACATCGGTACCGACTCGTCCGGAAACCAGGCGGCGATCTGGAAAAACTGGGACTACGACGGCAACGTGCTCAAGATGATGAAGTTCAGCAAGGACCACGGCAAGCCGATGATCGTGTCGGAGTCCGGGATGATGAACTTCACCGACAACGGCGGCGACACGGCCGGCATGGAGGAGACCCGCGGCGACATGTGGGTCAAGCGGCTCTTCGGCCTGATGAACTACAACGGCCCGATCCCGAACCTGTCCGGCAACTACGACCTGCGTGACGTCATCAAGGCCGCCGTCTACATCGACCTCGACTTCCGCTACGGCTGGGACGGGATCCAGGACGGAAGTTTCGACTTCCCGGTGAACTCCACCTGGTTCGTCGACGGGCGGCTGTCCCGGTACGGCGCGGCGAAGGCCTCCTTCTGCCAGGGCCTCACCGACCGGAGCTTCGTCACCACCTGCTCCGGCGGCAGCACCGGCACCGTCAACCGGATCATCGGGCAGGGCTCCAACCGCTGCGTCGACGTCAGCGGCGGCCGGACCACCGACGGCGCCGCCGTGCAGCTGTGGGACTGCCTCGGCAACGGCGCGCAGCAGTGGCGCCGCAGCGGCAACACGTTCGTCAACCCGCAGTCGGGCAAGTGCCTCGACGCGGCCGGCGCCGGCACCGCCGACGGCACCGTGCTGCAGCTGTGGACCTGCCTGAACAACAGCGCCCAGCAGTGGGTCGTCAACGGCAACGGCACCATCACCAACCCCGCCTCCGGCAAGTGCATCGACGCCACGGCATGGGGTACCGGCAACGGCACCCGCCTGCAGCTGTGGACCTGCGGCGCCGGCCAGTCCAACCAGAACTGGCGCCTCGCGTAACACACCCCCGAAAACAGTACGAAAGGGAAATCCGCCAAATGTCCCGAAGATTCAAGATCGGCCTGGGCATCTTTGCCGCGACCGTCGTCGCCGTGCCCCTCATCACCGCCGTGACCACGGGCTCCGCCAGCGCCGTGGCCGGTCGCAACCTCCCGCCCAACGGCAAGGTCATGTTCCTCGCCGGTCAGACCACCCCCGACCTGACCGCGTACAAGTCTCAGGTGCTCGACGTCGACGCGTCCTTCCCCCGGCCGGGCGGCGTCACGCTGTACACCAACATCTCGCCGAACGCGTGCAACGGCCTCACCGCCACGTGCAACCTGAACGGCAACATCTTCAACTTCAACCAGACGCTGTCGGAGTACCCCGGTGCCGCGCTCGCCGTCGGCCTGTACCTCGCCGACAACCCCGGCTGCCAGAACCAGCCGCTGCGGGCGATCATCGGCCGGCAGGACGCGGACATCGCCGGCGCGCTGGGCCAGCAGTACCGGCAGAACCTCGACAACCTGATCGTCTACCTGCGCAACACCAACCGGTCGGTCTACCTGCGGGTCGGCTACGAGTTCGACGGCCCGTGGAACTGCTACAACTACGACTTCTACAAGGCCGCGTTCCGCGTGGTGAAGCAGCGCATCGACGCCCTCGGCGCCACCAACGTGGCCACCGTGTGGCAGAGCGCCAGCTACGCCAAGGACGGCGACGCGCAGTACAAGTTCGACTTCAGCAACCCGAGCCACCTGTCCGACTGGTACCCCGGCGACGACGTCGTGGACTGGGTCGCGCTGAGCACCTTCTACTGGGACGCCAACTACCGGCAGTACCAGTGGGCCTGCGACAACCCGACCAGCAGCCCGAAGGTCCTCTACGACCGGGTCCTCAACTTCGCCCGCAGCCACAACAAGCCGGCGATGATCTCCGAGTCGACCCCGCAGGCGTACCGCACCGCGAACCTCGACGCCAGCTGCACCAACGTCAACAACCGGGTGTCGCTCAACGGTGACTGGACGAAGATCGGCACCTGGTACAACGAGTACTTCAACTACATCAACAGCAACGCCGACGTGCTGCGCGGCGCGGCGTACATCAACAGCAACTGGGAGGCCATCGCCCAGTTCGCCTGCCCGCCCGGTGCGTCCTCCGGCCAGCCGGGCTGCTCCGACGGGTACTGGGGCAACAGCCGCATCCAGGACAACGCCAACATCAAGTCGAACTTCAAGCGGGAGCTGCAGAACTCGCTGTTCGTCAACGGCACCATGACCGGTCGCGGCGCCAACTGGGGCGGCGGCACCGGCCCGACCACCCAGCCGCCGACCAGCAACCCGCCGACGTCCGGCGGCCCGACCGGCAACCCGGGCAACCGCAACGCCTTCGCCACCATCGAGGCCGAGTCGTACAACAGCCAGAGCGGCATCCAGAAGGTGACCACGTCCGGCGCCAGCGGCGGCCAGGAGGTCGGCTACACCAACAACGGTGACTGGATCAAGTTCGACGGCGTCAACTTCGGCGGCCGCAACCCCAACCAGGTCGTGTTCCGCTACTCCTCGGCCCGCCCGACGAGCCAGGCGTTCACCCTGGAGTTCCACGCGGGCTCGGCGACCGGCCCGGTCATCGCCGCACCCGGCATCCTCGGCACCGGCAGCTGGACGACGTACAAGGAGATCGCCTTCAACGTCAGCAACCTGCCGGCCGGCACCACCTCCATCACCGCGGTGATCCGCTGCAGCGACAGCGCCGACGTGATGGACATCGACTGGTTCCGCTTCCAGTAGCGGACCAGGCAGGACCCGTGGCGGCCGTCGGCGTCGGCTGCCACGACCCAGCCCGGCGGCGGTGAGCAGGGGTGCCCACCGCCGCCGGACCCTGCGTTCGTGGAAACCACGTGTAAACAATCGAAAATCATCGAAACCGCTCGGTGCGTCGCCCGGCGGAAACCTACCTTGAGGGCCTCAACCCCCAAGGAGGCTCGATGAAGGCAACCGTCCGCCAACGGCGGCCGCTCCTCATCGTCGGATCCGCGCTGCTCATGGCCCTCGCGGGCCTGGGCGGCGCGGCCGACGCGCATGTGCCCGGCGATCAGGCGGCGCAGGTGTCGGTGTTCGGCGCCGGCGCCCGCGCGATCGCGCAACCGGCCGACGACGCGGGCCGCGGACTCGTCCACCGCGGCCTCGTCGCCGACAAGGCCGGCGCGTGCGTCGGCGGCCTGCGGGTCACCGGCGTCAACCCGGTCATGTGCACCCACGGACCCGACGCACCGCCCAACGGGCTCAGCGTCAAGCAGCAGGTCGCCGCCGCTCCGGCCGCGGCCGCCGCCGTCGCCGCGCTGCCCGTCTGCGAGGGCGACGGCGTCTCCGGGCGCCGCGTGGAGATCCTCTACGTGCACGGCAACACCGACCGCTTCGGCCAGTTCCTGGAGACGTTCCGCCAGATCGGCGAGGGCGTCGACGTCATCTACAACGAGAGCGCCAAGGAGACCGGCGGCGAGCGGCACGTCCGCTTCGTCACCGAGAACGTCGGCGGCCAGTGCCGTCCGGTGGTGCGCAACGTGCGGGTCGCGGACTCCGCGCTCGGCGAGTTCGGCGCGAGCGTCAACGCCGTGAAGGCGCTGGGCTACAACCGCACCGACCGCAAGTACATGATGCTCACCGACGCCAACGTGTACTGCGGCATCGGTGGTTTCGCCGGCGACACCCGCAAGAGCGACGACAACCGCTCGAACTTCGGCCCGGAGTTCGGCCGGTCCGACAACGGCTGCTGGAACGCCGCCGTCGCCTCGCACGAGCTCGGGCACAACCTCGGCGCGGTCAACAACAACGCGCCGAACGCGTCCGGCGGCGCGCACTGCACCGACGAGTACGACGTCATGTGCTACTCCGACGAGCCGAACCACCCGCCGATGCGGTACATCTGCACCGACCGCAACCACGAGAACCGGCTCGACTGCGGCCACAACGACTACTACTCGACGAACCCGCCGCCCGGCTCGTACCTGGCGAACAACTTCAACGTCGCGGACAACCTGTTCCTGATCCGCGGCGGGCAGTCGCCGGTGCGCACGATCGTCGGGGTCGGCTCCAACAGATGCCTGGACGTGTCCGGCGGCAGGACCGCCGACGGCACGGTCGTGCAGCTGTGGGACTGCCTCAACAACGGCGCCCAGCAGTGGCGCGTGGACGGCAACGCCCTGGTGAACCCGCAGTCCGGCAAGTGCCTGGACATCGACAGGGCGGCCACCGCGAACGGCTCGAAGGTCCAGCTGTGGACCTGCTACGGCAACACGGCCCAGCACTGGGTGATCCGCGCCGACGGCTCCATCTTCAACCCGCCGTCGGGCCGCTGCCTGGACGCGTCCGGCCGCGGCACCGCCAACGGCACCCCGATGATCATCTGGGACTGCCTCGGCCTGCCGAACCAGCTCTGGTCGGTCCGCTGAACCGTTCGTAGATCGTTGTGAACCGCCGCGGGTCCCTAGTGGGCCCGCGGCGGTGCCGTGCTCTCCCTGACCACCAGGTCGGTGGCGAGCTCGATGCGGGTCGACTCGAGGCGCTCGCCGTTGACGATGCGCAGCAGCGTCCGCGCGGCGACGACGCCCATCTCGTGCAGCGGCTGGCGCACGGTGGTCAGCGGCGGGGCGGTCCACTGCGCGAAGTTCAGGTCGTCGAAGCCGACCACGCTGATGTCGCCGGGGATGGTGAGCCCGGCCCGGCGGACCGCCTCGTAGACCCCGGTCGCCTGCTGGTCGCTGCCGGCGAAGATGGCCGTCGGCGGGTCGGGCAGCTCCAGCAGCGCCTGCGCGGCGTGCAGGCCGCCGTCGTGGTGGAAGTTTCCGTACCGGATCAGCCGACGGTCCACCGGCAGCCCCGCGGACTCCAGGGCGGCGCGATAGCCGGCGATGCGGGCGCGGGTGCACTGGAACTGCTCGTGGCCGCCGATCGCGGCGATGCGCCGGTGGCCGAGCGCGGCGAGGTGCTCGGCGGCGCTGTAACCGCCGGCGAAGTTGGTGGCGCCGATCGCGGGCGTGCCCGGCGGCGGCTGGTTGACGGCGTCGACGATGACGAACGGCAGGTTGCGCCGGGTCAGGTCGTCGTGCTGGCGCTCGGCGAGCTCGGACAGCACGAGGATCGCGCCCTCGGAGCCGCGGGCCAGCAGCGACTCGACCCAGCGGCGGGTCAGCGACTGCCGATTGTGCACGGCGGAGACGACGAGCGCCAGCCCGGCCTCCTCGACGACCTCCTCGACGCCGGTGAGGATCGACAGCCCCCACACGCTGTCGAGCTCGTTGATGACGAGATCGACGAGGTCGTTGCGGCGCCGGCGGCCGTTCTTCGCCGCTCGCGGCCGCTGGTAGCCGCGCTCGGACATGAGCCGTTCGATGGTTTCGCGGGTCTTCGCGGCGACGTCGGTGTGGCCGTTGAGCACCTTGGACACGGTCGAGATGGCGACGCCGGCCTCCTGGGCGATCTCCGCCATGGTCGGCCCGGTTTTCATCGTCATGGGGCACCTGTGTTTCGAAAACGATTGTCGAACCTGCGGGGCGTGGCTTGTGATCGGCACCGTACACCCCACACCCCCATTCCGAAACATTTCCCGAAATATTCGGAAGATGTACGGATTGTTTCGATGGAAGGACGGTACGGCGCATGCGCCGTTCAGCGCAGCTTCGCCGAGTCATCACAGGGATGCTCGCCGCCACCACCGCAGTGGCGCTCACCGCCGCCTGCGGCAGCTCCGGTCCGGGCACCTCGAAGCCCGGTGAACCCAGCAAGGTCTCCGTCTGGGCCCTGCAGGACGCCGCGGTCAACCCGATCGCGACGGCCAGCATCGACGCGTACAACAAGGCCAACAACACCAAGATCGAGCTGGTCACGTACGTCAACGACGCCTACAAGCAGAAGCTCCAGGTCGCGATGGGCTCGCCCGCCGCGCCGGACGTGTTCTTCAACTGGGGCGGCGGCAACCTGGCCGAGTTCGTCAAGGCCAACCAGGTCGCCCCGCTCGACGACGCCCTGGCGAAGAACCCGGAGCTGAAGGCCAAGTTCCTGCCCAGCGTCCTGGACGTCGGCAAGGTCGACGGCAAGCAGTACGGCCTGCCGATGCTCGGCGTGCTCCCGGTCGTGCTGTTCATCAACAAGGACGTCTTCGCCGCCGCCGGCGTGCAGCCGCCGAAGACCTACGCCGACCTGCTCAGCCTGGTCGACACGTTCAAGGCCAAGGGCATCACCCCGATCGCCCTCGCCGGCTCGCAGGGCTGGACCGAGCTGATGTGGCTGGAGTACCTGCTGGACCGCATCGGCGGCGCCGACAAGTTCGCCAACATCGCGGCCGGCAAGGAAGGCGCCTGGCAGGACCCGGCCGTCGTCAAGGCCCTCGGCGAGATCCAGACCCTGGTGAAGCGCGGCGCGTTCGGCACCAACTTCGCCAGCGTCAACTACGACAACCAGGGCGCCTCGAAGCTCTTCGCGACCGGCAAGGCCGCCATGCACCTCATGGGCACCTGGGACTTCTCGGTGCAGAAGGAAGCCAACCCGGACTTCATCAAGAACGGCAAGCTCGGCTTCAGCGCCTTCCCCGCGTACGAGGGTGGCGCCGGTGACCCGAAGTCCGTCGTGGGCAACCCGAGCAACTACTACTCGGTCAACGCCGCGTCGAAGAGCAAGGACGCCTCGATCGACTTCCTGACCAAGGCGCTCGCGTCCGACCAGTACATCAACGGTCTCATCGAGGCCGGTCAGGTCCCCGCGGTCAAGGGCGCCGACACGCTGCTGAAGTCCAAGCCCAACGCGGACTTCACCGGCTTCACCTACGACCTCGTGGCCAACGCGCCCAGCTTCACCCAGTCCTGGGACCAGGCGCTGACCCCGTCCGTGAGCACCGAGCTGCTGACCAACCTGCAGAAGCTCTTCCTGAACCAGATCACGCCCGACGCCTTCGTGGCCAACATGGCCAAGGCGAAATGACGACGTTCAAAGCGGCGGCGCGGCCCGGAATCATCTGGGCCGCGCCAGCGGTCCTGTTCTTCGCAGCGTTCGGCATCCTGCCGGTCTTCGCGGTCGTCTACCTCAGCTTCACGAAGTGGAACGGCCTCGGCGACCCGGTCTGGGTCGGGATGAGCAACTGGACCGCCCTCTTCGACGACAGCGAGCTGTTCAACGGCATCGGCAAGACCCTGATCCTGACCGTCGTATCCTGGATCGGGCAGACCCCACTCGCGCTGCTGATCGGCGTGTGGGCGGCCGGGCCGCAGCGCAGCCGGGCGGTGCTGTCGACGCTGTTCTTCCTGCCGCTGTTGCTGTCCACCGCCGCGATCTCCGTGACCTTCGTGTCGCTGCTCGACCCGAACTTCGGCCTCGCCGCCGACTACGGCAAGTACCTCGGCGTGCCCGACGGCAACTTCCTCGGCTCGCCCGAGAAAGCGCTCTACGTCATCGCCTTCGTCATCGCCTGGCAGTTCGTGCCGTTCCACACCCTGCTGTACCAATCGGCGACCCGGCAGATCCCGGTCTCGCTCTACGAGGCGGCCCAGCTCGACGGCGCGACGGGGGTGCGGCAGTTCTTCTCCATCACGCTGCCGCAGCTGCGCAACACGATCATCGCCTCCTCGGTCCTCATCCTCGTCGGCTCGCTCACCTACTTCGAGATGATCCTGCTGATGACCAACGGCGGACCCGGCACCGCGACGCGGGTCCTGCCCCTGCACATGTACATCAAGGGCTTCGTCGGCTTCGACATGGGCTACGCCAGCGTCCTGGCCGTCCTGCTCGTCACGCTCGGCACCGCCCTGTCGGTTGTCGTCGTCAGGATCACCGGCTACCACCGGATGGCCAGCGACCGGGAAGGTGCCTGATGAGCCTCGACCTCGCCCGCCGGCCGGCGCACCGCAACCGGCCGACCGTCTCGCTGCCACCGCCCGGCCCCCGCCGGCGTGGCCGGCCCAACATCCCGGCCGGGATCGCCGCCACGCTGTGGCTGCTGATCGTCGCGGTCCCGGTGTACTTCGTGGTCATCACCGGGTTCCGGACGCCGGAGCAGTACATCGACCAGGGTCCGCTGGACCTGCCGACCAGCCCCACGTTCGACAACTTCCTGTCGCTGTGGGACCTCGGGTTCACCAGCTACCTGACCAACAGCCTCATCGTCGCGTTCGGCACGGTGGCGCTGGTGCTCGTGGTCGCGCTGCCGGCCGCGTACGCCATCGTGCGCAACCCGAACCGCACGGTCCGCTCGATGTTCAACGTGTTCCTGCTCGGCCTCGCCGTGCCGGCGCAGGCGGTCATCGTGCCGATCTACCTGATCATCACCCGCCTGCAGATGTACGACACCCTGCTGGCGATCGTGCTGCCGACCGCGGCGTTCTCCCTGCCGATCGCGATCGTCGTGCTCACCAGCACGCTGCGCGACATCCCCAACGAGCTGTACGAGGCGATGACGGTCGACGGCGCCACCGCCGGGCGGATCTTCGGCCGCCTGGTGCTGCCGCTGGCCCGGCCGGGCCTGGTCAGCGTCGGCATCTTCGTCGGCCTCGGCGCCTGGAACGGGTTCCTGTTCCCGCTGGTGCTGACGCAGAGCGACGAGCAGCGGGTGCTGCCGCTGGGCCTGTGGAACTTCCAGAGCCAGTTCGGGACCAACGTGCCCGGCCTGATGGCCGCGGTCGTGCTGTCCGCGCTGCCGGTCCTGGCGCTGTACCTGTTCGGCCGCCGTCATCTGCTCAGCGGCCTCGCCGCGGGCTTCGGCAAGTAGCACGCCGCACTTCGGTGCGCACCACGATCACGAGGGACGACCAATGACTGCCGGCTCCATCCGAAACCCGGTCCTGCCCGGTTTTCACCCAGACCCGTCGATCCTGCGGGTCGGCACCGACTACTACCTCGCCACGTCGACCTTCGAGTGGTACCCGGGCGTGCGCCTGCACCACTCGAAGGACCTGGTGCACTGGCGGCCGATCGGTGGTGCGCTGGACAGCGTCCGGCTGCTCGACATGACCGGCAACCCCGACTCCGGCGGCGTCTGGGCGCCCTGCCTGTCCTATGTGGACGGACTGTTCCATCTCGTCTTCACCGACGTGAAGTCCTACTCCGGCTTCTGGGACACCCCGAACTTCCTGGTGACCGCGCCGGCCATCGACGGGCCGTGGTCGGCGCCGGTCCCGCTGCACGCGCAGGGCTTCGACCCGTCGATGTTCCACGATCTCGGTGGTGACGGCCGCAGCTGGCTGCTGTCCAACCGGACGGACTGGCGACCGGGCCACGCGTGGGCCAACGGCATCATCGCCCAGGAGTACGACCGCAACGCCCGCAAGCTCGTGGGCGACCCGGTCGACCTCTACACGGGCACCGCCGCCGGGATGACCGAGGGACCGCACCTGTACCAGCGTGACGGCTGGTACTACCTGGTCACCGCCGAGGGCGGCACCGAATGGTTCCACCAGGCGACCGTCGCCCGGTCCCGGGACCTGTTCGGCCCCTACGAGTCGGACCCGGCGGGCCCGCTCATCACCGCCGTGCACCGGCCCGACCTGGCGCTGCAGAAGGCCGGCCACGGCAGCCTCGTGGAGACCCCGGACGGCGAGTGGTTCTTCGCCCACCTCACCGGCCGGCCGCTCAGCCCGCGCGGGCGCTGCGTCCTGGGCCGGGAGACCGCGATCCAGCGGGTCACCTGGACCGCCGACGGCTGGCCGCGCATCGACGGCGGCGTCCCGCACGACGTCGTCGAGGGCCCCGACCTGCCGGCGCACCCGTGGCCGGACGAGCCGGAGACCGACGACTTCACCGGGCCGGTCCTCGGTCAGCAGTGGAGCACGCTGCGCCGCCCGGCGGACAACACGTGGGTGTCCACCCACGCGCGCCCCGGGCACCTGCGTATCCACGGCGGCCGCTCGGCGGGCGCCACGTCGGGGGAGAGCCTCGTCGCCCGCCGGGTCCAGCACTCCCGGGCGACGTTCGAGGCGACGGTCGAGTTCGCGCCCACGCACTTCCAGCAGATGGCCGGGATCACGGCGTACTACAACAGCCGCAACTGGTTCCTGTTGCGGGTCGGGTTCGACGAGGTCTCGGGCGCGTTCGTCGACGTGCTGTCCAGCGACCGGGGCAGGGTGCTCGCGCACGGCCCGGCCGTCCCCGTCGCCGGTCCGGTCCGGCTGCGGCTCGACCTTGACGGCGGGGTGCTGCGCGCCTCGTACGGCGAGGTCGAGTGGGGCCCGTTCGACGCCAGCATCCTGTCCGACGAGTACGCCCAGGAGTCCGACAACGGCGTACCCCGGGCGTGGGGCTTCACCGGTGCGTTCTTCGGCCTGTGGGTGCAGGACATGACCGGCGGTGGCCGGCCCGCGGACTTCTCCGCCGCGACCTACAAGCCGCAGCGCTGAGCCGTTGTCACGGGGTCCTCCCGCCGCCTGCGGGAGGACCCGGGCAGCGTTACTCAAGCGGTTCCTTCGCGGGGTGATGAGACTACTTCATCTGCCGCTCGACCCCTTCCACTCGGGAATGCGCGCCATAGGATGCATCTGCACGTGCATCTGCGCATGAGAGGGGGTTCGCGTGACCGAAAATGACCAGGCTCTGCTGCGGGAGGCGCCCTCCCTGTTCGGGATCGTCGCCGACCCCGAGGACGACGGCCATCCTTGCGTCGTCGCCTGGGGCCACCAGCTCGCCGACAGGGTCGTGACCAGCTGGTTCCTCGCCGACGGCAGCCTCGAGGTGGCCGTGTTCGGCTCCGCCGAGGCGGCCCTGGAGACGGCCGAGGCGCTGTATCCGGCCAGGCTCGTCTGGGTGCCACCGGGGTGCCCCGCGGTCTGACCGCTTATGCCACCACCGCGCCCGCCGATGGCCCGTCATGGCGACAATCAAGCGGGACCCGGTGCTGCTCGGCTTCGGCGGGCTGACCGTCGCCGTCGTGCTGTGGTTCCTCGCCGGCCCGGGTGACAGCAGGTCGTCCTGGCTGATCCAGACGGGTCTGGACGTGTCGCTGGTGTGGTTCGCCCGGCGCCTCATGCACCTCAACGCCACCAACCGGCCCGCGCGCCGCTTCTGGCGGTCGATGGCGGTCACCGCCCTGTGCTGCGCGGTCGGCGACGGCTACCAGTCCTTCCTGGTGCTGCGGCACCCCGTGGCCGAGGTCAGCATCGTGCAGGCCGGCCTGGTCGTGCTCGGCATGACCGTCATGGTCGTCACGATGCTCCTGCACCCGCTCGGCGCCGCCGGCCGGCAGCGGCTGCGGCTGTGGCTGGACGCCACCACCGTCCTGGCCGGTGTCGCGGTGTTCCTCTGGTACTTCTCGATCGGCGCGCAACTGGGTGCCGGCGACGTCGTGGACCGGGTCACCGCGGCCGCCATCTCGGCGGTCATGCTGGTCATCGTCCTGGGCGTGCTGAAGCTCGTCCTCAGCGACACGGCGCCGTTCACCATGGCGGCCGGCATCGCCGGCAGCGTCGGCACGGCCGGCACCGCCGTCGGCACGTCCGTCGCCACCGTCCTCACCGGCGCGTCGAACCCGGCCCTCATGAGCGTCGCCCAGCTCATCCCCTGCATCCTGGTCGCGTTCAGCCTGCGGCTGCAGGAGCTGCAGACGCTGCGCCGCGACAGCGCCTGGACCGGCGGCACGCGGCGCCGCTTCAGCCTGATGCCCTACCTGGCGGTCCTCGCCACCCAGGTCCTGCTCGTCGCCGCCCTCGTCGAGGTCCGCCCCGACGTGCGGATCTGGGGCGTGACCGCCGGTGTCGTGATCATCACCGTGCTCGTGCTGACCAGGCAACTCGCCGCGTTCCACGACAACGACCAGCTCCTGACCGACCTGGACCGCAGCATGCTCGACCTGCGCAGCCAGAAGGAATGGTTCAGCTCCCTGGTCCTGCACGCCTCCGACGTCACCATCGTCGTCGGCGCCGACGACACCGTCACCTACGCGAGCCCCGCCGCGATCCGCGTCCTCGGCGAGGACCCGTCCACGGCCCTCGGCGCGGTCCTGCGGCAACGCGTGCACCCGTCCGACGTGGCGACGTTCGACGCCTTCGCCGCCGGTTCGTCCGCGGCGTCGGTGCAGATCCGGCTCCGGCACACCGACGGCAGCTACCGGTGGCTCGACGTGGTCGGCGCGGACCTGCGCGACCACCCGAGCGTGCGCGGCGTGGTGTACAACGCCCGCGACATCACCGAGGCCCGCGCCCTGCAGGACAAGCTGCGCCACCAGGCGACCCACGACGCCCTGACCGGCCTCGCCAACCGAGCCCTGCTCGGCGAGCACCTGCAGCGCCGCGCCGATGCCCGCACCGGCGTGCTCGTCATCGACCTCGACGGCTTCAAGGAGATCAACGACGGCCACGGCCACCACGCCGGCGACCACGTCCTGACCACCGTCGCGGCCCGGCTCACCGCCCTGCTGCACCCCGGCGACCTGGCCGCCCGCCTCGGCGGCGACGAGTTCGCGGTGCTGCCCGCCGACCCGGACCGCGCCGAGGCCCTCGCCGCGCGGATCGTGGCCGCCCTGTCCGCCCCCATCGACCTCGACGGCGTGCCCATGCGCATCGGCGCCAGCGTGGGCGTCGCCATCGGCCCCGCCGGCGACCCGGACCGCCTCCTGCGCGCCGCCGACGACGCGATGTACCGCACCAAGCAGCACCGCAAGGCAGGTGTCTGAGCGCCGGGCCGGCGGGGCAGGTCTACCGGTGGTCGGCGGAGGCGGTCAGGCGGACCAGGCGGCCGGTGGCCCGGGAGTCGACGGTGAGCTCGTCGGCGAGGTTGGTCGCGAGCCACAGGCCGCGCCCGTTGACCTGGTCGGGTGGGGGAGCGGCGGTCGGCAGGTCGGGCTGCCACGGCTCGGTGCCGGTGTCGGCCACCTCGACGACCAGCCTGTGCTCCTGCAGGATCAGGGTCACGGCGGCGGTCCCGCCGCCGTGCTCGACCGCGTTGATGACGATCTCGTTGACGGCGACGGTGAAACCGGACACCCGATCGGGTGACAGGCCGACCTGGCGCGCGGCCTCGGTCACCCGGCGCCGGACCTCGGCGACGCCGGACACCGTCACCGGCGGCAGCGCCACCAGGACCTGGGGTGTGTCAGGGTCGTCCCGCATGTCACATCCACAACATCGTGCGTCGCCCGCGGCGGTCCCGTCGGCGGTCAGGGCCGCAGGCGCCGTCGTCGCGCTCTCGTCGAGTCACCATATATGGTCAGCGGGTAGCTGTCGTCTCGCGCCCGGAGCGCTGGGGAAGCGCCGGAGGGCCGGAAGGCCGGGAGGGGCCCATGACGTTGTCGTTGTCCACGACCCGTGACGCCGGGACGTGCACCGTCAGCATTGCCGGCGACGTGGACCTGGCGACCGTCGCCGACCTCGACCGTGCGGTGGCCGCCGCGGTCGGCAGCGACGCCGAGACCGTCGTGGTGGATCTCGCCGCCGTGACGTTCATCGACTCGGCCGGCATCAACGCGCTGCTCAAGGGCAGGCGGATGGCCGACGAGCGGGGTCGGCGCTTCCGGGTCGCCAATCCGGCCGGGGTGGTGCACGACGTGCTCGACATGACCGGCGTCCTGGCGCACCTGTCCGGCTGAGACACGGGCGGGCGGCGCGGGCATTGATCCGACACTGAGCGTGCGAGAGGCAGGGACGCGGGTGCCGAGGCGCGGCGGGAAGGCGTTGGTGGACAGCGAGGAGAAGGTCCGCCGCCTGCAGGCGGTGACCGATGCCGCCCTGTCGCAGCTCGGCCTCGAGGACCTGCTCCACGAGCTGCTCGAGCGGACCCTGGACATCCTGCGCGCCGACAGCGCCGCGGTGCTGCTGCTCGACCAGGACGGCACGGAGCTCGTCGCCACCGCCACCGCGGGCCTCGACCGGGCGCCGCGGCTCGAGGTCCGGGTGCCCGTCGGGCACGGGTTCGCCGGTGCCGTCGCCGTCCGTGGCGAGCCGGTCGCCGTCGAGCGTTTCGACCGGGCCGGCGGCGGTGCCACCGACTTCGACGCGGCGCTGGTGCCGGCGCGGACCGCCTCGCTCCTCGGCGTGCCGATGCTCAGCAGCGGCCGGGTCATCGGCGTCCTGCACGTCGGCACCCTGCGGCCGCGGTCGTTCACCGCCGACGACATCGAGCTGCTGCAGCTGGTCGCAGACCGGGCCGGGCTCGCCACCGAGGCCCGCCGGTCGCACCTGGACCGGGCCGCCGCCGTCGCCCTGCAGCGCAGCCTGCTGCCGGCCCGCCCGCCGACGATCCCCGGCCTGGACGTGGCGGTCCGCTACGTGCCCGGCGCGCAGGTCGGGGTCGGCGGCGACTGGTATGACGTGTTCGACCTGCCGTCCGGTCACGTCGGCATCGTCATCGGCGACATCGCCGGCAGCGGCCTGCACGCCGCGGTGGTCATGGGCCGCATCCGCAGCGCGCTGCGGGCGTATGCGATGGAGACCGACGACCCGGCGGACGTGCTGACCCGGCTCGACCGCAAGGTGCAGCGCTTCGAGCCGGACGCGATGGCGACCGCCGTCTACGCCGTCCTCGCCCCGGGGCTCGACACGGTGACCCTGTCCGTCGCCGGTCACCTGCCCCCGGTGATGATGCGCCCGGACGGGCCGAGCGAGCTGCTCACGATCCGCCCCGACCTGCCCCTCGGCGCATACCGCGACGCCTGCCGGCACAACACGAGCATCCCGCTGGAGCCGGGGCAGGGGCTGTTCCTCTACACCGACGGCCTGGTGGAGCGCAGGGAGCGCGGGATCACGCCCGGACTGCGGCGGATGGTCACGGTCCTGGCCGCGGCCGGCTCCGCCGACGCGACCTGCAACGCGGCGATGAAGCTGCTGGACAACGCCGCCCCCACCGACGACGTCGCCGTCCTGGCCGTCCGCCGCGACTGACGCCGTCAGCCCGCGGCGGCGCGGATCGCTGGGTCGAGCACGCCGGTCGGGTCCCAGCCGTCGCCGGTGCCGGCCGAGGTGGCGGCGAGGAACGCGGTCTCGACCGGGCGCAGGTCCTGGATCAGCTCGCCGACCGGGTGCCGTGCGGTGAAGCGGGCGCCGCGCGGCCGACCAGGAGCACCGCGAGGGGGCCGTCGCCGGTCCGCGACATCGGCATCCGCGTCGCCAGCATGTACGAACGACCACCCACGCCCAGACAACAGCGGCGGCTACGGTGGCAGGGTGACGGAGCTTCCCGCGTTTCAGTTCGCGTTCCCCGGGCCGCTGCGCGACGCGCTGGTCGCCGCGGTCCTCGACGGGACGAAGACGACGACGACCGGCCTGGTCCAGGACTGGGTGCTCGACGGTGACCCGCTGCCCGCCGAGGGCGACCGCGCGGCCGTGGTCGACTCGGACGGCCGTCCCGTCGCGGTGATCGAGCTGACCCACGTCGAGGTCCGCCGCCTCGGCGACGTCGACGCCCGGCACGCCCGCGACGAGGGCGAGGGCCACGACACCGTCGCCGCCTGGCGGGCGGGGCACGAGGAGTTCTGGCACGGGGACGACTACCGGGGCTGGCTCGGCGACCCGGCGTTCACCGTCGACGACGACACGGCCGCGGTCCTGCAACGCTTCCGGGTGGTCGAGCGGCGGTGACCCGTCAGTACACCTTGCCACCGTCGACGGCGAGCGCGGCCGCGACCTCCGAGAGGACCGCGCGCCACTGGGACTCGTCCTGCCTGGGCAGCACGTCGTCCCACAGGACCAGGCAGCTGCCGCGCAGCTGGGTGAGGCCGGCCGGGCGGCCCATGAACCACAGGTGCAGATGCGAGGCGCCGTCACCGATCTTCGACGCGTGGACCCTGGCGATGCCGCCGACGGACATGATGGCCCGCTCGACGCGTTGCAGCATCGGGCCGATCTCCGCGGCCCGCTCCGGCGGCAGGTCGCTCAGGTCGTAGTGGCCGATCGGGCACAGCAGCACCACGACCGGGATCGCGCTGGGCCCGCCGGCGTGCCGCAGCATCCAGTGCTCGTCGGCCCAGACCGCGTTCGCCGGCCCTTCCCGGCAGATCCCGCACGAATCGGGGCCGTCCTCACCGTCGCGCGGCGGCTCGGGCAGCTGCGGCGGGTCGAGCGCGCGCACCCGCAGGTCGCCGTCGAACGGGAACGTGTCCCACCCCGGGATGCCGCTGCCGTCGAACGGCACGGCCGGCCCGCCGATGGGCAGGTGCGTGAGGAAGCGGTCGCTCATGCCGCCGATCATGCCAGGATGACGGTCATGGATCTGTCCCGTCGGGTCGTCGTCGCGCTCGACTTCGACGACGCCCGGGCCGCCGCGGCGGTCGTCGAGCGGCTCGGGGACGCCGCGCGGTCGTACAAGGTCGGGCTGGAGCTGCTGACGGCCGCCGGTCCGGCGTTGGCCGCCGGGCTCGCGGACGCCGGCAAGGACGTCTTCTTCGACCTGAAGCTCTTCGAGATCCCGTCGTCGGTCGCCGCCGCGGTACGGGCCGCCGGCCGCCACGGCGCGACGATGGTGAGCGTGCACGCGACCGCCGGTGCCAGGATTCTCGAGGCCGCGGTGCGTGCCGCCGCCGAGTTCCCCCGGCTGCGGGTCGTCGCCCTGACCGTCGTCACCAGCCTCACCGCGGCGGACCTCGCGGAGGTCGGCGTCGGCGGCACGACCGAGGAGCAGTCGGCGCGCCTCGCGCTGCTGGCCCGGCGCTCGGGCTGCCACGGCGTCATCGCCGCGCCCCACGAGGCGGCGGCGCTGCGCCGGCTGCTCGGCCCCGGCCAGCTGATCGTCACGCCCGGCGTCACCCTGCCCGGCGGGCCCGGGGGCGCCGACCACGCCCGTCCCGCGCATCCGGTGGCGGCGGTGCGGGCCGGCGCCTCGCACGTCGTCATCGGCCGCGCGCTGACCAGGGCCCCGGACCCGGCGGCGGTCCTCGCGGGCATCGTCGCGGACCTGCGGGCAGCCTCGGACTTACCCCTGGACCGACCCTCGGACTGACCGGATTCGAGCGGGTCAGATGCCGGAGATGTCCTCGGGCGGCGCTGGCCTGAACGGGGGCCGGGGCGCGGGCGGGGCGCCGCTGACCTTCGTGATGATGTCGGCCGCGACGTCGCGCAGCTTGCGGTTGCGGTTCTGCGAGGCGCGGCGCAACAGGTCGAAGGCGGTCTCCGCGGTGCAGCGCTGCTGCACCATCAGGATGCCGATGGCCTGGTCGATGACGCTGCTGGACACCATGGCCTCGGCGAGCTGGTCCAGCAGCCGCGACTGCCGGACCTGGCGCACCGCGACGGTCAGCGCTTCGCTGCACCGGGCCCCGAACTCGGCGGCCTGCTCGCGCACCGGGCCGGTGAACGCGGACTCGCGCGTCGCGTACAGGTTCAGCGCGCCGAGGCACTGCCCGTCGACGAGCAGCGGCAGCGACAGCGAGCTGGCCACCCCGTAGGCGACGGCGTGCGGCCGGTACTTGTCCCAGCGCTGCTCGTGCGCGAGGTCGTCGACGACGACGGTCTCGCCGTCGAGCAGCGCGTCCAGGCAGGGGCCCTCGTCCGCGACATACTGGATCTCGTCCACCTGTCCGGCGAGGTCGTTGCTGACCGCCACCGAGAACGGGCGGCCGTCCCTGCGGACCGTGACGCCGCACGCCACCGCGGGGGTGACCACGGCGCCGGCGAGGTGCACGATCTGGTCCAGGAAGTCGTCCAGGTCAGGCGCCTGCACGAGGAGCCCGAGGAGATGTCCCGCGGTCGAGTTGACCGAGTTGATCGTGAGCGGTTCGTCGGCCACGGTGCGTCCGCCTCCCTCGCCGGATCCATCCCAGTATGCCCGCTCGCGGCGGGTCTCACTCGCGACCGCGGTTTCGGGCTTGCATCCGGTACCCGGGTACGGCCCTACCGTCGTGGAGAACCCGACCCAAGGAGGCTCACCATGTCGATGCTGATCCCGGACGCGTGCACATTGCCGACGGCCGAGCGGCCGTTGCGGCTGGCCGAGTTCGACGCGTTGTTCGCCACCGCCGTGCGGGCGGTCGAGCCGGTGTCGCCGACGCACGTACGGCTGCGGCTGGCGGGCCGTGCCGGCGTGGAAGCGTCGGTGCGCGACCTCGCCGCCCGGGAGACGGCGTGCTGCTCGTTCTTCACGTTCACCGTGACGGGGGAGCCGGCCGCGGAGGGGGAGGCGCTGACGCTGGACGTCGAGGTCCCGGCGCAGTACGCGGACGTCCTGGCGTCCCTGGCCTCGCTCGCCACCCGGGCCGCCGCCGGGGACCTGCGGTGAACCTGCCCGTGAAGCCCGTTCCCGGACAGGCCAGTCCGCCGGCCACTCCGCCGGCCAGTCCGCCGACCCGGAGCAAGGTCAGCGGGGTGCTCGCGGCCGTGGCCTGCGCGGCCTGCTGCGCCCTGCCGCTGCTCATCGCCGCCGGGGTCCTCACCACCGCGGGCGCCGCGATCGTGGAGAAGACGCTGCTCGCCGTCTCCGCCGGGCTCGTCGTCCTCGCGCTGGGCATGTGGTGGCAGCACCGCCGCAGTGCCGCCCGCCGTTCCGCTCACAGTGCCGCGGGCGCGAGCTGCGGCTGCGGCGGCTGCTGAGCCCGGTGCGGTGGTGCGGCCCTGCCCCGGCGGTGCCGCACCGCCGCCGCTGTGCTGCCATACGCCCATGACAGTCGTCCGGTCCATCGTGCTGTTCCTCGTCGCCGCGCTCGCCGAGATCGGCGGTGCCTGGCTCATCTGGCAGGGCGTCCGGGAACACCGGGGACTGCTGTGGATCGGCGCCGGGATCGCCGCCCTCGGCGCGTACGGGTTCGTCGCCACCCTCCAGCCTGACGCGAACTTCGGCCGCATTCTCGCCGCCTACGGTGGGGTGTTCGTCGCGGGGTCGCTCGCCTGGGCGATGCTCGTGGACAGGTTCCGTCCCGACCGCTACGACCTCGCCGGCGCCGCCATCTGCCTGATCGGTGTCGCCGTCATCATGTACGGCCCGCGCCCCGCCCCCGAACCGGCCCAGCCGACCCCCGGCGGCCCGGAGTCCGTGGCGCCACGCTAGCCGCTCACCTGCGCCGGTTGCGTGGATGGTCGCGAGCGGTCCGCTCGTTGCCGTGCTTGTAGTTGCCGGTCAGCCGGGCCATCAGCTCCTGCGGATCCTGGTTGTCCACGTCGGCCAGGAAGCGGGCCGCCGCCGCGTCGCGGAGCACCCCCGCGGGGCGGCCGTGGTGCAGCAGCTCGATGTCGCCGCTCTTGCGGACACGGTAGGTGAACCCTTTAGGCGCTCCACTCATCCCCGCATCGTGCCCAAGCCCGGCGGTTTCCACGACCGATTTCAGCAGCTCTTCCCGACGTACGCCAGGGCGCGGGCGACGTTGTCGGGGACGTCGGCGACGGAGTCGAGGACGAGCCGGTCGTCGGTCCAGCCGACGAAGCCCTCTCGGCGCGCCTCGACCGACTCCCAGGTCGGCTCGGCGGCGCCGGCGATGTCGTTGTCGGCGCGCTCGGCGAGGCGCCGGCGGTGCAGGGCCTCGTCGGAGCAGACGACCTCGACGAAGCGGAGCGTGACCTCGTGCCGGGCGGACAGGTCGCGCCACTGCTGCCGGGCGACCTCCGCGTCGTTGACGGCGTCGACGATGACGGTCTGACCGAGCCTGAGCATGTTGCCGGCGAGGGCACCGACGACGACGAACGCGGCGAGGCCCGTCGGCTGGTCCCGGTCGACGCCGGCGGCCCACATCGCGAGCTCGACCGGGTCGACGGGCAGCACCGGCGCCGGCAGCCGCAGCCCCAGCTGCGCGGCGATCGTGCTCTTCCCGGTCCCTTGCAGGCCACACATGACGATCAGCACCCAGACAGCGTGCCACAGCCGTCAGTCGAACGGGTCCCAGTGCCCGGCGTACCGCAGCAGCGCCCGCGCCAGTACCGGCGGTACGCGAACAGCATGGCCGCGACAGTACCGTGCGAGGATGCTATCGACGCCGTTCACGCGCCTCACCGGAGTCCGGCACCCGATCGCCCTCGCCCCGATGGGCGGCTCCGCCGGCGGCGCCCTCGCGGCGGCGGTCTCGCGCGGCGGCGGCCTCGGGATGCTCGGCGCCGCCGACGGCAACCCCGAGTGGCTGGAGCGGGAGGCCCCGACCGTCGCCGGCACCGGCCTGCCGTGGGGCATCGGGTTCCTCACCTGGATGACCACCACCGACGCCGTGCGGCGCTCGCTCATGTACGAGCCGCGCGCCGTCATGCTGTCGTTCGGCGATCCCGGCCCGTACACGCGGATCGTCCGGCAAACGGATGCCCTGCTGATCCTCCAGGTCACCGACCTCGAAGAGGCCCGCCGCGCCGTCGACCTGGGCGCCGACGTCATCGTGGCGCAGGGCACCGAGGCCGGCGGTCACGGCGCCCTGCGGGGCCGCTCGACGCTGCCCTTCGTGCCCTTGGTCGTGGACCTCGCCGGCGACGTGCCGGTCCTCGCCGCGGGCGGGATCGCCGACGGCCGCGGCGTCGCGGCGGCCCTCGCCCTCGGCGCGTCGGGCGCCCTGATCGGCACCCGCTTCCAGGCGACGGCCGAAGCGCTCGTGGACCCGCGCATCACCCGGGCGATCCTCGCCGGTCGCGGCGAGGACACCGAACGCAACCGGGTGCTGGACATCGCGCGCGGTTCACGGTGGCCGTCCCGGTACGCCGCCCGCACGCTCGGCCACCCGTTCCTCGACCGCTGGCGCGGGCGGGAGGACGAGCTCGCCGCCTCCGCCGAAGCCCTCCGGGACTACCAGCAGGACGTGACCAGCGGCGCCGTCCCGCCACTGCCCGTCTGGGCCGGGGAAGGCGTCGACCTGGTCACCGACCTGCCACCGGCCGCCGACCTCGTGTCCGCACTGGCCGCCCAGGCATCGTCGGCGCTCTCCCGCGCCGGCCGTTCCTAGACCGCCACGCCCCAGCTGTCGAGGAACTCTTTGACGGTGAGCTCGTCGAGCTGGCGCCGCACGTACCCCAGATAGTCGGCGTCAGGCTCATCCACCGCCGGCCGCAACGACAGTTCCACCCGCAGCACCGTCTCCCCGGTGTCCCGCCGAGTCACCACCAGAAACCCGTCCAGCGACGGCGTGCGGGGATTGTGACCGAGGTCGTCGAAGATCGAATACAACGTCGCCGCCGCAAACAACCTCACCGCCGCCCACCGTCCGGCTTTCGGCGGCACCACGATCTCAGCCTCAAGCACCTCACCCGCCCGCACACTGAGATCCAGCTCCACGAGCGTCCCTTCCCCCTCAAGCCCGCCGACCGCCGCGCCCAGAGTATCCGCCACCCGCTCCTCGAACTCCCCGGACGATGGCGCCGTCATACAGACCCGAAGCCGCTCGTCATCGCCGTCGTCCACCGCCGGAGCCCACGCGCCGGGTCCGGGCTCGGCATTCTCACCAACGGGCGCCAGGTCCACCGATCCGAAACAGGCGGCGCTCGAACTCCCGGCTCCAATTCCGGAACTCTCGGCATCCGAAGCCCCGAAGGTCCGAAGGTCCGAAACCAAGTCCGTCAATCCGCTGCCCGGACTCCGAACTCGACGCGCCGCTGTTCCCCTGGAGCCGCCACGCCCAGTGCCCTCTCCGGAACCGATACGGTGCCCCTGCGGTCGATGTGCCGGTGTCTCTGGGAGCCGACGTGCCGATCAGCCCGGTGCCCTGGGGCAGCCGTGCCGCCCGGAGCAAGGGGGAGGGCGGCGGACTCACCAGGCCCGTGCCGACGTACTCAGGTGTCTGGAGCCGACGTGCGGAGGCCCGGGCGCACTGAGGCGTCGTGTTCCGAGCCGACATGCCCCCGGTGTCGGGGTGCCCCTGGAGCAAGGCGCGGAGGGTGGTGGACTCACCGGGCCTGCGCTGACGTGCTGAGGTGTCTGGAGCCGACGTGTGGACGCTCCGGCGCGACGTTCCCCGAGCGTCGTGTTTCCGTGCCGCCGTGCCCTGGTGCCCCCTCGGAGCAAGGCGGGGTGGTGGATTCACCGGGCCCGTCCCAACGTGCTGGGTATTTGGAGTCGACGTGCGGAAAACTCTGGCACGCCGAGCCGTTGCGTCCCGAGCCGACGTGCGCCGGTGCCGCCGTGCCCGGGTGGCCCCCTCGGAGCAAAGCGGGGAGGATGGTGGATACACCGCGCCCGTGCCGACGTGCTGAGGTGTCTGGAGTCGATGTGCTCGGTGTTCGGAGTCGACGTGCGGAAATTCCAGCGCACCGGGACGACGTGCCCACGAGCCGTCGTGTTCCCGAGCGGACGTGCCCTCGTGCTTGGGTGCCCCCGGAGCCTGCCGGGGAAAGTGGTGGGCTCGTCGTGGAGTCGTGGAGTCGTGGAGTCGTGCAGTCGTGCAGTCGTGCAGTCGTGCAGTCGTGCAGTCGTTCTCGGAGTGTTCGGAGTCGACGTGCGGAACCCCGGCGCACCGAGCCGTCGTGTCCCGAGCCGTCGTATCCCGAGCCGACATGTCCCCCGTGCCCGGCTGCCCGCCGGAGCAAGGCGGGGAGGGTGGTGGACTCGCCGTGCCGGTCCGAACGTGCTGAGGTGTCTGGAGTCGACGTGCGGAAATCCAGCACGCCGGGGCGACGTGCCCTCGAGCCGTCGTGCCCCGAGCCGACGTGTCGAAATGGGCATGGCGCGTCGAGATGACGAGTCCGGCGCCCCACGGTCGACGGCCGGAGCCGTGGAGCCGTGGAGCCGTGGAGCTCAGACTTCCGGCCCGGGGCCGGCGCGGGGCGGGCGGTCGAGCCGCCCGCCGCACGCAGCAGGCCCGGGACGGAAGGGGTGGTTACGCGCCCACGTAGGTGGCGAGGTGTTCGCCGGTGAGGGTGGAGCGGGCGGCTACCAGGGCGGCGGGGGTGCCTTCGAAGACGAGGCGGCCGCCGTCGTGGCCGGCGCCCGGGCCGAGGTCGATGATCCAGTCGGCGCGGGCCATGACGGCCAGGTGGTGCTCGATGACGATGACGGACTTGCCGGAGTCGACGAGGCGGTCGAGGAGCTTCAGCAGCTGCTCGACGTCGGCGAGGTGCAGGCCCGTCGTGGGCTCGTCCAGGACGTAGATGCCGCCCTTCTCCGCCATGTGGATGGCCAGCTTGAGCCGCTGGCGCTCGCCGCCGGACAGGGTGGTGAGCGGCTGGCCGAGGGTGACGTAGCCGAGGCCGACGTCGGCCATGCGGTGCAGGATGGCGTGGGCGGGGGCCGACTTCGCGTGGCCCGCGGCGAAGAACGCCTCGGCCTCGGTCACGGACATCGCGAGGACCTCGCTGATGTTCTTGCCGCCGAGCTTGTATTCGAGGACGGCCGCCTGGAAGCGTTTGCCCTCGCATTCCTCGCAGACGGTGGCGACGCCGGCCATCATGGCCAGGTCGGTGTAGATGACGCCGTTGCCGTTGCAGTTGGGGCAGGCGCCGGCCGAGTTGGCGCTGAAGAGGGCCGGTTTCACGCCGTTGGCCTTGGCGAAGGCGGTCCGGATCGGGTCGAGCAGGCCGGTGTAGGTCGCCGGGTTGCTGCGCCGGGAGCCGCGGATCGCGGTCTGGTCGACGGAGACGACGCCGGCGCCCTTGGGCACCGAGCCGTGGATCAGTGAGCTCTTGCCCGATCCCGCGACGCCGGTGACGACGACCAGGACGCCGAGCGGCACGTCCACGCTCACGTCCTGCAGGTTGTGCCGTGTCGCGTTGCGGATCGGCAGGGCGCCGGTCGCGGTGCGGGGCTCGGCCTTCAGGGTGGCCCGATAGTCGAGGTGGCGCCCGGTGAGGGTCCCGCTGGCGCGCAGGCCGTCGACGGTGCCCTCGAAGCAGACGGTGCCGCCCGCGCCGCCGGCGCCGGGGCCCAGGTCGACGACGTGGTCGGCGATCGCGATCGTCTCGGGCTTGTGCTCCACGACGAGGACCGTGTTGCCCTTGTCCCGCAGCCGGACGAGCAGCCCGTTCATCCGCTGGATGTCGTGCGGGTGCAGGCCGACGGTCGGCTCGTCGAAGATGTAGGACACGTCGGTCAGGCTCGAACCGAGGTGCCGGATCATCTTCGTGCGCTGCGCCTCGCCGCCGGACAGTGTGCCGGAGGGCCGGTCGAGGGACAGATAGCCCAGGCCGATCTCCACGAACGAGTCCAGCGTCTGCTGCAGCGTCGCCAGCAGCGGCGCGACCGCCCGGTCCTTGATGCCGCGGACCCAGTCGGCGAGGTCGCTGATCTGCATCGCGCACGCGTCGGCGATGTTGATGCCGTCGATGCGGGAGTCGAGCGCGGCCTTGTTGAGCCGGGTGCCGCCGCACTCGGGGCACGCCGTGAACGTGACGGCCCGCTCCACGAACGCCCGGAGGTGCGGCTGCAGCGCTTCCTTGTCCTTCTGCAGGAACGACTTCTGCACCCGGGGGACGAGCCCCTCATAGGTCATGTTGATGGAGTCGATCTTGATTTTCACCGGCTCCTTGTACAGAAAGTCGTGCAGCTCCTGCTCGGTGTAGTCGCGGATCGGCTTGTCGGCGTCGACGAACCCGGACGCGGCGAAGATCCGCACCAGCCACCCGTCGACGCTGTAACCCGGGATCGTGATCGCACCCTCGGACAGCGACTTGTCCCGGTCGAACAGCTCGTCGAGGTCGATGTCGTTGTTGGTGCCCATGCCCTCGCAGCGGGGGCACGCGCCGGCGGGCACGTTGAAGCTGTAGTGGAACGACGGCCCCGCGCTCGGCACGCCGAGGCGGCTGAACACGATCCGCAGCATGGCGTTGGCGTCGGTGGCGGTGCCGACCGTGGACCGGGAGTTGGCCCCCATCCGCTCCTGGTCGACGATGATCGCCGTGGTGAGCCCTTCGAGCAGGTCGACGTCGGGCCGCCCCTGGCTCGGCATGAACCCCTGCACGAACGCGCTGTAGGTCTCGTTGATGAGTCGCTGCGACTCCGCGGCGATCGTGCCGAACACCAGCGAGCTCTTGCCCGACCCCGACACGCCGGTGAACACCGTCAGACGGCGCTTGGGGATGTCGACGCTGACGTCCTTCAGATTGTTTTCCCGGGCCCCGTGGACCTTGATCAGGTCATGACTGTCTGCGACATGCACCGGGCAACTGTAGAGGACACGTATGACACTTTCGGCCGTTCACGCGGGGACGGCGCCGCCCGGACGATCACGGTTGTGACATCGTTGCGTGATGTACGAGGACATGGTGTGGGACTCGGTGCGGCTGCCGGACGGGCACCGCCCCACCGACGAGCAGGCCGAGGCGCTCGGCGAGTCGTGGTGGTACCTCACCCTGTCGACGACCGCCACGTCGACGGCGCCGCCACGGTGAAGCCCAGGGACTCGTACAGCGGCACGCCGAGCCGCGACGCCGTGAGCGTCACCGGCAGGTCCGCCAGCGGCGCGAGGGAGCCGAGCATCACGGCCCGCCCGACGCCACGGGACCGGAACGCGGGCGGCGTCCCGACCCAGTAGTGGCTGCCGAGCCCGTCGTCGACGACCGTCACGCACGCCCCGGCGACCTCGCCGTCGAGCCGGGCGACGTACACCTCGACGCCGGGCTGCTCGATCAGCGCCGCCGGGAACAGCTCGCCGCCGCGGTGCGGCTCGAAGCGGGTCAGCCCGAACCCGCCGATCACGGCCCGCTCCGCCGCGTGCAGGTCCGCCTCGTCGCGGGCCCGGGTCACCGCCATCGCCGGCGCGTCCACCGGGGCGGGCGGGCGCAGCATGACCGGCATCTGCCAGGTGCGCATGCCGAGATGGGCCAGGTCGGTCGCGCTGAACGGGTCCTCGATGTCCACGGGCCCGGCGGCGCCGCCCACCAGCGCGGTGACCTCGGCGACCTCGCCCGCGTCGAGGCCGGCCCGCTGGATCAGGACGCGCAGGCCCGCGCGCTCGTCGCCGGCCACGGCGAGGTACCCGGGGCGGCGGATCACCTCGTGGCCACGCGCGACACCGGTCGCCGCCCAGAACGCGGCGGAGTTGCGGGCCTGGCGCAGCGGCGCGTCGGCGATGCTCGTCATGGTGGCCATCCTCCCCGTATCTCCACGCCGGCGGCACCCGCCCCCCACGGGCCGCCGTTAGCGTTGCCCCGGTGCCCCTGACGTTCCCGTCCCATCCCGCCGCCGTGCTGCCGCTGAAGGTGTGGCGGCCACGCTGGTTCGACGGCGTCGCGCTCGTGGCCGGCTCGACGGCGCCGGACCTCGCATACATCCTGGACGGCTCCGGCCTGCCGGTCTGGCCGCTGTCCCACCAGTGGCCGGGGCTCGTCGCCTGGTGCCTGCCGGTCACCGTCGCCGTCGCGTGGCTGACCCGCCGGGCGGCGCCGGTCCTCGCCGCGCACCTGCCGGGACTCGCGGCCTTCGGTGCGCTCGGCCGGTGGCCCGCCTGGCCGGTGACCGTGTCGTCGGCGCTGCTCGGCGCGGCCAGCCACCTCGCCCTGGACCGGGTCGAGTTCGTCCTGCCGTGGTCCGAGTACGTCATGCACGCGCTGGGGGCGTTCGGCTTCGTCGCGGCCGTCGCGCACATCGGCCGGCGGCGGCTGCTGCGCGCCTGGCACGGCGACCCGCCGCCGCGCGCCCGCCACCCGGCGTTGTTCTGGACCGTCGCCGCCGCCGTCACGCTGCCCCTGATCGCGGTCACGCCGTTCCTGCCCGGCGCTGAGCCGGCCCACACCACCGGCGTGCGGCTGCTGTGCGCGGCCGCCGGGGGCCTCCTCGCCGCGTCGTGGGCGGTATCTTGCCGGTCATGGCTTCGCTCCGGCTCCTCATGACGACGCCGGCGGGTGTACCGGTGTGGGGCTTCCCCGCCGGCGACGACCCCCTGCTGTGCTGGTGGCGGCTGCGCGTACAGCACGACGGCACCGGGCTGTGGCCGCTGCTGATGCCGGCGGCCGCCCCTGAGGAGTTGCGACCGTGCCCGCTGGACGAGGCGGCCCCGCGGCTCGACGGCGCGTCCGTTCTGGCCGATCGCATCGCGGCCCGGCTCAGGATCTACGGCGCGCACGCCGACACCGTCCGTGCCGAGCTGCGTGGTGAGGGGGAGTGGCGGGCCCGGCCCGAGCCGCCGGGCTTCGGCGTCGCCCACTACGACGAGGTGGTCGTCGCGCTGGTCCCCGCCGCCGCGCCGTGGCAGGTCCCGCTCGTGCTGCAGCACGGCGGCTGGAACGAGTACCCGTCGCCGGCCGAGCACGCGGCGATCCTGCGGTACTTCCACGCCCGCTACGGCGCCGAGCTGGTCGCGATGACGACGGACAGCGCCGAGTTCACGGTGCGCCACCCGCCGCTGGACCGGGCCGCGGCGCTCACGCTCGCCATGGAGTACCAGGTGTACAACGACGGCGCGTACGACAACTACTTCGCGGACACGCTGACCGACCTGGCGGTCAGCCTGGGCGGTGAGCCGGTGTGGCGGGTCTGGTGGGACTGAGCCCCGTGCGCGGCACGGTCAGCACGACCCGGCCGATCTGGCCGCCGGCCTCGAACCCGCGCAGCGCCGCCGCGGCGTCCGTCAGCGGGTGGGTCGCGGCGACGTAGGGACGCAGGCGCCCCTCGGCCGCGGCCGCGAACAGTCCACTGAGGACGGTGTTCGCCGGCGGCCCGTCCGTGAACAGGCCGGCGGTGACTGCCCGCCGGCCCGGCGACGCGGCCATCCACGCGCCGAAGCGGTCCCGCAGCGCGGCCGGGTCGGCGACCGTGTCCCGCGTCGCGTTGTTGCCGTACGAGACCAGGATTCCGGACGCGTTGAGCTGCTCCCACGAGTCGGCGAGGTTGGGCCCGCCGATGTTGTCGAAGACGGCGTCGGCGCCGCCGGGCGCGAGCTGCAGCACCCGCGCGGTGACGTCCTCGGTCCAGTGGTCGACCGGGGCGAAGCCGAGGTCCGTGGTCCCGGCCAGCTGCCGGGTGCTGGAGATGCCGATGACCCGCGCGCCGGCCTGCCGGGCGAGCTGCACGAGCGTCGTGCCGGCCCAGCCGGGCGCGCCGGGCACGACGACGACCTGCCCGGGCCGGACGCCGGCGACGTCGTGCAGCAGATGCGAGGCGAGCACCCCCGGATAGGCCAGGGCGACCGCCTCGACCGGGCCGAGCGCCCCGGGCACCGGCGTGAGCGCGTCCACGGCGACGGTGACGTGCGTGGCCCACGCGCCACCGGGCACGACGGCGGCGACGCGCCGGCCGACGAGTCCCGGGTCGGCGGCGGCGCCCACGGCGGTCACGACGCCGGCCAGGTCGCGGCCGGGCACCATCGGATACGTGCGCCGGTCGAGGCAGGCGCCGCGCCGCATGAGCATGTCGTCGAAGGACATGCCGGCCGCCTCGACCTCGACGAGCGCCTCGTGCGGCGCCGGCACGGGCACCGGCTTCCGTTGCGCCAGCAGGCCTTCGGGCTCGACGGGACCGGGCAGGACCATCTCGAGGGCGGGCACGCGGCCACCGTACGCGAGTGGCATCCGTCCGGAAAGCGCCCTCCATCGATACTCCAGCGCCGCTGTAGTGACCGTGACGTGTGTGCCGCGGAACCCGCCCGGGTACAGACCGGCCATGACGCCGGATCGTGGCACGGGAGTTTGGCGGGCGCTGCCCTGGTCGCTCAGGTACGCGGCGGCCGCGGCGGGCTGCGCCCTGGTGGTCGCCGCCGCGGTGTACCTGGCGCTGCGCCTCGCGGTGCTGGTCGCGCCGCTGACCCTCGCGGTGGTCGTCGCGCTGCTGCTCACCGCGCTGCTCCAGCCGGTCACCGAGTTCGTCTGCCGCCGCGGCGCGCCACGGGCGGTCGGCGCGCTCGCCGGCGTGTTCGTGCTGCTGGTCGTGCTGGTCGTGCCGGTACTGCTGATGTGGCAGGCGGTCGCCGCCCAGGCCGGCGAGCTGCCCGGCGAGCTCGGCCAGGGCTGGGAGCGCACCCGTGACTGGATCGCGAGCACGACCGGGGTCAGCGACCGCCAGCTCGACGCCGCCGTCGAGCAGGGCGGCGAGCGGGTCCGCAAGGCCGTCGCGCCGAACGCCGCGGCGTACGCGATGAGCGCCGTCGAAGCGTTCGGCTCGGCGCTGCTCGCCCTGATCCTCGTGTTCTTCCTGCTCAAGGACGGTCCGTCGATCGCCGGCTGGACACGGGACCGGCTGCCGGAGCACAGCCGCGACCGGTGGAGCGAAGCCGCCGGCAACGGCTGGCGGGCGCTGTCCCGCTACGCCCGCGGCACGGTCGCCGTCGCCGCCATCGACGCCGCCGGCATCGGCGCGGCGCTGTTCATCATCGGCGTCCCGCTGGCGCTGCCGCTGACCGTGCTGACGTTCGTCGCCGCGTTCGTGCCGGTCCTCGGCGCGACCGTCGCCGGGGCCGTCGCGACCCTGGTCGCCCTCGCCGCCGGCGGACCGGTCGACGCGCTGCTCGTCCTGGCCGCCGTCATCGTCGTCCAGCAGGTCGAGGGCAACGTCCTCGAGCCGCTCATCATGGGCAAGGCGCTGCGCCTGCACCCCGCGGTCGTCCTGGTCGCGGTCACCGCCGGGGCGCTCACCGGCGGTGTCGCCGGCGCGGCCGTCGCCGTCCCCCTCACGGCCGTGGTGTACCAGGTCACCCGCACCGCCCTGCGAGATCGTAGGGACGCGGACGTCAGCTCAGCGTGAGCTGTACGCCCCACGTTTGCCGGATATTCACCGACGTCTCAGAGGCTCCTGGATGACCGCGCAATGCGTTCATCATCCAGGGAGTGATGTGAGCATGACCGTTTCCCGTCGGCAGATTCTCGCCGGTGGCACCGCGGCAGGTGTCGGCCTCACCGTCGCCGGCGCGCTGCCGAGCCTCGCCGAGCCGGCCGCCGCGCACGAGCAGGGCCGTCCCGGTGGCGGTGGCTCGGGCGGCGGGCGTCCGTTCCCGCCGCTCAAGGACGACCCGAACGGCATCCTCGCGCTGCCCGAGGGCTTCTCGTACACGATCGTCACCCGCGAGGGCAGCACGGAGATGTCGGGCGGCCAGGGCAAGACGCCCGGCTACCACGACGGCGCCGGTGTCGTCGCCGACGGCCACAACAAGCTGGTCCTGATCCAGAACCACGAGCTGAACCCGCACCAGCTCGTCTACGGCGTGCCGCACATCGAGGGCACCGTCTACGACCCGGGTGCGCCCAACGCGGGCGGCTGCACCGTCATCACCACCGACGGCCGCGGCCGCCGGACCGGCGAGTGGGTCGGCATCTCCGGCACCGTGCGCAACTGCGCCGGCGGCGTCACCCCGTGGGGCACGTGGCTGACCTGCGAGGAGACCACCATCAACGCGGGCGCCACCTGGAGCGCGGGCGGCCAGACCGGCACGTACCAGAAGAACCACGGCTACGTCTTCGAGGTCTTCCAGAGCGAGTCGAAGAAGCAGCTGCCCAAGCCGATCAAGGCGTTCGGCCGCTACGACCACGAGGCCCTCGCCGTCGACCCCGACCTGCGGCACGTGTACCTGTCGGAGGACGCCAGCGGCCCGAACGGCCTGTTCTACCGGTGGAGCGCCACCGACGGCAAGCGGCTCGGCCCCGGCATCGCCAACACGCTCAGCGACACCGCGGGCAAGCTCGAGGCGATGCAGATCCGCCTCGACGACGGCAGCATCCTGCCCGACGTCGCCTACCTCACCTCCGCCCAGATCGGCCGGCCGTTCAAGGTGACCTGGATCGAGGTCCCGGACCGGGAGGCGACCACGAAGTCCGTCCGCACCCAGTTCGCCGACGGCGAGGTCACCCGCGGCAAGAAGTTCGAGGGCGTCTGGAGCACCCGCAAGGGCTGCTACATCGTCAACAGCTTCGCCTTCGGCGCCAACGACCTGCCCGCCGACGCCACCAAGCACGACGGCATGGTCTGGTTCTACGACTACAGCGACCAGACCATCACGCTGGTCACCTACTTCCCGCACAACGCGGCCGCCGAGGGTGAGGGCCCCTCGCCGAAGTACGCCGACCTGACCTTCGACGGCCCCGACAACGTCACGGTCACCCCGTGGGGCACCCTCGTGCTCGCCGAGGACGGCGTGCGCGCCTCGCACGTGCTCAGCTCCGTCCCCGGCGGCCCCACCTACGCCATCGCCCGCAACATGCTCAGCAACGGCACGTCCAACGGCGCGCCGACCTACTCGGAGTTCACCGGCCCGACGTTCTCCCCGGACGGCAAGGTCCTGTTCGTCAACATCCAGGTCCCCGGCATCACCCTGGCCATCACCGGCCCGTGGGAGAAGTACCTCGGCTGACCTGCCCGGCGTCAGCCACACCCTTTGGTTTGTCTCGGTGCCGCTGGGTAACCCGAGGGTGTGGCTGACGGATACTCCTTTGTCGTGGTGGCGAACCGGCTGCCCGTCGACCGCACCACCGACGACAACGGCGAAGCACAGTGGACCCGCAGCCCAGGCGGGCTGGTCAGCGCCCTCGAGCCGATCGTGCGCAGCTCCGGCGGCGCCTGGGTCGGCTGGACCGGCGCGCCCGACGACGACACCGGACCCGCCGAGGTCGACGGGATCCAGCTGCAGCCGGTCCCGCTGAGCTCCGGGGACATCGACCGCTACTACGAGGGCCAGTCCAACTCGACGATCTGGCCCCTGTTCCACGACCTCGTCGAGCCACCCGTGCACAAGCGGGAGTGGCGGCGGGCGTACGAGGACGTCAACCGCCGCTTCGCCGAGGCCGCCGCCACAGTGGCTGCCGAGGGCGCGGCCGTGTGGGTGCACGACTACCAGCTGCTGCTCGTCCCGGCGATGCTGCGCGCGCTGCGGCCCGACCTGCGCATCGGGTTCTTCCTGCACATCCCGTTCCCGCCGGTGGAGCTGTTCATGCAGCTGCCCCGCCGGGCCGAACTGCTGCGCGGGCTGCTCGGCGCCGACCTCGTCGGGTTCCAGCGGCCGCTCGCCGCGCAGAACTTCCTGCAGCTGACGGGCCGGCTCCTCGGCCTCTCGCCGCAGGACGACTCGGTGGTGTACGAGAACCGCACCGTCGTCGCACGCGCCTTCCCCATCTCGATCGACGTCGCCGAGATCGACCGCATCGCCGCCTCGCCGGAAGCGCAGCGGGAGGCCGAGCGGCTGCGCGCCGAGCTCGGCGGCGACCGGCGGCTGCTGCTCGGCGTCGACCGGCTCGACTACACCAAGGGCATCGAGCAGCGCGTCGAGGCGTTCGGCGAGCTGCTCGCCGAGGAGGCCGTCTCCAACGACGAGGTCGTCCTCGTGCAGGTCGCCACCCCCAGCCGGATGCGGGTCGCGCAGTACCAGCAGCTGCGCGAACGCGTCGAACGGGAGGTCGGCCGGATCAACGGCGAACACGGCGCCGTCGGCAAGGTGCCCGTGCACTACCTCTTCCAGTCCCGCTCACGCGAGGAGCTCGTGGCCCTCTACCTCGCCACCGACGTCATGCTCGTCACCCCGCTGCGCGACGGCATGAACCTCGTGGCGAAGGAGTTCGTCGCCGCCCGCCGCGACGAGCTCGGCGCCATGGTCCTCAGCGAGTTCACCGGCGCGGCCGCCGAGCTCGACGACGCGTTCCTCGTCAACCCGCACGACGTCGAGGACCTCAAACGCGCCATGGTCGCCGCCCTCGCCGCCCCACCCGACGACCGCTCCGCCCGGATGCGCCGCATGCGCGCCCACGTCCAGGCCCACGACGTCGACCACTGGGCCCACGAGTTCCTCGACGCCCTCGGCGTCCCCGTCACCACCGGCTCGGCGTCAACCGGCTGACCGCCACCAGCGCGTGGCGGGCGACACGGTCAGGCCCGTCCCTTGCCGTCCAGGAGGTCGCCGAGCGCCGACATGGCGCGGACGTTGCCTGCCTCGGCGGCGCGGCGGAGCCAGGGCTCGGCGCCGGCGGGGTCGCCGTGGTCGCGGAGGAGCTCGCCGAGGCTGCACATGGCGAAGTCGTTGCCCGCGTCGGCGGCGCGGCGGAACCACTGCTCCGCCTCGGTGAGGGCGCCGCGGGCCTGGAGCAGGTCGCCGAGGCTGTCCATGGCGTACGTGCTGCCGGCGTCGGCCGCGCGGCGGAACCAGGTCTCGGCCCGGGCGGTGTCGCCGAGGCGGGCGAACAGGCTGCCGAGGCGGCTCAGCGCGTATTCGTCGTCGTCCGCGCGCCGGTACCACGCCTCGGCGCCGGCCGGGTCGTCGCGGGCCAGGCACAGGTCGCCGAGGTTGCAGATCGCCACGACGTAGCCGGTTTCGGCGGAGCGGGCGTACCAGGTCTCGGCGCCGGGCAGGTCGCCGCGGTCGCGGTGCAGGTCACCGAGGGTGCTCATGGCGAACTGGTCGCCGGCGCCGGCGGCGCGGTGGTACCAGAACTCGGCCTCCTCCAGGGCGCCTCGCCCGCGCAGCAGGTCGGCGAGCCGGACCATCGACAGGGTCCGGGCGGGGTCGGCGGCGACGGCCCGGCGGTGCCATGCCTCGGCTTCGTGCGGGTCGGCCGGCGGCTGCCCCGGGCCGGTGGGGGCGGCGGGCCGCCGCCAGGGGCGCCAGAAGGATCGGCTCACCCGGCCATGGTCGCGCAGCCGCGCCAGCCCCAGCGCTCCCGGGCGACGCGGCCCTGCACGAACGGCCCTGCACGAACGGCCCTGCACGGCGCGGTCCTAAACGGCGCGGTTCTAACGGCGCGGTCCGGGGCGGCGCGGTCCGAAGCGGCGCGGTCCGAAACGGCGCGGTCCGAAACGGCGCGTTTCGAAGCGGCGCGTTTCGAAGCGGCGCGGTCCTACAAGGCGAGGTCCTGGGCGGCGCGGTCCGGCGCGGGCGGGCGCAGTTCGGTGGACAGGTCGCTCAGGGTGGCGTTCGCCCAGCGCACGGCTGCCAGGTAGTGCGATGCGAGCGCGCCCGGATCGGCGGGCGGGTGCCCGGCGGGTTCCGCGGACGGTGCGGTGTAGGCGCGGACCGCGGTGAGCACCTCGCCGAGCGGGCCGCTGCCGGTGACGAGCGCGTCGGTCAGGGTCCGGTCCAGGGGTACGCCGTTGAGGATCCGGTCGGTCGGCTCGCCGAACAGGTCCGCGACGGCCGACAGCAGCCCGCCGATGTAGGCGGGCTCGCCCGGCAGCGCCGCGGCCTCGGCCAGCAGCTGGCAGCAGCGGGCCCGGATCAGCAGCCGGCTCAGCTGCTCCGGGTCGGCCTCGGTGATGTCGGCGACGACCATGAGTGTCACCCACTGCCGCAACCGGCCCAGGCCCAGCGCCACGACCGCGTCGCGGATCGACGACACGGTCCGGTTGAGGCCGAACGACGCGGCGTTGGTGGCGCGCAGCAGCCGTACGCTGAGGGCCGCGTCCTGGCCGACCATGGCGACGAGCCCGTCGATGTCGACGTCGTCGGTGCTGAGCTCTGCCATGATCCGCAGGCGGGTGAGGCGCGACGGGGCGAGCGCCACGGTCGAGCTGACGTGCGGGCGGCCCAGTACGTGACCCTGGAAGAACTCGAAGCCCAGCGACATCGCCAGGTCCAGCGCCTCCGGGGTTTCCAGGCGCTCCGCGACGAGCTGCAGGTGCGCGTGCCGCCGGCAGCGGGTGACCGTCGCGCGGACGTCCTCCTCGGTCGCGTCCAGCATGTCGATCTTCACGTACGTGGCGACGTCGAGCAGCCGCTCGTGACTGGCGCCGAACACGAAGTCGTCGAGGGCGATGGTGTACCCCTGCTCCGCGAGGGACGCGACCCCGGCCAGGACGTCCTCGTCGACGTCGGTCGTCTCCAGCACCTCCAGGACCGCCTGGCTGCAGTCGAACGGCAGCGGCAGGTGCCCGGTGAGGAAGTCGCGGGTCAGGTTGATGAAGCAGACGTGCCCGTCAGCGATCTCCTCCAGCCCGAACTCCGTGAACGCCGCGACCAGCACCCGGGCGGTGGCGTGCGCGTCACGGCGGGATGCGGTGGCGGCGGTCGCCCCGGCGCGGAACAGCAGCTCGTACGCGATCACGACGCCGTCGCGGTCGTAGATCGGCTGCCGCCCGACGTGGACCACGTGATCGTCGTCAGGCCCTCCCGTTTCCTGGCTCACACGGAAATGATCGCCCGAAAATCACCCGACTACCGCAAAACGGCGGAATTCGGACCTCCGGTGGCCTGCCAGATCCGCTCGCCCTCGACCATCCGGTCGCGACGAGATCTGCGGCACGAGCCGCGGCGTCGAGAATTCGCCCCCGGCATCCGTCACATCGCCGCCGCGGGCCACGTCAGTACCGATGAGGACCCACAGCGAAAGGGAGCGGACGATGAAGATGAGCAGCATCTCGGGCGTGGTCTGTCACGTCAAGGACCTGGACGCGACCGCCGCGTTCTACGAGAAGCTGGGCTTCCGTCTCAAGCGCGAGCCGGCCCAGCTGACCGCCTACGTCAACTGGTTCTGGATCATCTTCCGCCCGCAGGAGGCCGGCGCCGTCACGCACGCCGGCAGCCACCTGTACATCAAGGTCGAAGACATCCAGGCCTTCTACGAGGGCGTCCAGGACCTCGGCCTCAAACCCGCCACCGAACCGACGAAGAAGTCCGGCATGATCGAGTTCGAGCTCCCCGACCCCGACGGCTACATTCTGGTCTTCTTCTGGAAGAAGTGACCCACGACCTACGATCCGCCGCCGGTCAGCGCCATGGCGGCCGGCGCGGGCCGGTAGGACGGTCAGGTCGACCGCTTCCCCGGCATCGCGGGTGCCGGGTCCGTGTGCTGGAGCGCGCGGGCGCGGAAGAGCTCGGCGACGGACCAGGCCTGGAACGGGCAGCCGGTGGCCGTGTGCGGGGCGTCGCCGTCGGTGGTTTCGGAGACCGAGCCGAGCCCCCATTCGCCGAGGTGGAGTTCGAGGCCGTCCAGGACGCCGGTGGTGTCCGCGCCGACGCGGCGGGCGGCGTCCACGAAGGGGCCGATGAGCCATGGCCACACGGTGCCCTGGTGGTACGCGTGGTCGCGGTCGGACGAGCTGCCGCGGTGCACGCCGCGGTAGCCCGGTGAGCCGGGGGCCAGCGAGCGCGGGCCGAGGGACGTGAGCAGCGTGGCACGGCAGAGTTCGACGATGCGTGGATCCGCCGCCGGCACGGACGGCAGCGCCGCCGCCAGGAGCTGGTTGGGCCGGATCGACGGGTCGTCGCCCGCGGGGCCGTCGACGACGTCGTAGAGGCCGAGGCCGTCGGGGCGGGGGAAGCGGGCCGAGAACGAGGCCGCCGCGCGGGCCGCGAGGGACGCCCAGTCGTTGCGGCGGGCGATGCGGTCGAACAGCGCGGCGGTGCCCGCCAGGCCCGAGATCCACAGGGCGTTGATCTCGACGGGTTTGCCGTGCCGGTCGGTGACGGGGATGCCGTCGACGCGGGCGTCCATCCAGGTGAGGGCGAAGCCGGGTTTGCCCTGGTTGAGCAGGGCGTCGGCGGGGTCGGCGGCGATGCCGTAGCGGGTGCCGCGCAGGTGGTGGTCGAGGACCTCGTGCATGGGTTCGGCGAGCGCGGCGACGACGTCCAGGTCGCCGGTCACCGCGACGTACCGCCCGGCGGCGTGCAGGAACCAGAGCGCGGCGTCGGCGGTGTTGTACTCCAGCGTGCCGGTGTCGGCGGTGTTGGCGAGCATCCCGTCGGACACGGTCGCGCCGGCGCGGAGCAGGACCCTGCGGGCCTCGTCGTGGCGGCCCGTGGTGAGGAACAGGCCTTCGAAGGACGTCATCAGGTCGCGGGACCACTCGCCGAACCACGGGTAGCCGGCGACGGCCGACGGGCCCGTGGGCGTGTCGATGACGAACTGGTCGGCGGCGACGGCCAGCTGCCGGCCGATGGCGTCGCCCGCGCCGGCGAGCCGGCCGAGCGACCGGGCGCGCTCGCGGGCGGCGGCGACGATGTCGACGCCCGTCGACGTCTCCTCGCCGACGGAGGCGGTCACGGCCGTGGCGGCGCCCGGCGCGAGCGTGGCGGTGAAGCGGCCCGCGGCGAAGAGGTCCTCGGTCGGGTTCAGCCCGCGGGCGGCCTCCTCACGGGCGTACACCCCGCGGAACCATTCACCGCCCGGCTGCCACGACGGGCCGGTCACCCGGTAGGCGCCCTCGAACTCGAAGCCGCCCGCGACCGGGGTGAGCTGCGGGGCGCCGTACGCGTTGCGTTCGCCGTGCGCGTCGCGCCACGTGCACAACGGGGTGAGGTCGAGCGAGATCGGGTGCGGCGCGCGCAGGACGCGGAACACCACGCCGACCGCGGACCGGCCGTGGGCCATCGCGATCTCCCGCTCCAGCACCACGTCGCCGAGGTCCCAGCGCCACGACGGTACGCCGTCGGACAGGCTGAACTCGGCGAGGTGCACGTGCCCGGCCGGGTCGACGGTGCCGCCGGCCCACTCGTCGGTGGCGAGCCGGACCACCCGGTCGCCGATCCGCACGACGGGGTCGAGGGCGGCGAGGCCGAGCCGGCGGGATGCCGCGCCGGGCAGGGCGACCACGAGCAGCCCGTGGTACCGGCGGGTGCGCAGCCCGGCGACGGTGCCCATCGCGTAGCCGCCGAGCCCGTCGGTGACCAGCCACTCGCGGCTGGCCGCCGACTCCAGCGAGCCGCACACCTGGCGGCCGAACGTGATCATCGGGCCACCGCCGGGCGCGCGACGAGCTCGGCCAGCAGGCCCGTCCAGCCGGTCTGGTGCGTGGCGCCGAGACCGGCGCCGTTGTCGGCGTGGAAGTACTCGTAGAACAGCAGGTTGTCCCGCCAGTGCCGGTCGTTCTGGAAGCGGTCGATCCACCCGAACGCCGGCCTGCGGCCGTCCGGGCCCCGCCGGTACAGCGACAGCATCCGCTGCCTGAGGTCCTCGGCGATCTCGCCGGCGGTGCACTGCCGCCCGGAACCCGTCGGGTACTCGATCTTCACGGCGTCGCCGAGGTTGGCGTGATAGTCCTCCAGGGTGCGCACCACGAGGTAGTTCAACGGGATCCACAGTGGACCGCGCCAGTTGGAGTTGCCGCCGAACATGCCGGTGGTGGACTCGGCGGGCTCGTAGCCGACCGTCGCCGTCCAGCCGGGCAGCTGCACACTGAAGGGGTTCGAGGCGTGCCATTTCGACAGGGCGCGCAGCCCGTACGGCGAAAGGAAGCTCTCCTCGTCGAACAGGTGCGGCAGGATGCGGCGGGCCCGGCCGTGCGCGGCCACACCGACGCCGACCATCCCGTCGGTCCCGCCGAGCACCTGATGCTCGGGCATCGCGGCGAAACTCTTGCACAGCCGGCGGACGCGGGCGAAGTCCTCCTGCGACAGCACCTTCGTGGCGAACAACGGGATGATGCCGACCATCGACCGCACCCGCAGCGGCGCACTGCTGCCGTCGGGCCCGCGCAGCATGTCGTAGTAGAACCCGTCCTGCTCGTCCCACAGGTCGTTGCCCTGCATCGCCTCGGAGATGAGGGCGAAGTGCTCGAGGAACTTCACGACGAGGTCGTCCAGCGCCGAGTTGTGCGCCGCGAGCTCGCGTGCCATCTCGAGCAGGTTGAGGCAGTAGAACGCCATCCAGGCCGTCGCGTCGGACTGCTCCAGCCGGTACCCCGGCGGCAGGTGCGAACGGTCGATGGGGCCGATGTTGTCCAGGCCCAGGAACCCGCCCTCGAACAGGTTGCGGCCCTGGGCGTCCTCCCGGTTGACCCACCAGGTGAAGTTCAGGACCAGCTTCGAGAAGACCCGGGTGAGGAACGCGAGGTCGCGGCGACCGTCCACGTTGTACACCTGCAGGGCGGCCCACGCCTGCACCGGCGGGTTGAGGTCCTCGAACGCCCACTCGTAGGCGGGGATCGCGCCGTTGGGGTGCTGGAACCATTCGCGGCACAGCAGGACCAGCTGGTACTTCGCGAACGCCGGGTCGAGGCGGGCGAGCGCGACCGCGTGGAACGCCGAGTCCCACGCGGCGAACCACGGGTACTCCCACGGGTCCGGCATCGACATGATGTCGGAGGCGTCCAGGTGCCGCCAGCCGGCGTTGCGGCCGTGCTGCCGCCCGGGCGGTGGCGGCGGCTGCGCGGGATCACCGGCGAGCCACCGCGCGACGTCGTAGTTGTAGAACTGCTTGCCCCAGATCATGCCCGCGAACCCCTGCCGCATGATCATGGCGTCCTCGGCGCTGGTCCCGGCCGGGGTCAGCTCGGCGTAGAACGCGTCGGCCTCGGTCCGGCGCTGCTTGAGGACCTTCTCGAAGCCCGGCCCGAACGCGCGCTTGTCGACTTTCGGGGCCAGCCGCAGCGACAGCTCCACCGTCTCGCCGGGCTGGACGGTGCACTCGTACCAGAAGGCCGCCTTCGTGCCCTCCTGGGCCGGGTTCACGGTCGCGGTGCCGTGCACCACGTGGTCGTTGATCCCGTCCTTCGGGAACGGCGTGACCGGCGGCGCCCCGAAGAGCCGTTCCGCGTTGGTCTCGTTCTCGCAGTACACCTGCCGCGGCATCGACCCGTCGGGGCCCGGCGCCGCCTGCAGCACCATCGACCCCAGGCCCTCGTGCTCGATGCCGATCGAGTCGTCCTTCCTGGCGAGCCGCGGCTTCGTGCCGCCGCCCTCCCACGACCAGGTGTTGCGGAACCAGACGGTCGGCAGCACGTGCAGCGTCTCCGCCTCCGGCCCGGGGTTGGTGACCCGCAGCCGGATGCGCAGGTCGTCGGGGTCGGCCTTGGCGTAGTCCGCCTCGACGATCCAGAACCGGTCCTCGTCGAACACGCCGGTGTCCAGCAGCTCGAACTCCGGCTCCTCCCGCGAGCGCCGCCGGTTCTCGCCGACGAGCTGCTGGTAGGGGAACGCCCGCTGCGGGTAGTGGTACCGCCAGCGCAGCCACGCGTGGCTCGGCACCGCGTCGAGGTACCACCAGTACTCCTTGGCGTCCTCGCCGTGGTTGCCCTCGTTGCCGGTGAGGCCGAAGATGCGTTCCTTGACGATCGGGTCGCGACCGTTCCACAGCCCGAGGCTGAAGCACAGCCGCTGCTCCGCGTCGCTGATGCCCGCCAGGCCGTCCTCGCTCCACCGGTACGCCCTGGACCGTGCGTGCTCGTGCGGGAACGCCTCCCACGCGGTGCCGTCGCCGCTGTAGTCCTCGCGGACCGTCCCCCAGGCGCGCTCACTGAGGTACGGTCCCCACCGGTACCACGGGGTGGCGTCGGCGAGCCCGTCCTCCGGCCGTCCGAACGACTCCACCCGCTCCCGCTCCGGATTGCTCATGCCGCCAGCCCACCACCGTCCAGGGCGACAGAACGTCACCCGGGCCGCATGACCGGTCGCCGGCGGATTCGTGCCGTGAAACGGCAGGCTGTCGTGGGCGGCGGGGCGGGGGTCACGCACGTGATCGTGGTGCTCGATTGCTCGGATAAATGGTGGTCGATGCTGAGACCGTTGCCAGCGGGTGGGGAGTCTGCTTAACTGGTCGGCACCTCGATGAGAGAGCGCTCTCTGGAGTTGCTGGTCGAGGTGGAAGGAGACCCCGCCCCCGCCCCCGCCCCTGAAATGCCCGGATGCCGCCGCCAACGGTGCCGGGCCGCCGAACGGCACCGCGCGACCTTCGGCGAGGCGCGCGACGCCGCACATCCGCGTGGCACCGAAGCCCGCGCGACATCCCCCATCCACCCGCCGGAGCGGGCGGCGCACAACCGTGCCCGCGTCCGGGACCCGACCGCGGGGTCACCAGACCGCGGCCAACGATCGGACGTGATCGGCGCACGTCGTTCGCTGCTTTCTTCCGTAGGAGAGGTGCAACCGATCATGTTCCGCAGAGTGCTGCTCTGCGTCGCCCTCGTGCTGGCCGCGGCAGGCTTCAACATTGCCCCGGCGTTCGCGGCCGACTTCTCGGTGCTGATCTTCAGCAAGACCGCGGGGTTCCGGCACGACGCGATCCCCGCCGGGATCACCGCGATCCAGCAACTGGGCACGCAGAACAACTTCACGGTCGAGGCGACCGAGGACGCGACGCAGTTCAACGACACCAACCTCGCCAGGTTCAAGGCGGTCATCTGGCTGTCGACGACGGCCGACGTGCTCGACGCCAACCAGCAGGCCGCGTTCGAGCGCTACATCCGCGCCGGTGGCGGCTACGTCGGTGTGCACGCCGCCGCCGACACCGAGTACGACTGGCCCTGGTACGGCAACCTCGTGGGTGCCTACTTCTCCAGCCACCCGGCGATCCAGCCGGTGACGGTCCGTATCGAGGACACCGCGCACCCGTCCAACGCGGGCATCCCGGCGAACTGGAACCGCACGGACGAGCTGTACAACTACCGCACCAACCCGCGCTCGCAGGTGCACGTCCTGGCCAACCTGAACGAGGCCACGTACACCGGCGGCACCATGAACGGCGACCACCCGATCTCCTGGTGCCGCGCGTATGACGGCGGGCGCTCCTGGTACACCGGCCTCGGCCACACCCAGGAGAGCTACGCCGAGGCGAACTTCCGCACCCACCTGCTCGGCGGCATCAAGTACGCCGCGCAGAACATCGGCAACTGCTCCGTGCAGTCCGCCGTCGGCACGTTCAACCAGGTGAACCTTGCCAAGGGCGTGGCGGAGACCGGCGAGCCGATGGGCCTCACCGTCCTGCCGAACCGCGGCGTGCTGCACACCTCGCGCGACGGCGTCGTGCGGTACACCGACGTCAACGGCAACACCAAGGTCGCCCTGACGCTGCAGGTCTACACCCACGACGAGGAGGGCCTGCAGAGCATCAAGGCGGACCCGAACTTCGCCACCAACAAATGGGTGTACATGTACTACGCGCCACCGTTGAGCACGCCGGGCGGCGACGCGCCGTCCACCGGCACGGCGGCGCAGTTCGCCCCGTTCAACGGCTCCAACAAGCTGGCCCGCTTCACCGTGCGGGACGACAACACGATCGACCCGAACTCGATGGTGACGATCCTCGACGTGCCGACCAGCCGCGGGCTGTGCTGCCACGTCGGCGGTGACATCGACTTCGACGCCGCCGGCAACCTGTACCTGTCCACCGGCGACGACAGCAACCCGTTCGACTCCGGTGGCTACGCGCCGCTGGACGAGCGGGCCGACCGCAACCCCGCCTACGACGCGCAGCGCACCTCGGGCAACAGCAACGACCTGCGTGGCAAGGTCCTGCGGATCAAGCCCGGCGCGACCGGCGGCTACACCATCCCGGCCGGCAACATGTTCGCCCCGGGCACGGCCAACACCAAGCCCGAGGTGTACGCCATGGGCTTCCGCAACCCGTTCCGGATGAGCGTGGACAAGGCCACCGGGGTCGTCTACCTCGGTGACTACGGCCCCGACGCCGGCTCCGCCGACCCGAACCGCGGGCCGGCCGGCACGGTCTCGTTCGAGCGGATCACCAAGCCGGGCTTCTTCGGCTGGCCGTACTGCTCCAACTACAACACCCCGTACCAGGAGTACACGTTCCCGAGCGGGCCGTCGTCCGGGGCGTACAACTGCGCCGGTGGGCCGACGAACAACTCGCGGAACAACACGGGCATCACCACCCTGCCGGCGTCGCAGGCCGCCTGGCTGCCGTACGGCGGTCAGGGCCCGTGGCGGCCCGAGCTGGGCGGCGGCGGTCCCATGGCCGGCCCGGTCTACAACTTCAACCCGAACCTGGTCTCCGACGTGAAGTTCCCGGCCTCGTACAACGGCCAGGTCATGCTCGGCGAGTTCACCAGCCGCTGGATCAAGGCGGCCACCATCAACGCCAACGGCACGGCGGGCACGATCACGCCGATCCCGTGGACCGGCACCGCCATCATGGACATGGAGTTCGGTCCGGACGGCGCCCTGTACGTGCTCGACTACGGCACCACCTGGTTCGGCGGCGACGCCAACTCGGCGCTGTACCGCATCGAGTACAACAGCGGCGGCAACCGGGCACCGATCGCCCAGGCCGCGGCGACCCCGTCCTCCGGGGCGGCACCGCTGACCGTGCAGTTCAGCTCGGCCGGCAGCAACGACCCCGACGGCGACGCGATCACGTACGCCTGGGACTTCACCACCAACGGCAGCACCGACTCCACCGCGGCCAACCCGACGTTCACGTACCCCACGAACGGCGAGTACACCGCGACGCTGACGGTGCGGGACACCGGCGGCAGAACCGCGACGGCCAGCGTCGTCGTCGGGGTCGGCAGACCGACGATCCAGCTCATCGCCCCGGCCGACGGCTCGGTGTTCCAGTTCGGCGACCTGGTGCCGTTCGAGGTGCGGGTCACCGACCCGAACGCCGGCACCATCGACTGCAACCGGGTCGTGGTCAACTACGTCCTGGGCCACGACAGTCACGGTCACCCGATCACCAGCAAGAACGGCTGCACCGGGTCGATCCAGACCACAGTGGACGGTGAACACGACCCCAGCTCGAACATCTTCGGGGTCATGGCCGCCGTCTACACCCCGGTCAGCGGCACCGCGGTCCAGGACCAGCACCAGCTGCAGCCGCGCACCCGGCAGGCCGAGCACTACAACACGATGAACGGCGTCCAGCTCGCCGCCAAGCCCAGCGCACACGGCGGCAACGCCGTCGGGTACATCGAGAACGGCGACTGGATCTCGTTCAACACGTACAACCTGGCCGGCGTCAACAGCTTCAAGGCGCGGGTCGCCTCGGCCGGCACCGGCGGCACGATCACCGTGCGGACCGGCTCGCCGACCGGCCCGGTGGCCGGCACGGTGCAGGTCGCCCCGACCGGCGGCTGGGAGACCTGGGCCGACGTGACCGGGTCGATCAGCCCGCCCGCCGGCACGTCTTCGCTGTACCTGGTGTTCACCGGTGGCGCGGGGTCGTTGTTCGACATCGACGACTTCACGTTCAACTCCGGCACCACCCAGCCGCCGTCGTCGAACCTGGCGCTGAACAAGCCGGCGACGGCCTCCAGCGTCGAGAACGCCGGCACCCCGGCGTCGGCGGCCGTGGACGGCTCGGGCACCACCCGGTGGGCGAGCACCTTCTCGGACCCGCAGTGGATCCGGGTCGACCTCGGCCAGTCCTACGCCATCAACCGGGTCAAGCTGACCTGGGAAGCGGCGTACGGCTCCGCGTATCAGATCCAGACCTCGGCCGACGGGACGAACTGGACGACGATCAAGACGGTGACCGGTGAGAACGGCGGCGTCGACGACCACACCGGGCTGACCGGCACGGGCCGCTACGTACGCATCAACGGCACGGCGCGCGGCACCGCGTACGGCTACTCGTTGTGGGAGTTCGAGGTGTACGGGGGGACGAGCACCCAGCCGCCCGCCACCAACCTCGCGCTGAACAAGACCGCGACGGCCTCCAGCGTCGAGAACGCCGGCACCCCCGCGTCGGCGGCCGTGGACGGCTCGGGCACCACCCGGTGGGCGAGCACCTTCTCGGACCCGCAGTGGATCCGGGTCGACCTCGGCCAGTCGTACTCCATCGCCCGGGTGAAGCTCACCTGGGAAGCGGCGTACGGCTCGGCGTATCAGATCCAGACGTCCGCCGACGGGACGAACTGGACGACCATCAAGACGGTGACCGGCGAGAACGGTGGCGTCGACGACCACACCGGGCTGACGGGCACGGGCCGCTACGTGCGCATCAACGGCACCACCCGAGCCACCGGCTACGGCTACTCGCTGTGGGAGTTCGAGGTGTACAGCAGCTGACCCACTGAACGGCACAACAGGGCGCGGGGATCGTCGGCGGTCCCCGCGCCCACCCGTGTCAGCAGGGTCATCGCGTCAGCGGGTGCGGGGGGTGCGGGCGGCCCACCATGCCAGCAGCAGTACCGTCGCGACCTCCGCGAGGCCGAGCAGCCGCTCCACCCCGCCGAGCGGGATCGCCCGCCACCAGCGCACGCCGGTCCACGGCTCGGACACCAGCGCCCACAGGATGGGTGAGAAGCACAGCAGCGACACCACCCCGCCGAGCGCGACGAGCCGGGCCGGGGTCGCGCGCAGCCACGGCGCCGCGGCCAGCAGCGCGCCCGCCGGCAGGCTCAGGAACGCGACCAGGCTCGCGACGCGGTGGATGTCGCCGCTCATCGACGGGCCGGCCGCCCAGTTGTGCTTCTCGAACCAGACCACGCCGACCAGGCCGGCGACCCACAGCAGCAGCGCCACCGTCGCGCCCGGGCGGAGCAGCAGCCCGGCCGACCGCAGCGCGGCGACCACGGTCAGGGACCCGGCGGCGAGCAGCAGCGTCGCCACGTCGAACACCCAGCCGTTGGACAGCAGCGCGTACTGACTGATCGTGCGGCTCGTCCAGTCCAGCTGCGCCGACGGCTGGAGCACGTGCAACAGGCCGTACATGACGATCGACACCGCCACGCACAGCACACCGACACCGGACAACGCTCTGCTGTTCATCCCGTCCAGACTGCCACGTCGCGGACGGCGGCGGATTTGTGCTAGTCAGGAGCGATGACGGACGGGTTGCGGGGGCGGCTGGACGAGGCGATCGCGGCCGGGCACCTCGACGGGCTGCACGGGGTCGTGGCGGTGCGCGGCGGTGAGACGGTCCTGGAGCACTACGGCACGGGCCCCGACTGGACGTGGAACGTCCCGCTCGGCGTGGTCGAGTTCGGGCCGGACACGCTGCACGACCTGCGGTCGGTCACGAAGAGCGTGACGGCGCTGCTGTACGGTGTCGCGCTCGGCGAAGGGTGCGTGCCCGACCCGGCGGCGCCGCTGCTGGAGCAGTTCCCGCAGTATCCGGACCTGGCCGCCGACGCCGCCCGCCGCGAGCTCACCGTCGGGCACGCGCTGACGATGTCGCTCGGTCTCGAATGGCGCGAGGAGATCCCGTACGACAGCCCAGACAACGCCGAGATCGCCATGGAGCTGGCCGCGGACCGGTACCGGTACGTGCTGCAACGGCCGATCGTCGAGGAGCCCGGCACCCGGTGGAGCTACTGCGGCGGCGCCACGGCGCTGCTCGGCAAGCTGATCGCCGACGGCACCGGGTGGTCGCTGCCGCAATACGCGCGCGCCAGGCTGTTCGAGCCGCTGGGCGTCGAGCACTTCGGGTGGATCGAAGGCGCGGACGGGGTCGCGTCGGCGGCGTCCGGGCTGCGGCTCGCCCCGCGCGACCTGGCCCGCATCGGCTCGGTGCTCCTCGCGGGCGGCCCGGACCTCGTCCCCGCGGACTGGATCAGCGCGATGCTCACGCCGCGCCTGACGACCGACTGGGACGCCATGTACGGCTACCAGTGGTACCTGGAGACGCTGGCGGGGCGTCCGATCGTGATGGCCGCCGGCAACGGCGGGCAGCGTCTCGCCGTCGTGCCCGAGCTCGACCTGACGGTGGCGGTCACCGCCGGCAACTACGACGACCCCGAACAGTGGCGGACCCCCGTCGCCGTGCTGGAAGAGGTGATCCTGCCCGCCCTGGCGTGACGGACCCCGGCTATCCTCCGGCTGTGTCGGAGCGTCACGTCATCGGTTTCCTGGTCTCCACCGAGCTGCTGTGGGACCTTGTCGGGTCCGGCCTCGCGCCGGGCGACCTGCTGCTCGACGAGTCGGCCGGTGAGGTCGTCGAGCTCGACTTCCACCTCGCCCGCAGCTGGCCGGGCATGACCGTGGAGCGGCTCGCGCGCGACGTCCTGGCAGGGCAGCTGGACGAGGCGAACGCCACCGACGTGGTCCGCCTGCTGGCGCCGCTGCTCGACGCCGTCGCGCTGCCGGTGCACGGCGAGCAGGCCATCTGGATCCAGGAGACGATGGCGCTGGACTGGACGCCGACGCTGACGGCGCTGGGCCTGCCGACCCTCGCCGCCCACTGGGAGCGGAGCAGCATCGCCTGGCCCTGGCCGCGCGGCAGCGCACCCCGGGCGTCGTGGCCGATCGTGACCGAGCTGCCGCCCGCCGTCCTCGATGCCGTGCGGGCCGAGTTCGCGGCGTCCGGCTGGCGCTCGGCCCTGGAGAGCCTGCCCTATGACGCACTCGACGTCGACGACCCCGAAGACGTCCAGGAGGAGCTCGCCGAGAACCTCGAGCAGCTGGCCGCCTGGCTCCTCGTCGCCCCGGAGCCCGGCCACCGCTGCGTCGCCCCGGACGGCAACTCGCTCGTCCTCATCATGGACGGCGATCTGTGACGGCGCGACCGAGCAAGGCGGCATCACCGACGGCGACCTGTGAGGGCACGACCGAGCAAGGCGGCATCACCGACGGCGACCTGTGAGGGCACGACCGAGCAAGGCGGCATCACCGACGGCGACCTGTGACGGCGCGACCGAGGTAGGCGGCGAGCCGGTCCGCTGCCGTCGCCGTGCCCGGCCAAGGCTGTTCCGGCCCGAACGACCCGCCGGCGGTCCGGGGAAGCGTGCCGTAGATCGCCCGCACCGCCTCCAGCGTGCGCCTGGCGACGTCCGGGACGAGGTCCGTGCCCGCCCCGGTCGCCGTGGCCAGGTCCCAGCCGTGCACCAGCATCTCGATGACGACCTGCTCGACCATCCGCCACCCCGGCGCCGGCCCGAACCGCTCCCGCAGCAGACCCGGCCGCCGGAACGCCGCCAGCGTCGCCGCCGCCGCGGCCCGGAACGCGGCCACATGGTCGTCGCCGAGATGATCGGCGTCGAAGTCACTCCGCGGCGCGCCCGTGGCCAGGCCGGTCCACAGCAGGTTCTCCCAGACGAGATGGTTCAGCAGCTCCCGTACGTCCCAGCCGGCGCACGGCGTGGGATCGCCGAACCGGCCCACCTCCGTGGCGGCGACGAGCGCCCCCACCGCGGCCAGGACCCGCTCGCAGTCGGCCAGCACCTGCTCGGGATCGCCGCCGTCGTCGGCCATCGCGGCGATCCCGGCGGCCCGGCCGCCCGGCACCGGGTTCGCCCGCAACGCCGTCATCAGCCAGGCGCCGGGTTCGGCGAGGCTCGGCCGGACGGGCCAGCCGTTGATGACGCACAGCAGCTGCCAGTACCGCTCGACGCCCCGGTCCGAGGCGACCTCCAGCTGCTCCAGCAGCCTCCGCCGGGCCTCCGCACCGTCCCGCTCGAGCCCCAGGTCCGTGCCGTGCTGGGTCGGGATCCACGCCTCGACGATGCCCGCCACGACCGGGTCCGCCGCCGGTGAGTCGGGCATGACGCCCCGGTCCGCGGCCTCGGTGACCCGCCGCACCCACAGGTCCGTGAGCCGCTCGACCGCCGCCACGTCCCGGTCGCCGGGCTCCCCGGGCGCGTGCTCGGCGGCGTACCCGGCCATCCGCTCGAACGCGGCCCGCAGCCGCGGCTCCCGCACCAGCCCGGCCAGCTCGATCCACGCGTCGAGCTGCTCGTCGGTCGGCCGCTCCGGCAGGTCCGGCGTCGCCGCCAGCAACCCGTCCCGGTACGCCGGCACGTCGAGATCCCCGACCGCGTCCACCACGAACCGCTGCACGATCGCGGTGCGCTCCTGCGCCGACAGCCGCGCCAGCCGGGTCAGCTCGGCCAGCTCCTCCGCGGTCGCGTCCCGCCGCGCCACCGACCGCAGCACCGCCTGCTGCAACCGCAACGCCCGGACCTGCGCCTCGATCGCGTCCGCGTGTACCGCCGCCGCCTCACCGAGCCCACGCTCCCGCTGGACCACCTCCCGGATCGCCGCCATCCCCAGCCCCAGCTCCCGCAACGTCCGCGCCAGCTCGAGCCGCGCCAACGCCCGCGCGTCGTACCGCCGGTACCCGCCCCCGCTGCGCTCCGTGGGCGGCACCACCCCGATGTCCGACCAGTGCCGGATCACCTTCACCGGCACCCCGGTCCGCCTCGCCAGCTCCCCGATGCTCAACAGCTCGTCCACTCGCACACCCCCACCCTGGCGTCTCCCACCATGGGAGAGTCAACTCCCCGGCGGTTGCGAAAGGTGCCGGGCGATCCGCTCGGCGGAGGCGGTGACCGGGGCGGTGCCGTCGAGGATCAGGTCGGCGAGGTGCCTGGTCGGGGCGATGTGGCCGGTGTACGCGCCGCGACCGTGCTCCAGATAGCCGCGCAGCACGAGGGCCGGGTCGCGGCCTTCGGTGATCTTGCGCAGGGTCTTGCGGGCGATGGCGACGTCCGGGGGAGTGTCGACGTAGACCTTCCAGCGGGCGGTGGCCAGCGGCGGCAGGGCGAGGGCGAAGATGCCCTCCACGACGACCAGCGGCACGTCCCGGTGCGCGGCGAGCCGGCGCCGGAGCCGGTCGGGGTCGATGGCGGCCGGGTCGCTGACGTTGACGACGCGGCCGGGGCCGTCGTACCGCGGCAGGCTCGGCGCCAGCGCGGGATCGTCGTGGTAGCAGTCGTCGAGGTGCACGACCGGGGCGCCGAGGAGGGCACCGAGGGCGGCGGCGATGCTGGTCTTGCCGGAGCCCGCCGGGCCGCCGAGGGCGAGGACCGCGGTCAACTCTCCACGGCCACGCTGTCGACGGTGCCCGTGGCGTCGAAGGTGACCGCGACGACGTGGTCGGTGAGGTGCCGGCCGAGCGTGTAGTCCAGGACCGCGCGGGTGCCGGTCTCGCCGGGGTACAGGCCGACGCGGGCCAGCCGCAGCGCCGCGACGAAGGTGGCGGTGTCGGCGTGGAACAGGGCGCCAAGCACGTCGGCGGCGCCGTCGAAGTCCAGGTAGTCCTCGCGCGGCGAGTCCTCGCGCATCGCGTGCCGGGCGCGTTCGTCGAAGCGGGCCAGGTCGCCGGCGACCGCGGTGACGTCGTCCGGCGTGCCCCCGTCGAACTCGACGGTGCCCAGCACGGGATGGTCGGCGCTGCGGGCGGTCACAGGTCGGAGCCGTCGTCGCGGGTGGGGCGGACCAGGTCGGGCACGTCGGCGACGGTACCCGATGCGGGTGGCCACAGCCGGGGTAGGGCCGGGGGTGGGGAGCTTACCGCGCGGGGGTGTCCTCGCCGGGGACGTCGGTGATGTAGCCGACCTGCGGGGCGGCCTGGTCGCGGCACGCGGCCGGGGTCATCGGCTCGGAGGTGGCGCCGCCGCGGGTGCCGACGCGGAACGTGCCGGGCGCGCCGGTGCAGGACTCGGCCGTGTAGGTGATCGTGGTGCCGTCCGGTGACCAGACGGGTGCGGTTCCGGTGCGGTCGCTGACCTGGTGCTTGCCGGCGCCGTTCGCCTTCATCACCCAGACGGTGTTGTTGTGCACGTACGTGATGCGCGTGCCGTCGGGGGAGAGGCTGGGCTGCGAGTTGACCTGGTCCTCGGTGAGCCGGACGGTGCGGTCGCCGTCGACGGAGTAGATGACGCCGCCGCGGGCGTAGACGTCGGTGCCGGAGGCGTGGGCGGCGGTCCCGCAGAGCAGGCCGGCGACGGCGGTGCAGCCGGCGAGCGTGAGCGCCTTCGTGATCGTCGAGCGGTTCATCCGTGCCCCCTGTGGTCCGTCGCGTCCGTGTGACGCTGAGACCATCGGCGCAACCGTCCGGCACCTGAACGGTTCCCGGCCGGAAATTGTGCGGGGTTCAGGGCAGGTAGAACGTGAGCAGGTCAGCGGTGACGGGTGGGAACAGCGCCCGCATCAGGTCGGCGTTCGGGCCCGGGTACACGTCGGGGTGCCGCGCGGTCAGGCCGGCGATGCCGTGCGGGCCGAACAGCAGCGGCGCGACGAGGTCCGGTGCGACGCCCGCACCGCCGTGCGACGCCGGCGCCTGCATCGGGCCGCCGGCGACGACCTCGGTCACGACACCGCCGGCGCGCCGGAGCCGTACATGGTGACGGAAGAACGAAACGACGACGTCGTCGTCGGAGGCGAAGCCGGACAGCCGCGCCGACAGCAGGGGGCGCAGGTGCGTCAGCAGCGCCGGCACGTCGGGGACGCGCACGTAGTACTCGGCGGCGCCCGGCTCCGGCGGTGCCAGGTGCGCGGCGAGCAGCTCCTCGCGGTCCTTCGCCTGGAACTCCTGGCCACCGGCCAGCCCGGCGGCGTGGGCGAGCAGCGCCGCGACCGCGGCCGGCTCGTCCGCCGCGACCTCGGCCAGCACGACGCCCTCGGCGGGTGGCGTGACCCTGCCGGTGCCGATCGGCCGGCCGGCCCGCTCCACGACGACCTGGGTGCTGCCGGAGCGGGCGACGAGCGCGCGCCAGCACATCGGCGAGTGCGGCATGCTCAGCTCGTGCCGCCGCTGGACGGCGTCCTGCAGCCCGGCCATCGCCTCGATGTCGTCCGGCCCGGCGGCCCGCACCGTGCAGCCGTCGGGCATGTCCGGCACGGTGTGCACGGCCCTGTTCTGCGGGATCGGGATGGCGTACTGGTAGCCGAACTGCCGGTAGAAGTACGGGATGCCGACCATCACCTGCATGAGGTGCCCGCGCCGGGCGGACCGCTCGTGCGCCCACTCCATCAGGGAGCGGACCAGGCCGCGGCCCTCGTAGGCCCGGTCGGTGGCGACGAGCTCCACCTGCCCGGCGGGGATCGGCACGCCGCCGAGCACGACGGTCTCGTCGAGCAGCGTCGCGGTGGACACGACCCGGTCACCGTCGACGACGACCGCGCACGAGTCATAGCCGCCGCCGGGATCCCCCACGACGAGCCGGTGGTCCTCGGCGTCGGCGGCCTCGCCGCGGTCCGTGAGCAGCGCCCCGATCTGGTCGAGGTCGGCGGGCCGCGCCGCGCGCAGTTCCATGCCGCGATTGTCCACAGCCGCGCGCGGGCCGTCGAAGCATTTTCCGGTCCACACCGGCGACGCGTCCGGCTGTTCCAGCTCGGCGTCACGGACTGACCGTCAGATCGGCGCGGACCCCAGCCCGCGCAGCGACTTCGTGACCGGGCGGTGGAAGATGACGACGCAGCGGGCGGAGCGTTCACCGGCGTCCCAGTTGATCGTCGACACCCGCCACCAGGTGATGCCGGACCCCTGGCGCCTGGTCAGCTCGGCGAGCGGCTGGTTCACGTAGGCGGCGGCGGCCCGCTGGCAGCCGTCGAGGAACGCCTTGTCGCTGCCGGTGCCCACGGCCGATCCGGCCGGCGCGCGGAACGTGCCGACGTATTCGGCGTTGTGCTCCTGCTCGCACGCCGCCGGCAGCAGCAGGCGCGGGTTCTTGTCCGTGTTGAACTCCGCGGTGCCGCACCCCAGCCCGACCGGCCGGGTGCCGCGCAGCCCGTCCTTCAGCGAACCCGACCGCGGCAGCGCGTCGCCGAGGACACCGCGCAGCTCCACGAGATCGCAGCGGAACGTGCGTGTCCCCTCGGCCCACTGCGCGGCCGTCGGCGGCAGGAACAGCAGGGCGAGCCGGCCGTCGTGCCAGTCCGCGCCGAGGAAGTCGCCGGCCCGCTGCTCGCACTCGGCGTAGGCGGCCTGCCGTCCGGCGGGTGCGGGCGGTGCGGCCGCCTGCGCCTGCGCGCCGGTGAACGTGCCGACGTGGACCGTCTCCGTCAGGTGCCTGGCCGAGCAGTCCGCGACGAGGTGCAGCTCGCTGACGGTGAGCCCGGAGACGGTGTCGTACCCGTACGTGGTCGTGTACGTCGACGAGCACGTCCCCGCCGTGGCGGCCGCCGGCAGTGTCGCCGACGCCGAAGGGCTCACGGACGCGGACGGCGACGGGGCAGGGGGCGGGGCCGGCTTGTCACAGCCGGCCAGCACCGCACCGGCCACGAACATTGTCAGCACACGCCAAATCCACGTCATCGACGCCACCCCCGTGACGCACCACAGTGCCCGATGTCGATCGGTTGTGCAAGGTCAGCCGACCTTGAACCAGGACCGCAGCAGGGGGTCGTCGGTGCGGCGGTCGACGAGGGCGCGCCAGGCCCGCCACGCCTCGGCGCCGGCGGTCTCCTTCAGCGCGGCCGACGGGGTGCCGTCGGCCCACCACCGCTCGACGGGCACGGCGGCGCGCACCTCGCCGGTGAAGGCGTCCAGCAGCGCCGGGTCGTCCGTCAGCAGCAGCCCGAGCGTGAGGAACGGCCGGGATCCGGGGTTGTCCCGCCAGCCGCCGGGCTCGTGCAGGCGGCACCAGGCGAGGAAGCGCGCGGCGAGGGCGGCCGGCTCGGGGCCGAGGTCCAGCGCCGACCCGACCAGCCCGGCGACGGGCCCGGCCGGGTGGACGGCGTCGCCGGTGCGGGTGAGCGCCAGGCAGGAGAAGAGCCGCGCGACGTGGCCGCGCCAGCCGGCCGACCCCGGCACCGGATCGTGTTCGGTGACGACCGTGTGCGCCGACAGCTCGAGGACCTCGCGCGGCGTCCAGTCGAGCGCGTCCGGCAGCCGCCGCGCGACGAGCAGCTCCTCGATGGCCCGGCGGTGCTCGTCGACCCGCATGCCGTAGTCGAGGCTGGCGAGGTCCCGCACGATCGAGGCGTTGAGCCGGGTCCGCACCCAGTCCCGCAGCGCGAGTTCCGAGGGCTCCGTCACGGCAGGGCCGCGATCAGCTCGTCGAGCACGTCACGCATGTACCGCAGCGCCTCGTGATCGTCGATCCGGGGTCCGTCGTGGACGGTCAGCCGGGCGGCCCGCGGGATCAGGGTGCGGGCGGCCATCGCGCCGAAGTCGTTCGCGGCCGAGAGGTAACCGAACATGTGCGACGCCTCGGCGGTCCGGTCGAGGGCGGCGGTCATGTTGACGAACTCGATGCAGACCACGCTGGCCGCGACGGCGTTGCCCGTGTCGATGAGCTCGCTGACGTACGAGCGCAGCAGCCGCAGCGCCCGTGGCCGCTCGCCGCGCCGGAAGGCGGCCCGGGCCTCGGCGGTCGTGTTCGCCGACAGCGTGCCGGGTGGGACGTCGACGCTGGCGGCCTCGTCGAAGCGGCGTTCGGCGTCGGTGGAGCGGCCCTGGAACGCGGCCGAGTACGCGAGGGTCTGCAACGCCCAGTGCAGCAGGGTCGGCGGCCCGCCGGCGCGGTGCCGGTCCGCGAGCGCGCCGACCGCGGCGTCGACGTGCGCGAAGCCCCCGATGCCCAGCAGCGTCCCCGCCGACGCCAGCTCCAGGAACGCCGCCAGGTCGGGCTCGCCCTGCCGGTGCAGGTCCGCGACCGCGCCGGGCAGGCACCGCCGCAGCGTTTCGCCGTCGCCGCCGCAGTACGCGTCCGCCCAGCGGCGCAACGGCCCCTCGGCCGCGCCGTAGCGGTCGGCGACCTCGCGGTAGCCGCCCGGGTTCGCGTTCTGCGTGTGCCGCTCCGCGACCCACAGCAGCCAGAACGCGCGCAGGTCCGGGTCCGCGGCGGTCGTCATCGCCAGGATCAGCTCGGCCCAGTCGCCGAGTTCCTGCCGGCCCCGCAGCGGCAGCTCGGTGACGAGCGGCCGGACCAGCGCGTCGGCGAGGTCGGCGTCCCCGGTCGTTCGTGCCCACATGACCGCGGCGCGGAGGTTCGGCCACAGCTCGGCGAGGCGTTCGACGCCGCCCGCCTCGCCGGGACCGGCGAGCATGCCGTGGATGCGGGCCACCTCGCCGGTGCACCACCGGGCGTGCCGGCCGGCGACGACGTCGGCGGCGCCCCGCTCGCGCAGGTGCCCGGCGGCGAACTGGCGCACGGTCTCCAGCAGGCGGAACCGCCGCCCGGCCGGCCCGAACGCGACGGTGACCATCGACCGGCCGACGAGGTCACCGAGCACGCCGTCGGCGTCGGGCACCCCGGTGACGGCCTCGGCGGCGCGCAGGTCGAAGGGGGCGGCGAAGACCGACAGCTCCCGCAGGAGCGTCTGCTCGTCCTGGGTGAGCAGGTCGTACGACCACTGGATCGCCGCCCGCAGCGTGCGGTGCCGTGCCGCGCCGGCCCGGCGGCCGCCGATCCCGAGGAGGTGGTCGTCGAGGCGGGCGACGAGATCCTCCGGGCGGTGGCTGACGGTGCGGGCCGCGGCCAGCTCGATGGCGAGGGGGATGCCGTCGAGCCGGCGGCACAGTTCGCCGACGGCCGCCCGGTGGGCCGTGGGGTCATAGGTGCGGTCGGCGGCGGCGGCCCTTGCGTCGAAGAGCTCCGCGCCGGCGGCCGCGTCGAGGGGCCCGACGACGAGGACCTGCTCACCGGCGACGGCGAGCCGCTCCCGCGCGGTGGCCAGGACCGTGACCTGCGGGCAGCCGGCGACGACGGCCTGCGCGAGGGCGGCCGCGCCGTCGACGACGTGCTCGCAGTTGTCGAGGACCAGCAGCGCCGGCCTGGCCCGCAGGGCGGTGACGATCGACTGGGTCACGCTGTGCCCCGGCCGGTTGGCGGCGCCGATCGTGTCGGCGACCGCGACGGGTACGTCCGACGGCGCCGCGATCCCGGCCAGCTCGACGAACCACGCCTCGCGCTCCTGCCTGCGGGCGGCGGCGAGCGCCAGCTGGGTCTTGCCGATCCCGCCCGGCCCGACGAGGGTCACGACCGGCGCCCGCGCCTCGGCGACCGCGCGCAGGTCCGCGTCGCGGCCGATGAGCCTGCCGGCGGCCAGCGGCAGCGCCGGACCGGGTGCCGCGGGCTCGTGCGGGACCGGACGGGCCGGCTCCTGCGCGGCGGCGGGTGGCGGGTCGAGGAGGGTGGCGTCGTGGCCGAGGATGCGGGCCTCGAGGTCACGCAGGGCCGGTCCCGGCTCGACCCCCGCCTCGGCGACGAGGTGGTGGCGGGCGCGCCGGTACGCCGCGAGTGCGTCCGCCTGACGGCCCAGCCGGTACAGCGTCGTCATCAGCAGCCCCCACGCGCTCTCCCGCAGCGGGTGCTGCTCGGCGAACTCGGCGAGCGCCCCGGCGGTCCCGCGCGGGTCGGCCCCGGCGCGGCGCTCCAGGTCGGTCTCGACGGTCGCCAGCCACTGCTCGGTGAGCCCCGCGACCGCGGCGGCCAGCCCCGGCGCGTCCAGGCCCGCCAGGGGAGCCCCGCCCCAGTGGGTGAGCGCGGTGCCCGGGTCGCCGTCGCGGGCGTGCCGCTGGAACCGGGCCACGTCGACCGAGTCGGGTGCCACGTCGAGCCGGTACGCGTCGCCGACCCGGGCGATCGCGCCGGCGCCGAGGCCCTTGCGCAGCTGGGCGATGTGCCACTGCAGGGTCTTGTGCGCGGTGCGGGGCGGCTCGTCACCCCAGACGAGGTCGATCAGGCGGGCCTGCGGCAGCGGCGTGCCCGGGGACAGCGCCAGGGCGGCCAGGAGCGTCTGCGTCTTCGCCGAGCCGACGTCGACCGGCGCGCCGTCACCGGTGGTGACGCGGACACCACCGAGCAGCCTGATCCGCACCACAGCGCGAGCTTGGCACGCCCCGCTCACCGCGGGCAAGCCCGTTCCCAACCAGCCGCACACCGGCGGCGGCTCTACTCGGTGCCTGCATCGGACAGAGGGAGTGGACATGGACCGAACGACCGCGCGGGTGACCGGCGGCCTCTTCATCACCGCGACGGTCGCGGGCGTGCTCAGCGCCGCGCTGCTGGACCGCTCCGCCGGTGGGAGCGCGCTGATGGTGCTGGTGATGGGCGCCGCGATCGTGATGATCCCGCCGGTGCTCTTCCCGGTCCTCAAGGCGCACGGCGAGGCCCTGGCGGTGGGCTACGTCGCGGCGCGGGCCGTCGAGGTGGTCCTGCTGGTGCCCGCGACGCGGCCGGACTTCGACTACGCGCCGCACGCGTTCTTCTTCTGCCTGAGCGCGCTGCTGCTCAACGTCCTGCTGTTCCGCTCGCGCCTGGTCCCCCGGTGGATCTCGGGCTGGGCGGTGGTCGCGGTGGCACCGTACCTGGTGGACGCGGTCCTCGTCCTGCTCGGCGTGCTCACCCCGGACTCGACCGTCCACGGCCTGCTGGTCGCCCCGCTCGGGCTCAACGAGATGGTCCTCGCGGTGTGGCTGCTGGCGAAGGGTTTCCGCGCCCGGCCGGCCGGGCAGCCGCGCCGCGAGGAGGTGCCCGCCGCCCGGTAGCCGGTGCGGGGCCGGGTCACCGCAGCTCCTTGCGGAACACCACCTCCCGCGGGGAGTAGCCCATGCGCTCCCCGTAGAAGGGCACCGACGTCGGGTTGGCGAGGTTCGTCTCCAGCGTCACCACCGTGGCGCCCTGCTCGACGGCCCACCGCTCGACCTCGGCCATCAGCGCCGCCCCGACCCCGGTGCGGCGGGCGGCGCCGATCACGGCGAGGGCGTCGACGTGGACCCTGCGGTGCGCCAGGTCCCGCTGCAGCTGCCAGCGCGCGGACGGCAGCGGCTCGTGGACCTGGGCCACCACCGTCCCGACGATCTCCCCGGCGGTCTCGGCGACCAGCATCAGCACCGCCGGGTCCGCCGCGTGGCGCTCGCAGAGGTCCTCGTGCCACTCCACGAGCCCGTCCGGATGCGGCTCCTGCGCGATGCCGGGCTCCAGGGCGGCGAAGAACGTGCCCGCCTCCTGCCACACCCTGGCCCGTCCCGGCCCGTCTCCCGCCCGCACCGGGCGTATCACTGTCGACATCGTCCCATCCTGCACCCGTGTCAGCTGAACGAGTGGCGGTAGGCCTGCGGGCTTACGCCGGTCGTGCGCTTGAAGCGGTCGCGGAACGCGGTCGGGGAGCCGAAGCCGACCTGGGCGCCGATCTGCTCGACGGACTGGCGGGTGGTCTCCAGCAGGTGCTGGGCCCGGCGGACGCGGGCACGGTGCAGCCACTGCAGCGGGGTCACGCCGGTCTGGTCGCGGAAGCGGCGGATCAGGGTGCGGGTGCTCATCCCGGCCTCGGCGGCGATGCCGGCGAGGGTCAGGTCGAGGTGCAGGTTGGCCCGCAGCCAGGTGAGCAGCGGCTCGAGTTCGGCACCTTGCGGGGTCGGCTGGTGGTCGTGGGCGATGAACTGCGCCTGGCCGCCCTCGCGTTCCAGCGGTACGACGGACAGCCGGGCCGCCGCGGCGGCGACGGCCGAGCCGTGGTCCCGGCGGATCAGGTGCAGGCACAGGTCCAGCCCGGCGGCCGCGCCGGCGGAGGTCAGGATCTGTCCATTGTCGACATACAGCACGCCGGGGTCGACGTCGACGGCCGGGTGGGTGGCGGCGAGCAGGTCGGCGGCGACCCAGTGGGTGGTGGCCCGCAGCCCGTCGAGCAGCCCGGCCGCGGCCAGCAGGAAGCTGCCCGAGCAGATGGAGGCGATCCGGGTGCCGTTCGCGGCGGCGGTACGCAGGGCGGCCCGGACGGCGGGGGTCAACGCGGCGTGGAGGACGGCGGTGCCGGGCACGATGATCGTGTGCGCGTCGCGCAGCGTGTCGAGCCCCCACGGCGCGCGCAGCGTGAACGCGCCCGCGTCGACCTCGGGGTGCTCGGCGCAGACGCGGACCTCGTAGCCGGGGCGGCCGTCCGGCAGGGTCGTGCGGGCGAACACCTCGATCGGGGTGGCCAGGTCGAAGGGGATCACCTGGTCCAGGGCGAGCACGGCGACGATGTGCATGGCGGGAACCGTACCCGCACGGTTGGCGATTTCCCGTTGGAAGTGGTCACGAATGCCACTGGGGCCCGTCCGCGGACCCGCTTAGCGTGAGCGGCATGCACGCGCAGATAGTCCTGTTCGACGGCTTCGACCCGTTGGACGTCATCGCACCGTACGAGGTGCTGCACGCGGGCGGGGCCGCCTCCGGCGGTGCCGTCACCGTCGAGCTGGTGTCGGCGGAAGGGCCACGCGAGGTGGTCAGCGGCACGGGCGGGCTCGCGCTGCGGGCCACCGCCGCGCTCGACCCGGGCCGCGCCGGTCTCGTCCTCGTCCCGGGCGCCTCCGGCCGCGTCGGGGAGCCCGACCTCGACGCGGGCGAGGGCGACGACTTCGTCCCCGTCCTGCTGGGCCGCACCCTCACCACCGAGCTGCCCGCGCTGCTGAAGGCGGCGATGGACAACCCGTCGGTGACGACGGCCGCGGTGTGCGGCGGCTCGCTCGTGTACGCCCTCGCCGGCCTGCTGGAGGGCCGCCACGCCACCACCCATCACCTGGGCCTGGACCTGCTCGACGCCACCGGGGTCACCGCGGTCCGCGCCCGGGTCGTCGACGACGGTGACTTCGTCAGCGGCGCCGGCGTGACGTCCGGCCTGGATCTCGCCCTGTACCTGCTGGAACGCGAGGTCGGCCCGCGGATCGCGCACGCCGTCGAGGAACTGTTCGCCCACGAACGGCGCGGCACCGTGTGGCGCGCCGCCGGGCCGCCGCCCACCGACTTGTGAAAGGGCCCGCCATGTCCGCGGAAGGCACCTGGGACCTCGTCATCGCCACGCCCATCGGGCGGATCGACGCCACCACCGTGATCCGGCGGGAGGGCGGCGTCCTGACCGGCACGGCCGCCGGCGCCGGCGAGGAGGTCCCGCTCACCGACGTCACCCTCGACGGCGACCGGATCACCTGGCGGCAGGCCGTCACCAGGCCGATGCGCCTCAACCTCGCCTTCGACCTGACCGTCGACGGCGACACGCTGACGGGCACCGCCCGGGCCGGCCGGCTGCCCGGCTCGAAGGTCACCGGCCGGCGCCGCTGACCGCCTCGACGATCGCCGGCAGCAGCTCGGCCGCGGTGCCGCGCAGGTTGACGGTGCAGACCACGTCGAGCTGGGTCGGCTCCGGGTTCACCTGGATGACGGTGGCGCCGGCGCGGGCGGCCAGCCGGGGGAGCTCGGCCGCCGGGTACACCACCCCGGACGTGCCGACCGTCAGCAGCACGTCGCAGCCGACGGCGGCCTCCACGGCGGCGGCCAGCGCGGCGCTCGGCAGCGCCTCGCCGAACCACACCACGCCGGGCCGGACCAGCGCGCGGCACACGTCGCAGCGCGGCGGCGGGATCCGGCCCGTGTCCCCGGCCCCCGTGTCCCCGGCCCCCGTGTCCCCGGCCCCTGTGTCCCCGGCTTCGGGGTCCGGTGCCGCGAACGGGTGGGCGCCGGTGCCGATGCAGCGGGGCGCGAACAGGCTGCCGTGCAGGTGGACCGGCGCCCGCGAACCGGCCCGCTCGTGCAGGTCGTCGACGTTCTGGGTGACGATGACCGTGCCGGGGACCAGCTCCTGCAGGGCCGCCGCGGCCAGATGCCCGGCGTTCGGGGAGGCTTTGCGGACGCGGGCGCGGCGCCACTCGTACCAGCCCCAGACGAGGTCCGGGTCGGCGTGGAACGCCTCGGGCGTGGCGAGCTGGTGGGCGTCGAACCGGGACCACAGGCCGGTCAGGTCGTCGCGGAACGTCGGCACCCCGCTCTGCGCCGACATCCCCGCCCCGGTGAACACGACGATGCGGGTGGCGGCGGCGACGCGCTCGGCGACGTCGGGTGGCAGGACCGGCTGCATGCGCCGGATCCTGCCACGCCCGCGCTGTGGTCGCGGTCCGGTCAGGCGGGATACGCGTGGGTCTCCGCCGCCTTGACCGCCGCCCACACCTGCTGGCCGGGGGACAGCTGCAGGTGCGCGGCGGCGGCCGGGGTGACGTCGGCGGCGGCGGTGACCGGGCCGGTGAGCTGGATGCGCAGGTTGTCGCCGTGCCGCTGGACACCGGAGACCGTCGCGCTCCACGTGTTGCGCGGGCTGCCGTCCGGGCGGCTCGGGTGCAGGGCGACCGCGGACGGGCGGAACACGACGAACGCGTCGCCGTCGTGCCGGTCGGCGGCCTCGAGGCTGAACCCTCCGGCGAGGTGGACGGTGTGGCCGTCGGCGCGCCCGCGGTACAGGTTGAGGCCGACGAGCCGGGCGACGTAGTCGGTGCGGGGGCGCGCGGTGATCGTGGCGGCGTCGCCCTCCTGCACGACCCGGCCGTCCTCGACGATGACCAGCCGGTCCGCGAGCACCAGCGCGTCGAGCGGGTCGTGGGTGACGAGCAGCGCGGCGCCGGCGTGCTCGGCGAGATGCCGTTGCAGCTCGGCCCGGGTGTCGAGCCTGGTCCGGGCGTCCAGGGCGGCGAGCGGCTCGTCCAGCAGCAGCAGCGCCGGGTGTACCGCCAGCGCCCGCGCCAACGCGACCCGCTGCGCCTGGCCGCCGGACAGCTGGCGGGGCTTGCGCCGGGCGTGCTCGGCGAGCCCGACCCGGGCGAGCCAGCCGGCGGCCTCCTCACGCGCGGCGCGCCGGTCGGCCCCGTGCCGGCGCGGGCCGAACGCGACGTTGTCCAGCGCCGACAGGTGCGGGAACAGCAGGTAGTCCTGGAACACGACGCCGATCGGCCGCCGCTCCGGTGGCGTGAACCGGCGCCGGTCGGGCCGGTCGAGGTCGGCGCCGTCGACGGTGACGTGCCCGGCGGTGAGCGGCTGCAGCCCGGCCAGGGCGCGCAGGGCGGTGGTCTTCCCGGCGCCGTTCGGCCCGAGCAGCGCCACGACCTGCCCCGGGTCGATCCGCAACTGGACGTCGAGGCGGAACGCCCCCCGGTCGACGACGACGTGCGCGTCCACGAACGCCTCGCCGTCCGGCTTGCCCAGCTGGACCTCGGGCGCGGTCATGGGCTGGTGATCCAGCGGTCGCGGAGGCCGGCGAGGATGCCGACGGACACGGTGAGCAGGATCAGGCTGAGCACGATCGCGGCGTCCAGGTCGGTCTCCAGGGCGAGGTACACGGCCAGCGGCATCGTCTGGGTCGTGCCGGGGTAGTTGCCGGCGAACGTGATGGTGGCGCCGAACTCGCCGAGCGCCCGCGCCCAGCACAGGATCGCGCCCGCGGCGACGCCGGGCGCGACGAGCGGCAGCGTCACGTGCGTGAACGTGGTCCACCGGCCCGCGCCGAGGGTCGCGGCGGCCTCCTCGTAGCGGCTGTCGGCGCCGCGCAGCGCCCCCTCGACGGCGATGATGAGGAACGGCATCGCGACGAACGCCTCGGCGATGACGACGCCGGTCGTGGTGAAGGGCAGCGTGATCCCGAACGTGGTGTCCAGCCACTCGCCGAGCAGGCCGCGCCGGCCGAAGACGAGCAGCAGCGCCACGCCGCCGACGACCGGCGGCAGGACGAGCGGGACGGTGACCAGCGCCCGGACGAGGCGCCGGCCGGGGAACTCGGCCCGGGCGAGCAGCCACGCGAGCGGCACGCCGAGCAGCAGGCACAGCAGGGTCGCGAGGGTGGCGCACTGCAGCGACAGCAGCAGCGCGGTCAGCACGCCGGGCTCCGTCATCCGCTGCGGCAGCGTCGACCAGGGTGCCCGCACCAGCAGCCCGAGCAGCGGCAGGACCAGGAACAGCAGCCCCAGCCCGGCCGGCACCAGCAGCCCGGCCGGGACACGGTGACGCAGGGGCGCGGCGGCCCCTGCGTCCTTCACGATCGGCATGGTCCTACGGTGCCTGGAATCCGGCCTCGGTGAGCACCGTCTTGCCCTTGTCGGACAGGATGTAGGCGACGAACGCCTCGGCACCGGCCTTGTTCGGGGCCTTCTTCAGCACGATGATCGGGTAGTCGTTGATCGCGCCGGCCGACTCGGGGAACTCGACGCCGTCGACGTCCGTCGCGGCGGCCTTGGCGTCCGTGCGGTAGACCAGTGCCGCGTCGACCTCGCCCAGCTTCACCTTCGACAGCGCGCCCTTGACGTCCTGCTCCAGGGTCACCGGGGTCACCTTGGCCTTGGCGGCCTCGATGGCCTTCTTCGCGGCGGCGCCGCACGGCACCTGCTCGGCGCACAGGGCGACCTTGATGCCGGGCTGCGTCAGGTCCGTCAGGGACTTGATGCCCTTCGGGTTGCCCTTCGCCACGGCGATGACCAGCTGGTTCTTCACGAACGTGGTCGCGGTGCCCTCGCCGCCGCCCGCGTCGGTGACGGTCTTCATGTTGGCCGGCGCCGCGGACGCGAACACGTCGGCGGGCGCGCCCTGGTTGATCTGCGTCGCGAGGGCGGAGCTGCCGGCGAAGTTGAACTTGACGGTGGAGCCCGGGTTGGCTGCCTCGAACTCCTTGCCGAGCTTGGTGAACGACTCCGTCAGCGACGCGGCCGCGAACACCGTCACGGTGCCGGTCACCTTCGCGGCGGCGGCGCTGCTGGCGCCGCTCGTCGCCGGTGGTGTGGTCGCGGTGTCCGAGCCGCTGCCGCAGGCGCTGACGGCCACGGCGACGATCGCGGCCAATGGGACATGTATCCAACGGGCTCTCACGAGCTGGTCCTCCCCTTGTGCACAACGGACGGGGTGGAACGCTCCACCACGACCGTGGTCGATTTGATCACTGCGATGGCCACCGACCCGACCTGCAGGTCGAGCTCGTCGACGGCCTCCCGGCTCATCAGCGACACGATCCGGAACGGGCCCGCCTGGATGTCGACCTGTGCCATGACCGTGTCCTTGACGACCGCGGTGACGATGCCGCGCAGCCGGTTGCGCGCCGAGGACTCCTCGGCCCGGCCGTCCGGCTCGGTGCTCTGCGCCCGGACGAACTGGGCGAGGTCGACGCCGTCGACCAGGCGGTGGCCGTGCTCGTCCCGGGTGGCGGGCAGCCGGCCGGCATCGACCCAGCGCCGGACCGTGTCCACGCTGACGCCCAGCAGCTCGGCCGCTTCACTGATCCGGAACACGGTCACGCGGTCACGGTAGCCTGCCGCACCTGCCGCCCGAAACCGCCCATCGGGCTCGCTTCCGCGAGACTCTGGTCTCAATCGGGCCGCATCTGCGTGACGGACACCGGGCGGCTCAGAGCGCGGCGGGCGGTGGCTCGGGGAGCGGGTGGGCGCCCTGCGGGCGGAGCCCGTCGAACAGGATGCCGAGATAGCGCCGCCACAGGTCCGGTGACGCGCCCGGCGCGTAGCTCGCCACGTAGTTCGGCGCGCACATCAGCAGGACGACGTCGGTGCCGGTGACGTCGTCGCGCAGCGCGCCGTGCTCGCGCGCCCGGGCGACCAGGTCGTCGACGGTGCGGTGCATCCGGTCGCGGGCCTCGGTCACCGCCGGATCGACGTCGCCCGCGCCGTGCAGGAACGACAGGTCACGCTGCTGCCGCTGATGCGCGGCAATAGTCAGGAACTCCAGCAGCGCGGCGCCCGGATCGGCCGCGTCGCGGAGCCGCTCGCCGGCGGTCGTGAGCTCGCCGACCCGGTCGAGCACGATCGCCGCGATCAGCTCGTCCTTCGTCGCGAAGTGCCGGAACACGGTGCCCTTGCCGACGCCCGCCCGGCGCGCGATGTCGGCGACGGAGGCGTCCAGCCCCCGCTCGGCGAACTCGTCGGCGGCGGCCGCCAGCAGTGACGCCCGGTTGCGCGCGGCGTCGGCGCGCAGGGGCCGGCCGGTCGTCATGACGCCCATCCTACAAGTTGACCGCGCGGTCCGTTTATGGCAGCCTCGACGCAGAACATGACCGACCGGTCCGTTTAGGGGAGGCGCAGTGCGCGCAGTCGTCGTCGGTGACTACGGCCCACCGGAGCAGTACACGGTGGGCGACCTTCCGGTGCCCAGGCCGGGACCGGGGCAGCTCCTGGTGCGCGTCGCCGCCGCCTCGGTCAACCCCGGCGACATCGTCATCCCAGGCGGCCGGTTCCGGGACTTCGCCGCGCTGTCGTTTCCGCACGTACCGGGCAACGACTTCGCCGGCACGGTCACCGAGGTCGGGCCGGGCGTGACCGGCTACGCCGAGGGCGACGAGATCTTCGGCTTCGCCGCGCCGCGGGCGATCCGCGCCATGCTCGGCCCGCGGCCGTCGATGAGCACCGGCGCCTTCGCCGAGTTCACGGTCGTCGAGGCGGACACGCCGTTCGTCGCGCACCGACCCGCGGGACTGCCGGTCGAGCAGGCCGCGGCGCTGCCCACCGCCGGGCTGGCCGCCCGCGCGCTGATGGCCACCGCCGGGGTGCACCCCGGCGAGCGGGTCCTGGTGGTCGGGGCGACCGGCGGCGTCGGCACGACCCTCCTGCCGCTGCTCGCCGCCGCGGGGGCGAGCGTCGTCGCGACCGCCACGGCCGAGGACGCCGACCTCGTCCGGCGGCTCGGCGCCACGGACGTCATCGGCTACACCGGCTACCCGGAGGGCGTCGACGCGGCCTTCAACCTCACCCTGCCCGGCGACCGGCTCACCGGCGTCGCCGCCGCGGTCCGGCCCGGCGGGCGCCTGCTCACCATCACGTATCCGGTGCCGGAGCAGGCCGGGATCGGCCGCGACGACGTCGAGCTCAGGTTCGTCCTCGACATGGAGGGCGCCCACGGCGGCGTGCGCGAGCTCGCCGAGGACGGCCTCCGGGCGACGGTCGGCCGCCGCTACACCCTGGAGGAGGGCGCGCGGGCATGCGTCGACTTCGAGCGCCGGCACACGACCGGCAAGCTCGTCGTCGTCATGTGACCGTCAGGTCTTGGGCGCCGCGGCGACCCACTCCAGACCCCAGTTGTAGGCGAGGTCGACGGCCTGGTTCCGGAACTGGCCGGGCGCCGGGATGATGTAGCGCGACTCGCGCCGCACGACGAGCTCGCCGTTGATGTTCTCGATGAGGAACAGGACACCGGCCCGCGACATCACCGTGCACTCGTCGAGCCGCATCTCGATCGGGGCGCCGTGCTGCGGATACAGGGTCGCGACCGCGTCGAGCCCGGCGAACGAGTCGGCGCCGTCGTAGATGTTGGCGTAGATGAGGATCCGGCGGAACTTCGCCGTGTGGTCGAGGTTGATCGTCAGGTTCTCGCCGGCCTCGTTGGCGCCGGTGCGGTCGTCGCCGTCGAGCATGATGTACGGCGCGTCGTTGAGCTGCCCGAACATGTTGTCGAGCGGGTGGACGATGCCCTTGCGGCCGTCGACGAGCTCCCACAGGCAGCACAGGTCGAGGTCCAGGTCCGGCAGGTGGGCCGTCTTCTGCTTGCCGAACAGGCCGCGCTTGCCGAGCGACCGCATGCTCCAGTTGAGGTTGACCCGCATCGCACCCGACGAGCCGCCCTGCTTGGCGAGGGACACCGTCGGCGCCTGCTTGGTGAGCGTGACCTTGGACAACCGCACCGGCCCGGTCGGCGCCGGCGGGGCCATCGGCAGGTTCGACGTGGGCGGGGCCATCGGCGCGGCCGGCGGTGCCATGGGGGCGGCGTGGGGCGCGACCGGAGGGGCCATCGGAGGGGCGGGATACGAGACCGGCGGTGGCGGGACCGCGGCGGGCGGCACCGGCGGGGCCATGGGCGGCGGGGCGACCGGCGGGGGGACGGTGGCGGGCAGCCCGATCTGCTGCGGCTGCCCGTTCGGGCCGGTCACGGTCACCGACGGCCACCCCTGCGTGGCCGCCGGTGCGGGTGCCGGTGCGGGTGCCGGTGCGGGTGCCGGTGCGGGCGCGTCGTCGACGGAGATGCCGAAGTCGCGGGCCAGGCCCGCCAGGCCCGAGTCGTAGCCCTGGCCGACCGCGCGGAACTTCCACTGGCCGGCTCGCCGGTACAACTCGCCGAAAATGAACGCCGTCTCGGTCGTGGCACCGGGGCTGTCGAAGCGCGCGACCTCGGCGCCCGTCGCCGCGTCCAGGAGCCGGATGTGCAGGCCGGGGACCTTGCCGAACGTCCCGCCGTCGGCGGACGCGGCCAGGACGATGCGCTCCACCGCCGGCTCGACCCGGCTCAGGTCGACGAACACCGTGTCCGTGACCAGGCTGCCACTGGTGGTCTTGCCCTCGTGCCGGACCGCGCCGGCCGGATGCGCGGGCTGGTTGTAGAAGACGAAGTCGTCGTCGTTGCGGACCTTGTTGCTGACCAGCAGCAACGCCGACCCGTCGGCGTCGGGCACCCCGGGCCCGGTCTGCCATCCCAGCACTGCCCGGACCACCGGCGCCTGCACCGGCAGGTTCGCACCCTTGAGCATCGACATACGACCATCCTCCCCGTCAATGCCCCACAATACGGCGCGCCCGGTCGGGTGGGGGACGGTAGATGTGCCCCGGAATGGGCAGTGAGCCGCCCATGGTGGACCTGAAGATTGAGATCGTCGTGCTGCCGGTCGCCGACGTCGACCGGGCGAAGGCGTTCTACCGCGGGCTCGGCTTCCGGGAGGACGCCGACTTCTCCGGCGAGGGTGGCTTCCGGGTCGTGCAGGTCACCCCGCCGGGGTCGACCACGTCGATCATCTTCGGCAGCCGGGTCACCGACGCCGCGCCCGGCTCCGCGCGGGGCGTGCACATGGTCGTCGACGACGTGGTCGCCGCGCAGAAGGAACTGGCGGCCCGTGGGGTGGCCGTCAGCGAGGTGTTCCACGACGCGGGCGGCGTGTTCCACCACGCGGGCGACGAGGCGCGGGTGCCGGGACCGGACCCGCAGCGGCAGTCCTACGCGTCGTTCGCCTCGTTCACCGACCCGGACGGCAACCTGTTCGTCCTGCAGGAGATCACCCGTCGGCTGCCGGGCCGGGTCGACCACGCCATCTACGGCTCCGTGGGCGAGCTCGAACAGGCGCTGCGCGACGCGGCGGCGGCACACGGCCGGCACGAGCAGGAGCTGGGCCACGCCGACGAGAACTGGCCCGCCTGGTACGCCCGGCACATGGCGGAAGCGGCCGGCCTCAAAAGCTGAGGCGTTCGGTGAGGGCGGCGGCGCCGTCGCCGGACAGCTGCGGCAGCGCGGTCAGGCGCCCGCAGACGAGCAGGAGCAGCGCCGCCATCGGCGCCCGCACCTGCGGGCCCTCGCCGGCCGTCCACGACGTGTCGGTGGCGGTGAGCCGGAACCCCGCGACCCGCTTCACCGACGGCAGCGGTGGTGGAAATTTCATCGTCAGCATCCGGGTGGCCGCGATCGCCGCCGCGTCCACCGGCGTGTCCAGCTGCCGGCCGAGCGGCACCGCGATGTCCTGGCCGTGCACGAGGATGTCGGTGAGCGTCTCCAGGTGGGTGACGCCGAAGTTGTGCCTGCGGGATCCGGCGGCACCGCGGACGCCGGCGACGATCTGCGCGGTGGTGAGCGCGGCGGCGCGCCGGACGGCCGCGTGCTGGATGGTCCGGTCCATGCTGCCGCGCCAGTGCCGCAGCATCCCGAGCGCGGCGGCGGGTCCCATCTCCTGCAGCGTCAGGTGCGCGGCGACGTCGCGGACCGTCCAGCCCTCGCACAGCGACGGCTGCCGCCACTGCTCGTCGGTCAGGGTCCCCAGCAGCGCGGCGACGGCCGTGCGCTGGGCGTCGATGGCGAGCCGGATCCGGTCACGGTTCATGATGCCGGCACCTCCGCGGCGCGGGGACGGATGACGGTGGTGACGAGCGCGGTGATCTGCGCGGACGGGTCGAAGGCCGGGTCCGGCACGGCGAGCTGGTGCAGCACGACGCCGGTCCAGTGGTTCATGATGATCGGCGCGTCGCGCCCGGGGTCGGCCGAGCCGGCGGTGCGGATCCAGTTGAGGAACCAGGCGTTGACCCGGCCGCCGGTGGCGAGGAGCTGGGCGCGCAGCGAAGGGCGGATCGCGGCCTCGACGAGGATCACGTGCCGCGCCAGGGTGAGCGTGCGCTGCGGCCCGGTCTGCCGGTGCGCGAACTCGGTCAGCGCCCGGGCCAGCTCGAGCGGGGTGGTGGGTGCCACCCGGGACGCGATGTCCTCCCAGTCGGCGCGCTCGCGGGCGGCGAACCGCTCGACGACCGCGTCGAGCAGCGCGTCCCGGGTGCGGAAGTGGTTGGACGTGGAGCCGGTCGGCAGTCCCGCGGCCGTGTCGACGGCGCGGTGGGTGAGCGCGTGGATGCCCCGCTCCCCGAGCACCGTGATGGCGGCGTCGAGCAGGTCTTCGCGGCGGCTTCCCATGCCCGGATACTACGATGGTAGTGCCTAGAACTACAACTGTAGTTCCTCTTGAACTGCCGGGGCTTCTCTGGCACGCTCTGCCGAAACATGTGAGCGCTAACACTCCCCGCCGTTGATGTGAGCGCTAACACGCCTGAGAGGACCACACCCCCATGGCCCACCACCTCAGCCGCCGCCGGCTGCTGCAGACCACCGGCGCCGTCGCCGCGGCCACCGCGGCCGCGCCCCTGATCGGCGAGGTCACCGCCGCCGGCGCCGCCCTCGCCCCGGCCCGCGCCGACATCGGCGTCTCCGCCTACGCGTTCGACCTCGGGCAGGTGCGGCTGACCACCGGCCGCTGGCTGGACAACCAGAACCGCACCCTCGCGTACCTGCGGTTCGTCGACGTCAACCGGCTCGTCTACAACTTCCGGGCCAACCACCGGCTGTCCACCGGCGGCGCCGCCGCGACCGGCGGCTGGGACGCGCCGACCTTCCCGTTCCGCACCCACATGCAGGGCCACCTGCTCACCGCGTGGGCCCAGGCCTACGCCGTCCTCGGCGACACCACCTGCCGGGACAAGGCCAACGCCATGGTCGCCGCCCTCGCGGCCTGCCAGGCCAACAACGCCACCGCCGGCTTCAGCACCGGCTACCTGTCCGGCTTCCCGGAGTCCGACTTCACCGCCCTGGAAGCGGGCACCCTGAGCAACGGCAACGTCCCCTGGTACTGCATCCACAAGACCCTCGCGGGCCTGCTCGACGTGTGGCGGCTGATCGGCACGACCCAGGCCCGCGACGTGCTCCTCGCCCTCGCCGGCTGGGTCGACTGGCGCACCGGCCGGCTCAGCGCCGCGCAGCAGCAGACCACGCTGAACGTCGAGTTCGGCGGCATGAACGCGGTCCTCGCCGACCTGTACCAGCAGACCGGCGACAGCAGATGGCTCACCGCGGCGCAACGTTTCGACCACGCCGCGGTCTTCAACCCCCTGGCCTCGAACTCCGATCAGCTCAACGGGCTGCACGCCAACACGCAGGTGCCGAAGTGGATCGGCGCCGCCCGCGAGTACAAGGCCACCGGCACCACCCGCTACCGCGACATCGCCGTCAACGCCTGGAACATCACCGTCGGCGCGCACACCTACGTCATCGGCGGCAACAGCCAGGCCGAGCACTTCCGCGGCCCGAACGCGATCGCCGGATTCCTGACCAACGACACGTGCGAGCAGTGCAACTCGTACAACATGCTGAAACTGACGAAAGAGCTCTGGCTGCTCGACCCGGGCAACGCCGGCTACTTCGACTTCTACGAGCGCACCCTGCTCAACCATCTCATCGGCGCGCAGAACCCCGCCGACAGCCACGGCCACGTCACCTACTTCACGCCCCTGCGGCCCGGCGGGCGGCGCGGCGTCGGCCCCGCCTGGGGCGGCGGCACGTGGAGCACCGACTACGACAGCTTCTGGTGCTGCCAGGGCACCGGCGTGGAGACCAACACGAAGCTGATGGAGTCCATCTACTTCCACAACGGCACCACGCTGACCGTGAACCTGTTCACGCCGTCGGTGCTGACCTGGTCGCAGCGCGGGATCACGGTCACCCAGACCACCACGTACCCGGTGAGCGACACCACCACGCTGCAGGTCACCGGCAGCGTCAGCGGCTCCTGGACCATGCGGATCCGCATCCCGTCGTGGACCTCGGGGGCGACGGTCAGCGTCAACGGCACCGCGCAGGGCATCGCGACCACGCCCGGCACGTACGCGTCGCTGACCCGGTCGTGGACCTCCGGCGACACGGTCACCGTGCGGCTGCCGATGGCCGTCGCGGTCCGCCCCGCCAACGACAACGCCAACGTCGTCGCCGTCACCTACGGCCCGGTCGTCCTCGCCGGCAACTACGGCAACACGACCCTGTCCGCGCTGCCCGCGCTCACCACGTCGTCGGTCACCCGCACCGGCAGCGGGTCGCTCGCCTTCACCGCCACCGCCGGCGGCGCGACCGTCGCGCTCAACCCGTTCCAGGACGCGCACGGCTACAACTACACCGTCTACTGGAGCGCGAACGGCGCCGCCTCGGGGTCGAACTACCGCCTCGTCAACGCCGCCAGCGGCCTGGTCCTCGGCATCCAGAACATGTCCACCGCCGACGGCGGGCTCGCGCTGCAGTGGACGGACAACGGCACCCCCGACCACAACTGGGAGCTCGTCGTCGACGGCACCGCCGTCCGCCTGCGCAACCTCAACAGCGCCCGGGTGCTCGGCATCCAGAACATGTCGACCGCGGTCAACGCCGTCGCCCTGCAGTGGGCCGACAACGGCACCGCCGACCACCGCTGGACGATCGTCGACAACGGCGACGGCAACCACAAGCTCCGCAACGTCAACAGCGGCCTGGTCCTGGGCATCCTGAACAACTCCACCGCCAACGGCGGCCAGGCCGTGCAGGCCGCCGACGACGGCAGCACCGACAACCTGTGGCGCCTGCTGCCGGGCGGCGCCCGCCGCATCCAGAACCTGGGCAGCGGCCTCGTCCTCGGCGTCACCGACATGTCCACCGCGAGCGGCGCGCTGGTCCTGCAGTGGGGCGACACCGGCACCGCCGACCACCTGTGGACCGCCGTCGCCGACTCCGGCGGCTACCTCCGGCTCCGCAACGCCAACAGCGGCCTCGTCCTCGGCGTCGAGAACGCCGGCACCGGCAACGGCGCCCGAGCCGTCCAACTCGCGGACACGTCGTCCGCCGATCGTCGCTGGCGGCTGCGGTACGGCACAGGAGGCTACTTCCGGATCCAGGCCGCCAACGGTGGACGGGTCCTCGGCGTCAACGGCGCGTCGACCGCGCAGGGTGCCCAGGTCCTCATCTGGGACGACAACGGCACCAACGACCACCTCTGGCGCTTCGTGTAGTTGGTCTCACCGCGCCCCCACGGAGTCCCTTTCCGGGCGGCGGGATGGCACATGTCACCCGCCGCCCCGCCGTTTCGTTGCTACCGTCGCGCCATGTCAGGTTGGACGCTTGCCGTGGCCCGTGACGACCTCGCCCGCACGACGCTGTCCTCGGATCCGGACCCTTCGGCCGCCTCCGCTGCCTCCGCCTCCCTCGCCGGCGGCGAGGCGTTGCTCCGGGTGGACCTGGTCGGGATGACCGCCAACAACGTCACCTACGCGGTCCTCGGCGACGCGATGCGCTACTGGCAGTTCTTCCCGACCTCCCCGGGCCTGGGCCTGGTGCCGCTGTGGGGCTTCGCGTCGGTGGTGGCGTCGACGGTACCGGGCGTCGAGGCCGGACAACGCGTCTACGGCTACCTGCCGCCGGCCAGCCACCTCGTCGTGCGGCCCGTCCGCGTCGACGGCACCGGCTTCCGCGACGGCTCCCCGCACCGCGCCTCGCTGCCGTCGCCGTACAACGCGTACCGGCTGACGACCGGCGACCCTGTCCACCGCGCCGACCAGGAAGACCTGCTGGTCCTGTTCCGGCCGCTGTTCTTCACCTCGTTCATGCTCGCCGACCGGTTCCTCGACAACGACTGCTACGGCGCGACCTCACTGTTGTTCTCGTCGGCGTCGAGCAAGACCGCGTACGCCGCCGCATTCGAGCTGCGCGGCCGCGGCCCGCGCCTGATCGGCCTGACGTCGCCGGGGAACGTCGCCTTCACCGAGTCCCTCGGCTGCTACGACCGGGTCGTGCCGTACTCCGGCATCGCCACGCTCGACGTCGAACCCGCCGCCTACCTCGACCTGTCCGGCGCCTCGGCCACCCGGGCCGCGATCCGGTCGCACTTGGGCCCGTCGCTGGTCCGGGACGTCGCCGTCGGCCTCACCAGCCAGGTCCCCAACGCACTCGCCGCCGGCGAGGTGTTCTTCGCCCCCGACCAGATGCGCAAGCGCGGTGCCGACTGGGGCCGCGACGGGCTCGAACAGCGCTTCGCCGAGGCGTGGCAGCGCTTCGCGGCCGTGGTCCGGGACTGGGTCGACGTCGAGACCGGCGAAGGCCCAGAGGCGCTGCGCGCCGCCTGGCTCGACGTCCTCGCTGGCCGTACCCCGCCCCGGGTGGGCCGCGTCATCCGCTTCTGAGACCCATTTTGCGGCTTTTTGTTTGCGGTGCATCGTTTGCGCTCACTCTTTTCGGATCAGGGTTACGCCGTCGTCCAGGGCTCGGCCGTCCCGCGCGGCGCTGACCTGCTCCGTCGCTCCACCAATTGATGAGGTGGCGGTTGTTCCCCGTGCGCGGCCGTCTCGTCCGCTGCTGTCGAGTCCGCGGTGTTTCCGTGCCCGGCCGTCCCGCGTGTCGTTGTTCCGGCTTCACTGCTCTGCGTGCCGTGGCGCCGATCCGTTGTTCGTCTGCCGTCGACCCTCGCGATTGTTCCGGGCATGGCTGTCGCACCCGCCCGATTGCGTGCACAGTCCGCCGCTGCTCCGTGCACAGCCGCTCCGCGCGTGGCAGCGTCGATCCGGATCTCGCCCACTACCGAGCCATCCACGGCCGAGCCGCGCGCTGGTGAACCGCCGCGTTGGACTGCAGATTTGACCGCATGGTTGGACCGCGGCGGTGGACCGTGGTGCACGACCGTGCGACGCCGTTCCGCAGGACCTTGGGCTGGACGGTGGTGCTTTGCCCGCGCGGTGCTCGACGTGGTGCTTGACCGCGTGGTGCTCGACGGTGGTGCTCGGCCGCGTGGTGCTCGACGGTGGTGCTCGGCCGCGCGGCGTCAGGGCGTGGGGCCGGGTCGCGCGGGTGCTCGATGGTGGTGCCGAGCCGCGCGGCGTTGGACCGTGGTGCGGTGCCGCGCGGCGCTCGACGGTGGTGCGATGTCAGTGGTGGGCACCTCCGCGGACGGCCGCTGCCCGGTGGGTCGTGCTGCGTCAGGGCGCTGTGCCGGTTCGCGTGGCGTCAGGGCATGGTGCCGGTTCGCGCGGCGTCAGGGCTTGGTGCTGGGTCGCGCGGGTGCTTGATGGTGGTGCCGAGCCGCGCGGCGTTGGACCGTGGTGCGGTGCCGCGCGGTGCTCGACGGTGGTGCGATGTCAGTGGTGGACACCTCCGCGGACGGCCGCTGGCCGGTGGGTCGTGCTGCGTCAGGGCGCTGTGCCGGGTCGCGTGGCGCTCGGCGGTGGTGCTGGGCCTTGTCGGTGCAGGGCCGAGCGGGCGTTGGACTGTGGTGCTGGGGCGGTGGCCGGGGGGCGGTGGCCGGGGGAGGTGGGCAGGCTACGGCGTGAGGATGTCGGTCAGGTCGCGGAGCATTTCCGAGGCGGTGACGTCGTCGAGGGCGCCGAACGTGCGGGTCGGGTGGCGCGGATGCCAGGTGCCCCAGGGGTGGTCGTTGAGCCAGACGGTGGTGATCTCCTGTTCGCTGAAGATGTCGTGGGCGCCGATCGGGATGCCGGGGTTGAGGTCGATGACGATGGCGCGGCCGTCGCCGGTGGGGCGCCAGATCCAGCACTGCACGCCGGCGTCCTGTGGCTCGCCGCGGTGCCAGCCGCGGCGTTCGAGGCCGAGGAGGGTCTTCGTCGGTGCCTTCAGTCCGGCGAACCTGGCCAGGCCCGGTGCTGCCTTCTCGGCCGCGGTGAGCGTGTGGACCTGGCGGCTCAGCTGGGCGAACGGCTGCAGGATCTCGTAGTCGGCGAACACCTCCGCCCAGGCGGGCAGGTGCGTGCCGAGCAGCCGGGGGTGGGCGAGGCCGACGAGCGCGGTGGGCGGCAGGGTGAAGGTGTCGTCGTCGACGTCGGCGAACGTGCCGTCCTCCGCCACCCGGAATGCCACGGGGGCGCCGCCGTCGGTGTCGGCGGTCCACACCAGGCGCCGGGCGATGTGCCGCAGCAACGGGTGCGCCACGATATGGTCCTGGAACGACGACGCCGTCCACCGCCGCTGGGTCACCATCGCCGTCTCCAGGCGGCGGATCTGGTCGCCGGCGATGGTGCGGACGTCCTTCTTCAGGGCGCTGTAGCGCTGATAGGCCGCGGGCGCCAGCTCCTGGTCGTCCCGCACCCCCGGCTTCGGCAGCTCCTTCCGCCGCCCACCGCCCGCTCCACGCCCACGCCCCGCACCGCCCCCGCCGGGCGAAGCCGCCGCACCGGCCGCACCGTGCTCGCCCGCTGAAGCCGCCGCGTCGCCCGCTGAAGCCGCCTCGTCGGACGCTGGAACCGTCGCTCCGGACGTTGAAGCCGCCGCGTCGGACGCTGAGGTCGCCGCGTCGGACGCACCGTGCCCGCCCGGCGAAGACGTCGAGGTCGCCGTGCCGGTCGGGGGTGCGTCCAGGACGAAGGGCTTGAGCTGCTCGTCGAAGCCGACCACGAACTGGCGCGGCCCATAGTCCAGCAGCAGGGAGCCGGAAGCGTCGAGGCCGAGGTCGGGCACGAGGCGGTCGGCGAGCTGCTCCGCGGTCAGGTCCAGGGCGGCGGCGACCTCCGCGACCTTGTCCGTGGCCCTGTCCTTCAGGCCCTTGAACTTGGCCTTCTGCGCGATGCCGCTCAGATGTGTCAGCGCGAGGTCTGAGCCGATGCCGGCCAGGACGTCGAGGCCGGTGACGGCCTTGGCGTGGCCGCCCTCGCCGGGCCAGGCGCGGATCACCGGGGACAGCCGCCGGACCGTGTCGTCGTCGCCGAGCCACTGCAGCGAGACCAGTGGCCACGGCTCCTTCGGCGGGGCGCCGACCGACTGCCACTGGGTGAACATCGCCCACGCGAACTCGGCGAGCGACCGCCGGTCGAGCTCGTCGACGACCAGGGGCACGCCGGCATAGATCTCGCCCTGGCGGGAGATGGCCAGCATCGTGCACAGGTGCCGGGTCGGCTCGTCGCCGAGCGCCGCGGAGCGGTCCTTGAGCAGGATGCGCGGCATGAGGCTCGGGTCGGCCCAGGGCGGCAGCGAGGGCATCTTGGCCGGCAGGACGTCGAGGGTGCTGCCGCCGAGCAGCGTCTCCAGCGCGGCCTTCGCGGCGGGGCCGTGCGCGTCGCCGGCGGCGAGGACCGAGGAGCGGTGCCGGACCGCGACCAGTCGCAGCGCCTCCTCGGCGGCCTTCCGCGCGGGTCCCGCCGGGCCGACCGCCGCGGGGGTCAGCGCCGACGCCACGTATGCCGGGTGCCGGTCGAGCCAGGCGAGGACGACGGCGCGCAGCGACTTCAGCTTGACCAGCGAACGCGCCATGTGGGTGGCGACCTCGGGACCGGCGAACGGCAGCAGCAGCCCCGTGCAGCCCGCGGGGTCCTTCGTGGCCAGGTGCAGGGCGGCCGGCAGTGCCGCGAGCCCGAAGCGGGCGGCAAGCTGCGGGAACCATTGCGGCGCGTCCCAGATCCGCCTGGGGCGCCAGTCCGGCAGGAGCGCGGCGACGACGTCGTCGGGGGCGGTGCGCATGAGGGTGACCTCATGATGGCCCTGCAGGTGGCCGGCCCGGTAGTGCTCGAGCGCCGTCCCGATCGGCGTCTCGAGCTCCCACCACTTCGCGTTGGGCGCGCGCATCGCCGCCCACGCGTCCTGCTCGCCGGGTGCCCAGACCAGCAAGGGTGGGGCGGTGAACGTGAGGCCGGGCACGACCGGCGGGCGGGTCTGTGTGCGGCCCTTGGACCACGGCGGCGTGACCAGCAGCGGCGGCAGCGCCGACGGTGGGGCTTCGGGCACGGCGCTCTGGTCGGTCAGGATCGCCTCGACCCGCTCGCGCGACGCCGGCGGCAATGCGGCGGCGACCACGGCGGCGAGGTCCCGGTCGGCGAGGACGTGGACCCGCAGCAGCTCCCGCGCGGCGCGGCTGTCGGAGGCGGCGAGCAGCCGCAGCGCGCGCTCGGGGAAGCGGCGGGCGGCGTCCAGCGCGGCGAGCGGCACGTATTTGCGGTCGAGGCGGTCTATCAGCGCCCCGAGCGCCTCGTCGGTCGGGAAGAGGGCGAGGGCGCCCAGGAACCGCTGCTGGACGTCGGCGACGAGGTCGCCGTCGAGCCGGGCGACGATGAGCGGGATGACGGCGGTGCCGACGCCGTCGACGACGGTCGCGAGGGACTCGACGTCGTAGCCGAGCCACCATGCGCCGGCTGGGGCGACCTGGGCCAGCTGGTCGGCGGTGGAGACCGACGACCACAGCAGTTTGCCCAGCGAACGATCGGTGGAGCCGGCCAGCTCGGCGCAGTCGTGCTCGACCCATGCGCGCTGTGTCGGGACGAGGAAGGACGTGGCCGCCCGCCGCTGCTGCGATCCCGCCCGGTGCTCGGCGAGCATCGCGACCGCGGCGGAATAGTCGTCGTCGGACGCGACGGCGAGGGCGGCCCGGACCCGCCCGGCGAGCGCCACCCAGTGCGGGAAATAGCCCCAGGCGCTGCCGGCGCGCCACGTGAGCCGGGGCGGGACCTGCCGGCCGTGCTGCCGATGGCCGCCGGTGTCCAGGCCGACCGCCTCCACGGCGGCCGCGGCGGCGAACACGACACCGCGCGACGCGATCCACAGGTCGGCCAGCTGCGCCGTGCGGCTCAGGTCCTTCCACGGCAGATAGTCCGCCACCAGGGCGGCGACGACCCCCGCGCCCGCGACCGGGCCGGACGAGGGGTCTGCGAGATAGGCACGGGCGGCCGCGACGAGCCCGGGATCGCTGTCAGGATGCTCCAGCCGGGACTGGATCACAGGAGCCGCCGAGGCCACCAGCGCGGTGCCCTTCGAAGCGTCGTGCTTCAGTGCCGGCCCGGGTGCGCCGTTTCGCCGCGGGATGAAGACCTTGCGCCAGGCAACCGGGAAATCGTCCACGGCGACACTGTAGCCACGACCACCGACAAAAAATCATGCTCCGACGTAGTCGGCCAGGTGCGTGCCGGTGAGCCCGGACCGCGAGGACACCAGGTCGGACGGTGTCCCGGTGAACACGACCTGACCGCCGTCGTGACCCGCGCCCGGCCCGAGGTCGATGATCCAGTCCGCGTGCGCCATGACGGCCTGGTGGTGTTCCACCACGATCACCGACTTGCCCGCGTCGACGAGCTGGTCGAGGAGCCCGAGCAGGTGCGCGACGTCCGCGAGGTGCAGGCCCGCGGTCGGCTCGTCCAGGACGTACACGCCGCCCTTCTCGCCCATGTGCATGGCCAGCTTCAGCCGCTGCCGCTCACCGCCGGACAGCGTCGTCAGGGGCTGACCCAGCGTGAGGTACCCCAGCCCGACGTCGACGAGCCGGGTGAGGATGGCGTGCGCGGGCGGGGTGTGCGCAGGGCCTTCGCCGAAGAACGCCGCAGCGTCGAAACAGGACATCGCCAGCACCTCGCTGATGTCCTTCCCGCCGAGGTGGTGCTCCAGGACCGACGCGTCGAAGCGCTTGCCCTCGCAGACCTCGCAGACGGTGGCGACGCCCGCCATCACGACCAGGTCGGTGTAGATGACGCCGTTGCCGTTGCAGTTGGGGCACGCGCCTTCGGAGTTCGCACTGAACAGTGCGGGCTTCACCCCGTTGGCCTTGGCGAAGGCCTTCCTGATGGGTTCGAGGAGGCCGGTGTACGTGGCGGGATTGCTCCGCCGGGAGCCGCGGATCGGGCCCTGGTCGACGGACACCACGCTCTCCGACGCCGGGATCGACCCGTGCACGAGCGAGCTCTTGCCCGACCCCGCCACCCCGGTGACCACGACCAGCACGCCGAGGGGGATGTCGACGTCCACGGAACGCAGGTTGTGCGTGTCCGCCCCGCGGATCTTCAGGTGCCCGCGCGGTGCGCGCACGGACGGCTTCAGCGAGACCCGGTCGTCGAGGTGCTTGCCGGTGAGGGTGCCGCTGCGCCGCAGCCCGGCGAGGGTCCCCTCGTAGCAGACCTCGCCGCCCCCCGCGCCCGCGCCCGGGCCGAGGTCGACGACGTGGTCGGCGATCGCGATCGCCTCCGGCTTGTGCTCCACGACCAGCACCGTGTTGCCCTTGTCGCGCAGCCGCACCAGCAGGTCGTTCATGCGCTGGATGTCGTGCGGGTGCAGGCCGATCGTGGGTTCGTCGAAGACGTAGGTGACGTCGGTCAGCGGCGAGCCGAGGTGCCGGATCATCTTGACCCGCTGCGACTCGCCGCCGGACAGCGTGCCCGACGTCCGGTCCAGGGAGAGGTAACCGAGCCCGATCTCCACGAACGAGTCCAGGGTGTGCCGCAGCGCCGCCAGCAGCGGCGCCACCGACGGCTCGTCGAGGCCGCCGACCCACGCGGCCAGGTCGCTGATCTGCATCGCGCACGCGTCGGCGATGTTCTTGCCGTCGATCTTCGAGGAGCGGGCCTCCTCGCTGAGCCGGGTGCCGCCGCACTCGGGGCAGACCCCGAACACGACCGCCCGCTCCACGAACGCCCGCACGTGCGGCTGCAGGGCGTCGACGTCCTTCGACAGCATCGACTTCTGGATCTTCGGGATGATCCCCTCGTACGTCAGGTTGATCCCGTCGACCTTGATCTTCGTCGGCTCGCGGTGCAGGAGGTCGTTGAGTTCGCGCTTGGTGTACTTGCGGATCGGCTTGTCCATGTCGAAGTAGCCGCTGCCGCTGAAGATCCGGCCGAACCAGCCCTCCATGCTGTAGCCGGGGATGGTCAGCGCGCCCTCGCTGAGGGACTTGCTGTCGTCGTACAGCTGGGCGAGGTCGATGTCGTTGACCCTGCCCCGGCCCTCGCACCGCGAGCACATGCCGCCCGTGATGCTGAACGTGCGGCGCTCCTTGACGGTCTGGCCGGCCTTCTTGACCGTGACGGCGCCCGCGCCGCTGATCGACGCGACGTTGAACGAGAACGCCTGCGGCGAGCCGATGTGCGGCTGCCCGAGCCGGCTGAACAGGATGCGCAGCATCGCGTTGGCGTCGGTGGCGGTGCCGACGGTCGAGCGCGGGTCGGCGCCCATCCGCTGCTGGTCGACGATGATCGCGGTGGTCAGCCCCTCGAGCACGTCGACGTCGGGCCGGGCGAGCGTGGGCATGAAACCCTGCACGAACGTGCTGTAGGTCTCGTTGATCAGCCGCTGCGACTCCGCGGCGATCGTGCCGAAGACCAGGGAGCTCTTGCCCGAGCCGGACACGCCGGTGAACACCGTCAGCTGCCGCTTCGGGATCTCGATGCTGACGTCCTTGAGATTGTTCACGCGCGCGCCCCGCACGCGGATCAGCTCGTGGGTCATCGTGTCTCCGTCCTCGTCCGGTTGCCGTCCACGCTATCCGGCGGGCGAGGACCGCTGCTTCTTGATTCGTGATCACCCGCCGGAAGAGCCCCGCCGGCGGCGGCGAGCAGGCGCCGGCCGACGGCTCCGGCGGTGTGCCGCAGCTCCGGCCCGCCGACGATCCGGAACGCGCACGGCAGCGCGGCGAGCTGTTCCGCGGCCCACCACGGGTTGCCGGTCGAGCCCACCAGGCGGCACGAGGTGTCGTCGACGGCCTCGAGTTTCCCCAGCGTCGCCGGTACGCACGCGGCCACGCGGGACAGCGGCGCGTCCAGGACGAGCTCGACGGTGTACTCCCAGCCGGCCGCGAGGTGTTCCTCCAGCACTGCGACCGGGTCGAAGGCCGCCGGCGGCTCGAACCCCGCAGGCAGCGCGGCGACGGCGCGCACCCGGTCGACCCGGTACGCCCTGCGCTCGCCCGACGCGTGCGACCAGCAGATCAGATACCACCGGCCGTGCCGCACGACGACCGCCCACGGGTCGACCTCGGCGTCCCACTGGGTGCCGGACTCCCCGCGGTACGACACCCGCAACCGCCGGAAGTCGGCGCAGGCCTGCACGAGGGCCGTCGTGATCTGCGGGTCCGGCCGGGCGGCGGCGCGGTCGGGGGCCGGCGCCGTTGTGCGCCGCACCGCCTCGGCCTGCGCGGCGACGTGCTCCGGCAGCGCCCGCACCAGCTTGCCGAGCGCGGCGCCGACCGGGCTCGCCGGGTCGCCGGCGGCGTGGTGGCCGTCCAGCACCGCCATGACCAGGGCCAGGGCCTCCGCGGCGGTGAACGTCAGCGGCGGTAGCCGCAGTCCCCGGCCGGCCCGGTAGCCGCCGTACGGCCCGCGGACGGACTCGATCGGGATGCCCGCGTCGCGCAGCACGCCGATCGAGCGACGGGCGGCGCGCTCCGACACGCCGAGCCGCGCCGCCAGCCGCTCGGCGGTGATGCCGGGGCTGGCCTGCACGATCTCCAGCGCGAGCAGCGCCCGCGCGGCGGGACTGTCCATCGGCGCCCTTCCGGAGGTTCCGGACGCGAAACGTCCGGAACGCAGCCTAGCGTGGCCGGCATGATGTCGAATGAGCCGTCGGCGACCGCCGGCGAGGCCGAGATGCTGTTGTTCGCTCTCGAACGGTCCCGGGCCCAGTTCATCTGGAAGTGCGGCGGCCTGGACGAAGCGGGCCTGCGCCGCCCCCAGCCGCCCTCGGCGCTGACGATCGCCGGGCTGCTCAAGCACATGGCGCTGGTCGAGGAGCTGTACACCATCGACTTCAGCGGCAAGGCGCCCGGCCCGCCGCTCGACGCGCCCGAGGCGGCCACCGACCTGGACTGGGTGTGGCGCAGTGCCGCCACCGACTCCGCCGAGTACCTGTACGGGCTGTGGCACGGCGCGGTCGAGCACTCCCGGCAGGCGATGGCGGCGGCCCTGGCCGACGGCGGCCTCGACCAGCCGGCGAAGTACCGCAGGTTCGACGACGGGGTCGCGCCGAACCTGCGGCGGATCGTCGTCGACCTGCACGACGAGTACGCCCGCCACGTCGGCCACGCCGACCTGCTGCGCGAGGCGATCGACGGCCTGGTGGGGGAGGACCCGCCGCTTTCCTGATCCTTTGGTCTTCCTGAAGACTTCGCAATGCGCCGTCACATGAGTTGCCGAAAAGGTTTTCAGGCGCGAGTGTGTTCGGACATGCGGATCACAGCAAGGCGTCGCCTGATGGTCGGTGTCGTCGCCGGTACGGTGGCGGCCGTCGCGCTCACCGCGAGCGCGTGCGCACTGAAGGGCGGCGACGCGCAGCGGCCGCCGGTCCAGGCCGCGCAGCAGGGCGACGGACCGCCGACCTCGGCGGACGCCGCCGGCCAGGGCGCAGGTCAGGGCGCTCTGGGCAGCGCTCCGGCGTCCGCGAGCGGTCCGTGCGCCCGGCCGGCCGGCGCGTCGCCGGTCGTGAAGGTCACCGACGTCGCCACCGGGGTCCGCGTCACCGGGTACGGCCGTGAGGGCGACACCGACCCGCTGCCCATGGCGATCGCGGCGGCCCCCGACGGCGGCTCGTGGCTGGCGTGGCTCGGCACCGACGGCCGCGTTTACCTGGGCCGGCTCGGCTGCGACGACAAGCTCGTCGGCACCCCGACCAGCTTCACCGGCATCGACCTGCAGGACGTCGCCGCCGACGCGAACGGCGGGGTCCTGCTGCTCACCCGCAAGGGCAACTGTGGCGGCGGGACGCTGTGCGGCGGCTCGTCCAGCCCGTGCAACACCATGCACATGATCCGCTTCGACACGTCCGGCAAGCAGGTGTGGGAGCGGCAGGTGACGAACCTGACCGGCACCCGCACCGGCTACGACGACGGCGCCAGGTTCGTCTGGTGGTACCAGCACCACGGCCGCCTCGCGTACGACGGCACGAACTACGCGGCGTACTTCGGCGTCGCGATCACCGTCAGGAACGGCGCCTGCGTCGACATCCACGAGGGCGACCGGATGCAGGTCGTCGGCCCGGGCGGGGCGCTGGTGCCCGGCAACGGCAGCTTCGAGGTCGGGTGCAGCCACAGCTGGACGACCCGCATCACCTGGGACCCGCGGGTCAAACGCTTCGCGATGGTCTGCGCCACCGACAACGCGTGCCGGATCGCGCAGCCGAGCCCGTACAGGACGGTCGCCTCGGGCACGTGCGACGGCACCCTCTTCGGCGGTGACCTGGTCCTCGCCGCCTCGAAGGGCTACTGGACGGCGTGGAGCCAGGGCGGCAAGGCCCGCCTCGACCGCTTCAGCACCGGCGCGTCCGAGGCGACCGTCACCACCGCGGCGAAGACCGGCCACCCCCACCTCGTCGCCTACGGCGCGGGGCGCATGCTGCTCGCCTGGGAGGCCGGCTCGTCGATGCAGGCCCAGGTGTACGACACGAGCGCCGCGAAGACGGTCGGCGGGTCCTTCACGGTCGCCGCGAAGGACCACGCCTATCAGGCGTTCAAGGCGTACGCCGACGGCAGCGTGGCCTACGCCGCCGCCGGCGCCGACGCGACGACGATCAGGATCGCCCGCGTCCTGCCGCTGCGCTAACCGACCGCCCGGACGGGCCAGGAGGACAGGTCGGCGAGGTCGTCGCTGAACTGCGCCGAGCCGGCCAGCGCGAGCGCGTCCTGATCGGTGGCGCTCTCGCCGTGGACGCCGACGAACAGGTTGCGCCGGCCCTCGCCGGGCACCGCGAGCTGCCACCCGTCGCCCTCGAACCACATCGCGGGCCGGCCGTTGACGGTGCGGTTCGGCACGAACTTGTCGCCGTCCGCCGCGTCGTCGCTGTAGTTGCCGTAGTGCAGGCTCAGCGTGCCGCCCTCGGCGTTGCGGAAGGACAGCGCCGCCGTCTGCCACGACCGGCCGGTCGCGTCGGCGGGTTCCAGGCCCGTCTCGCAGCCCTCCCATTCGAACCCGGCGGGCGGCCGCGCGATCCGTACCGGCACCGCGCACCGCTGCGACCGGTCGAACCGCACCGCTTCGGCGGCGGCGACCACCTCGGCCTGGTCCGTGGCGTCGATCGTCAGGACCGCCCACAGACCGTCGACGGGCTGCCACGACAGCTCCCACATGGACCTGTCGACGGCCTGCACACCGGGGAACTCCTGCACCTGCCCCGCGCGGCCGCCGACGCTCACCGCGACGGGTCCGGACCGCGCCGGCGAGCCGGACCTGCTGATCGCACGTTCCTTCGCGGTGTCCTGGCTCTGGCTGATGACCACCGACGCGGTGTTGCGGGACTCGGCGCCGAAGCCCGTCCAGATCTCGCCGCGTTCGACCCCGGGGCCGGTCCGCCACCACGTGCCGGTGGCCCCGAACGCGGCCAGGTCGACGTCGAAGTGCAGCACGGCCGGGTCCCCGCCCACCGTGTCGGGCCGCTGGGCGGCGCCCGGCGCGTCCGACGCCGGCAGCGCCGTCGCCCGGGTCGTGCTCGGCGGCGCGCCCGCCTCCGGCTTCCGCCCGTCCGCGGGCAGCAGGTTCGCGACGATCAGGCCCACCGCCACCACGACGGCCGTTCCCGCCGCGACCCTCCTGCGCCGCGCGGCCCGCACCCGGGTCATCGTGCCGGCCCGTAGCGCCGCCACGTCCACGTCGCCCTCGCCGCGCGGGCGCAGCGCCCCGGCGACCTCGTCCGCGAACTCGGTGTGGTTCACGTCTGCGTCCTCCCCGTCAGTGCCGGCTCGGCCACACCGAGCCGGATCCGCAGCGTCTGCAACGCCCTGGCCGCGTGCGTCCGCACGGTGACCTGGCTGCAGCGCAGGATGTCGGCGATCGTGGCGTCGTCGAGGTCCTCGTAGTACCGCAGGACCAGCACGGCCCGCTGCCGGTCCGGCAGGCGGCAGATCTGCCGCCACATCGCGTCCCGCTCGACGGCCTCGGCCGCCTGGTCGCCGGCGGCGGGCCCGTCCACCGGTTCACCGACCGGTGGCTCCCGGTTGCTCCGCCGCCGCCACCATGAATGCGACGCGTTGGCGATCACGCGCCGCACGTACACGTCGGGCTGATCACTGCGCAGGATCCGCCCCCACCGCGGGTACGCCTTCGCCAGCGCCTCCTGCACCAGGTCCTCGGCTCTGTGCGGATCCCCGGTCAGCACCCTCGCGAACCTGATCAGGCCCGGCCCACGCACCGCGATGTACTCCTCGAACGTCACGCTGGGAACCCCCCTTCCCGGGTCCAGACGCCCCCGGCGCCCCACCCCGTTGACACGACTTTCCCCAAACGCGAGCGGCCCGCCGGAGTGGAAAGATACGGGTGGACCAATGCCGGACGATTAGTCTGTCGGCGATGTTCAGCCAATGGATCTGCGCTCGAGGATTTCGATGGGTGGTCACATGCTGACCGGTCTGCTGCGCAGGAACCGCCGCGCGGCGCATGAGGATCCGGCCCGGGCCGCCGAGGAACTCACCAGAAACCTCCGGAAGGAGTACAAGGCGGAGTTCACCAAGCTGATTCCGGGGGCGACGCCGATGAACGTGACGCTGGAGTCCGAGTACAGCGCACAAAACTCCAGCGGAATGCGAGGGGCGACGTTCAGTGAGCTGGGATCGTCGTTCCTGCGGATCAGCTCCAGGCGAATGGTCATTCTCGGCGCGGGCGGGTCCGGCAAGTCGGTCATGCTCCTGAAGCTCGCGCTCGACCTGCTGGAGGCTCGGGACAATGACCCGCTCGTACCGGTTCCGGTGCGACTTTCGCTGCCGAACTGGGACGTGATGCGCCAGCCGTTCGACAAGTGGGTGATCGCCGAGCTGGAAGCGGTCAAGTTCGCTCCGGCACGCACGCGGCTGCTGCTCGACGCCGGCCTTCTGCTACCCCTGCTGGACGGACTGGACGAGATGGATCCGCCGTCCGGGACCACAGAGCTGGCCGGTCCCCGTTCCAGGGCCGCACTCGTCGACCTGCGCAGCAAGGTGCGGCCGCTGGTGCTGACCTGCCGGAGCGCCGTCTACGAAGAGATCACCGCCGAGCAGGGAGAGCTCCAAACGGCATTCACCGGACGTATCGCCGATCTGACGGAGGGGGAGATCGTCAACCGCCTCACCGGCAATCATGACGTCCCGCCGGGCTGGTGGGACCCGGTGCTGTTCGCGCTCTCCCGACCAGACAGTGACGTGGTGACCGAGCTGGCCACTCCCTGGCGCTTGGCGATCGTGATGGAGCTGTACGGCAGCCCCAAGCACCCGGAACGCAGTCCAAAGACACTTGTCGACGACATTCGCGAGCCCGAGCGGCTGGTCGGCCGCTTCGCCGAGCAACTGCTCGCGAACAGCCGGCGCCCTCGAAGGCTGGGCCGGACGCTGCACACGATCGGGCGTCATCTTGCCGAGAACCAGGATGCCGGTCGGCGAGCTCTGCCGGAGATCGCCGGCAGAGCGCTCTCGGCGACTGATTTCGTGACTCATCAGATGTGGCCCATCAGCGGACGCCACTTGCCACGCGTGGTCAGCGTCCTGCTCGCCGTTGCCTTCTGGCTGCCGAGCCTCGTCGCGACCGTCTGGGTGCTCGCACATACCGACTTCGGCGCTCCGCTGCGGATCATCGCGTTTCTGTTCATTCTCGGGTTGGCGGTCGGGTCGGCATACACGGGCTCGGTCCCCTGGACACATCCCCGCCGCATCGAGCTTTCCCGCTTCACGACCGCGCGAGGCTGGATCCGGATCGCCGCTGCCGCCGGGACCGCGATCGTGCTGGCATTGGAGACAAGCATCCTCGGTCAACCGTCATTCGGGTTCGGCCTGGCGATCGGTTTCCTGGTCTCCTACGGGATCGGCTCGTGCCTCGCGGTACGCGACACATTGGCGCCCCAGGCGCTGGTGCTGGTCTCCACCGTCATCGGCATGATTCTCACCCTGGCCGGGTGGGCCCTGGTCGGCGCCCGCGGAACGCAGATCGGCGTGGTGGCCGGTCTGGCGGTCGGCGGGTTCACATTGGTCACATCCGTGCCGTTTGCCCTTCGCAGGACCGGTGCGCCGCCCGGGTACGTCGCGAATCCGGTGTTCCGCGAGTTCGTCCGGGACGACTGGGTGGTGGGACTGTTCAGCGGGGCGTTCTCCGCTGCGGCCATGTACCTGCTGCTGACGTCGCCGCACGGCTTCGACCTCGACTGGGCCGAATCCGCATGGGCCGCGCTGGCGGTCTGCGTCTCGATCGGATTCGGCACGGTGGCGGAGACGTCGCGGCGATACCTGGCCATGTGGCTGTGCCGCCCGCGCTCACTGTCGCTGTTCCTCGAACCGACGCTGAGGCGCGCCTACGATCACGGTCTGCTGCGCCGGAGCGGGATCGCCTATCAGTTCCGGCACGTCGAACTGCGGAACTATTTCGCGGGTGGGCGGACCGAGCTCTACGGCCGGCGCGCCTCATGAGCATGCTTGGTGGCGATCCGAGCCGCGAGTTCGGCACCGACTGTGCCGGTCGAGTCCGTCAGCGATCGCCACGAGAGCGTGTCTTCGCCGGGCACCCGCACGGAGGGCGGGAATTGCGGCCCGAACGGGGAGTGGCCGTCACCGAGGACCGCGACGAGCTGCGCCGGTTCCAGGCCGATCGCCAGCGCGACACGCTCGGGGTGCGGCGCCGGCAGTGCGGTGAGCAGGCGGATCAGGTCGCGAACCTGCCTGGTGATCTCGTCCCGGTCCAGTACCCAGACGTTGTCACGCCGGCCGAGCGGTCCCCAGGCCGAGCGTTGTCCCCCACGGGTCACCGCCAATCCCGGGACCTGGCCGAGCATGTCACCGACGACCAGGCATCGCACGTCGTCGACGCTGGTGAGCGGCGGCGATGCCGTGGGGAGCAGTCCGGCATCCCGGGCCTGCCCGGCCAGAACGTCCTTGAGTCGCTCGAGCTCCAGCATCGACAGGCGTACCGGGTCGTCAGCGGTCGGCACCAGGTGCACTTCGAGCGCCGGCGGTCCACGGCGGGTCACGTTCCGATCCAGTTCGTCCCGCCAGAGCACCGCGGGCTGTACCGTGACCGGCCGCCAGTCCGGTCCGGTCGCACCAGCGGGGGCGATCAGCCTGGTGACTGAAGCGCCCTGGTCGTCCTCGTACCGCACCTCGATGGGCTGACCCGCGTCGGGAATGTCCGGGGCCGACCGGCGGATGTGCTCTTCCACCCGGCGCGACAGGGTGGTGAAGTCCGGCGGCCACCGGTTGTGGGGTTCCTCGGCCAGCACGCCGAGCAGTGCGGCGGTGAAAACGCCGCCGCCCAGTTTGGCGAGGTGCACGGCGCGCCGGCCGCGGGGTGAGGCGAAGAGCACGTGCGGTGCGGAGCCGGGTATGAGCGAGGTACCGACCGGCACCGGGATGGAGTCCGGCAGCCGCATCCGCCGGTCGGCGTACGTCTGGCACGCGTCGATGGTGAAGACCTTCCGGCCCAGTCGGCCCGCGAGGTGCGAGCCGTACAGCGTGGCGAGCCGGTCCAGGTTGAGGTTGCGCAGGTTCCCGGCGGTGGCGTTGGTGAGGAACAGCCGCCGGCCCTGCTCGTCGACCTGGCCGTGGCCGGCCCAGTGCAACCAGAAGAGGTCGCCTTCACGGGTGAACATCTGCTCGTGCAACAGGTCCTCGACCGCGGAGGTCGAGGCGAGCAGGTTCGTGAACCCATCGGGTTCGGCCAGCAGCGGCGCGGTCAGCAGCGTGATGTTGGCCGCCGGCACACCCCGGCCGCGAAGCCACCGCGCAAAGGCGAGTGCCTGGGCTGCCAGGCCGGCACGATCCGAGCCGAACCCGTACTGGTCCACGCCGACCACGACCGCGTGTGTCCGGGCAGGGTCTGCCCGGCGCGCGTCGTCCGATCTCACCGCGGCAGCTTCTTTCCCAGTTGCTCGTAGAAGGCCTTGTTCGTGAAGTAGGCGCTGTGCGAACGGGGGAACGGCGCACCACTGGGCACGGGCAGGTCGGTGACCGCCGCACCGAAGACCGGCTCGGCGACATACGAGAGCAGGTCCTTCGGGTCGTAGACGTTGATCCAGTCGGGTAGACGACCCGCGGTCACGACACCGTCCGGCGCGCTCGGCAGCGCACCGAGGCCATGGAGGTACGCGCCCTGCGAGCCGACGGTGACGAGCAGGTCCGCCTCGGCCATGCCCAGGTGCAGCAGATCCAGGCACGCGATCCCGCCGAGGCTGTGGCCGAGCAGGACGACCGGACCCGGGACCGATCGCACAGTTTCGGCGATGAACGTCCGTACAGCGTCGCCGTGGGCCAGGTAGCGCAGGACGTCGCCGGCGAACGGGGTGACCCCGTCCATGATCATGCCGCGGCGCCGCTCGACCGCCCCGGCGATACCCATACGCAGGACGAGTTCGCCGCTGACCTGCAGCAGGCGCTTGCCGAGACCGAGGTTGCCGCCGTACAGCTCGTCGAGCACCGCGGCCGTGATCCGGTCCCGGCCGACCGCGTCGAGCGGGAACGCGCCGGGCTCTCCGTCGTCGGCGGCGATGAGCGTCGCCGCGATCACCGCACGAGCCAGCGCCTCGCGGAGCTCTTCGTCACCGTCGCCGGTCCCGCCGGTGACCTCGACAGCGTGCTGGACCGTCGTCGAATCGAACACCGTCCGGACGCCTGCGGTGAATGCGTCGCGGGGCACGCCCACCTGGTCCAGGGTCTCAGCGAGCGCGGCCGCCGTCTCGAACTTGCCGGGCAGCGTCAGGTACCGCTTGATCCGTTCGGGCCCGCTTTCCTGGCCGGGCAGCACCACCACTTCGCGTTCGGCGTAGGTCACTTCGATCAATCGAATTTCGTACAGCGGGTCTGCCTCCAGCAGGATCCATCGCTCGTCGCGCCAGTCGTCGACCGGCCGGTGGCCACCACCGGTCATGTCGTAGTCCGGGACGGATGCGGCCGCCGCATCGACCGGGACTCCCAGCTGGTCGCCCCAAAAGCACGGCCGCACATCGATTTCCCCCCAGTGCTTCGTGGCCATGCGCCGGATCAGCTCGTATTGATCCGCGTAGCGCTTCTCCCGAACTCCGGTGCCGTGCACGAAGATCACTGTGGTCACGGGCGATAACCTGCCTTTGTCGTCGAGGAGGGCCATCCACACATGTACGGCATGAAGGTACAGCGATCGAATAGACCGCTGGACCGATTTTCGGCCTGAAAGCGCTATGGCACTCCGTGCCGGTGGATCAACGGCGGTTGTTGTATTGATTGATGGCGATGAAATTGGAGTGCGTGACGTGCCCCGGCGCGTGATCGCGCGGCGGTGGACCTCGTTGAATGCGTGCATCGACATAGGTGCAATTCAATTGATGCGCGGCCGGTGCAGATTTGCTTCCCCGACCACGACGATCGTCAGGTCGGCACCGCCCCGGCCGGCCAGCGGCACCGTTCCGAGGTCAGGGAGTTTCGTCTGTGGGGCGGTGCGCGGGCAGCTGAGACTTGCGGCATGAGCACCAGTCGTCCGGCACGCGGTGCGGGCGGAGTCGCACGGCGGCGACATCGCGGCGGCCGGTGCGGTCAACCTGCTGGGCGTCACCACACCGCCCAGTGGACGGTCGAGAAGGCGCAGGCCGCCGACACCTTCACGCACTCCGGGCAGACCCGCTGACCCGCGCCGCTACGTCGCCGGTGGCCGCTCGCCGGAGCCGCGCACGACGAGCCGCACGCCGACCGTGACGGTCTGCACCGGCCGGGTGTGGTCGGTCATGCGCTCCCGCAGCAGCTCGACGGCGGTGCGGCCGATCGTGTCGCTGTCCTGGGCGACGACCGTCAGCGCGGGCCGGAGCAGGTCGGCGAGCGCGAAGTCGTCGAACCCGACGATGGCCAGGGTCGCGGCCGCGGCGCCGAGGTGGCGCAGCACCTCCTGCGTGGTGGCGGCGTTGCCGGTGATGAGCGCGGTGGCGGGATCGGGACCGTGCAGGACCGCGTCGAGCGCGGCGGCGATCCTGCCGGGCGCCACGACGCCGGGATGGACGAGGCCGGTGACCGGCTCCCCGCTCGCCGCCGTGCACGCGCGGAACGCGGCCGCCCGCTCGTGGCCGGTGAAGATGCGCTCCTCGTCGCCGAGGTAGGCGATCCGCCGGTGCCCGTGGCCGCGCAGGTGCCGGAACGCGGTGCCGATGCCGGCGGCGTTGTCGGAGACGACCGTGTCGACCATGATCCCGCCGGCGGGCCGGTCGAAGGCCACGACGGGGGTCCCGGCGGCGAGCTCCGGGGTCAGGTACTGATGGTTGTCGCCGACCGGCTCCAGGACGATGCCGTCGAGGTGGCGGCCGCACATCGAGAGCACGACCTCCCGCTCCCGGTCCTCCTCGTCGGCGGTCGCGGTGGCGAGGACCGTGAGCCCGTGCCCGCGCGCCACCGCGTCGAGGGCGCCGAGCACCGGGTGGCCGGCGGAGAGGTTGCGCACGGCGGCGCCGACGAGTCCGCTGCGGCCGGCGCGCAGGTGCCGGGCACGCTCGTCAGGGGTGTAGCCGAGGGCGGTGATGGCGGCCTGGACCCGGTTGGCGAACGCGGTGCCGACGGTCGGGTCGTTGTTGACGACCCGTGACACGGTGCGCAGCGCGACGCCGGCGTGCTCGGCTACGTCGATCATGGTCGGCCGCTTCCGGCGCGTCATGCCACTCCCTCCGGCCCGGCAACCGGTGTCAGCCTACCGGGCGGGCGCATTCATCCCATGACTGTGTGCGGGGCCAGAGCATAGCCCGAGTCGAGTCGATCGAGATAACGTTATTCCGCGCCTTCTGAAGTGTTGACATCCGATGTTTGGCGGTCGTATGGTCGGCGCCACCAACCGCCGGGTCCATCGTTATCTCGCCCTTCCGCCAGGAGGCCCCCGTGCACCGCACCCGCCGCTCGGCCCTGCTCTGCGCCATCTCCACGGCCGCCTTACTCGCCGTCGCCGGCTGTTCGCCCGGCGAGTCCGGCAACGGCGGCGGCACCACGCTGACGTTCCTCACCTTCGAGACCCCCGCGCTCACCGCGAAGTTCTGGGACGACTCGATCACCGACGCCACCAGGCAGCTCGACGGCGTGACGGTCAGGAAGATCGTCGCGCCCACCAGCGACCGCAACGCCTACGCGAAACAGCTGCAGGCGTCCGGGCAGTTCCCGGACGTTCTGGCCTCCATCAACCCCAAGGACTTCCTCGACGCCGGGCTGCTGCAGCCGTTCGACCAGGCCTGGCTGGACGCCAACTTCCTGCAGCCCGGCGGCAACGCCATCGACGGCAAGACCTACATCCCGCCGACCAACTCGCAGATCCTGCCGATGGTCTTCTACAACAAGGACATCTTCGCCAAGCACAACCTCACGGTGCCGACCACCTGGGCGCAGTTCGCCGACGTCGCCGGCAAGCTCAAGGCGGCCGGCGTCACCCCGATCCAGCTGGCCGGCGCCGAGCCCTGGTCGGCGAGCATGCCGCTGGTCGGCCTGGTCAGCGCCGACGTCCTCGGGCGCAACCCCAACTGGATCAAGGACCGCTACGCGGGCAGGGTGAAGTTCACCGACCCCGACGTCGTCGCCGCCGTCACCAAGCAGCGCGACCTGGTGAAGGCCGGCGCGTTCGGCAGCGGCGCGCTCGGCGTCAACTACGCCGACGCCAACAAGCAGTTCCTCGACGGCAAGGCCGGCATGTACCTCATGGGCAGCTGGTTCATCGGCCAGATCAGCGCCGCGCAGGCCAAGAGCTTCGGCGGCTTCCTGCTGCCCACCGACGACGGCAGGCAGATCGTGCCGTTCAACGTCGGCGGCACCACCAGCGTCAACGCGAAGTCGCCGAACGCCGCGAAGGCCGCCGAGTTCGCCAAGGCATGGTCGCTGTCGCCGGCCAACCTCAAGACGCTCATCGAGACCGACGGCGCGTTCCCGATGCTCAAGACCGTCAAGCTGGAGGACTTCGGCGCGACCGTCACGCCCGTGTTCACCGACTGCTACCAGTACGTGCAGGCCAACAACACCAAGGTCAGCTCGATCGGCTGGGTCAACAACGACGACGCCCTGCCGCCCGGGGTCGCCGACCTGTTCTACGCGCTGTCGCAGCAGCTGTTCACCAACGACGACGTCAGGACCCAGCTCGCCGCGCTCGACACGGCCTGGGACAAGGCCGTCAAGAAATGACCAGGCGATCCGGCCTCGCGCCGATCGCCTGGCTCGCGGTCCTGCTCTACGTGCTGTTCCTGCTGTACCCGCTGGGCCGCAGCCTGGTGCTGAGCTTCACCGACCGCAACCCGCTCAAGCCCGGGAGCTCGTTCGTCGGGCTCACCAACTACATCGACATGCTCGACGATCCGCGGCTGCTGGGGACGCTGCGCTTCACGATCCTCGTCGTCGTGGCGGTGACCGCCGTCGCCAACGTGTTCGGGCTCGCGTTCGCGCTGCTGCTCGACCGGCAGAGCACCGGCTTCCGGGTGATGCGCACGCTGGTGTTCATCCCCCAGGTGCTGTCCGGGGTCATCGTCGCGTTCATCTGGCGCAGCATCCTGACGCAGAACGGCCTGCTCAACGCGGCGCTCGCCCGGACCGGCATGACGCCCGGCACCGCGTGGCTCGGCAGCACGGACCTCGCCACCTTCTCGATCTGCGCCGTGGTCAGCTGGATGACGATCGCGTTCGCCACCGTCGTGTACTCCGCGGCGCTGCGCACGGTGCCGCCGGAGCTGTACGAGGCCGCGCGGGTCGACGGCGCCGGCGCGGTCGGCCGCTTCCGCGCCGTGACGCTGCCGATGATCGCTCCGGGCGTGACCATCAACGTCGTCCTGTGCCTGATCACGACGTTCAAGCTGTACGACGTCATCGCCGTGCTGACCGGCGGCGGGCCGGCGAACACGACCCAGTCCACGGCCTACTACCTGCTCGAGGTCGCGTTCACGCAGAACCTCTTCGGCTACTCCTCGGCGATCGCGATGCTGCTGCTCGCGCTCACTGCCGGGATCGCTTACACCGTCACGTTCCTGCTGCGCAAAAGGGAGGCCCGGCTGTGATCCGCGGACGGCTCCACACCGGCCTCGCCTGGCTGGCGACGCTGCTGTTCTGCCTGCCGATCTACCTGGCGCTCGTCAACGCGTTCAAGGACCAGCGGCAGATCCTCGCCAACCCGGCCGCGCCGCCGGTGCCGTTCACGCTCGGCAACATCACCCGCGCGCTGCAGCGGCCCGACATGCTCGTGCAGGCCGGCCTGATCAACTCGGTCGTCGTCACGGCTGCGTCGGTGCTCGTCCTGGTGCCGCTGTCCAGCGCGGTGTCGTTCTACATCTCGGAGCGCTCGCCCCGGTGGAAGGCGGCGCTGCTGGCCATGTTCGCGCTCGGGCTCATGGTGCCGCCGCAGGTGGTGCTGCTGCCGATCGTCGGGCTGCTGCAGACCGCCGGGCTGCAGCACACGTACACCGGGCTCATCCTCGCCAACGTCGGCGGCGGGTACCTGTCCTTCGCCGTGTTCGTCTACGTCGGCTTCCTGCGCGGCGTGCCCCGCGAGATGGTCGAGGCCGCCCGCGTCGACGGCGCCTCCGACCTGCGCGTCTGGTGGCAGGTGGTGTTTCCGATGGTGCGTCCCGCCACCGCGACCGTCGCGATCTTCCTCGGCCTGTGGGTGTGGAACGACTTCCTCAACCCGCTGTTCATCCTCGGACCGCTCAAGGGCCAGACCATCACCACCGGGGTCTACCTGTCCGTCGGCACCTACTCCACCGACTACGGCCAGCTCTTCGGCATCATGTTCCTCGCCGCGATCATCCCGGTGGTCGGCTACCTGGTCAGTCAGCGCGAATTCATCCACGGACTGATGTCAGGAGCCTCCAGGTGATCCCCCCGCTGGACGACCTCGCCGGTGACTGGCTCGACCGCGGCGAGCTGGCGCACCTGCCGTCGCTGCGCAACCAGTGGGGGCAGGCGCACGTCAACGACGACCTCACCTCCGTCTCGTGGCTGGCGATGCCGCCGTACAGCGGGGGCTACCACACCGGCGTGCTGCGGGTCGACGGCCGTGCGGTCCGCGCCGACCGGCTGCGGTGGGCGCCGTGGGGCGTGCGCCGCGCCGGCACCGCGAGCGGCCTCACCGTGGAGACCGACACCCGTCTCGGCTACGAGCAGCACGCCGTGTACTGGCGGACCCGGCTGGTCAACCGGTCCGCGGCGCCGGTCACCGTCACCGTCGAACAGGAGCTGTTCGCCCCGATCGCGGACAGCCCCGTCGACTGGGGCTGGCTCTACGGCACGCCGTGGAGCGCCGGGCACCACCACGACTACTTCACCACCGAACGGATCCGAGCCGAGGTCCTCGCGTGGGTGCCGCGGCACGTGCACCTCCTCGCGGCGGACCCGCGCCGGATCCGGCTCGGCAGCCCGCGGATCCCCGGAATCCAGCGCGACGAGGACACCGCGCCGATGCTCCTGGAGTCGGAGCTGCCGGACCACTCCACATCGGACAGCGGCCGCACCCGCGCCCCGTCCGCGCTCGGCACCGTCCGCGGCATCGCCGTCGAGGTGGACGGCGGCGCCCCGACGGGCGTCGCCGGGGCGTTCGAGCTGACCGGCCCGTCCGCGGAGCACCGGCTCGAGGCGGTCGCGCTCGGCGCCGGCGCGTCGCTGCGCCTGGAGTTCCGGCCCGCCACCGCGGAGCAGACCGGCGTCGTGCTCACCCACGGCAACCACCCGGACTCCGTGCAGGTGGGGCTGACCGGCGGCCGGCCGTGGCTGCGCGTCGCCGGGGAGCTCGTCACCGCCGGCCCGCCGCTGCGCGCCGGCCACTGGCACCGGCTCGAGGTGCGGATCACCGGTGACGGCGCCTCGCTGACGGTCGACGGCGCCCGGCCGGCGTGGACGCAGCCGTGGTGGGGCGCGCACCGCTGGACGTCCACCGTGGACGCGGGCCGGGTCGTCGTCACCGACCGGTCCAGTCCCGCCGTGTCCGTCTACGCCTTCGCGGCGCCGCCCGACGAGCTCGAACCGCACGGCGGTGGCGCGGTCGCCAGGTGGACCCGCACCATCGCCCCGGGGGCCGGCCTCGAGCTGGGTGTCGTGCTGGCGTTCTCGTCGGACGGCGCACCGGCGACGGCCGACTTCGACTTCGACGAGGCGTTCGAGGCGGTCGCCGACCGGTGGCGGGCCACGTGGGCGAGCGCGTTCACGCCCGGCAACACCGAGTTCTCCGGGCACCTGCCGGTGCTGCGCGACGCGCCCGAGGGGCTGGCCCGCACCTACCACCTGGGCGTGCTGCTGGCGATCTACCTGCGCAACACCGGGGTCAGCCCGATCGGCCCGGTGTTCCTCACCGGCGGCCCGCGGCTCGGCCCGACGACCACGTACTTCTGGGACCAGTCGGAGTGGGCGCACACCGCCGCGATGCTGGAGCCGGTGGGGGTGCGGGCGTGGATCCTCGCCGCCCTCGCCCAGCCGTACGAGCACTGCCACTCCTTCGACACCCGCAACCTGCTGCCCGTCGGCAACCACTACGCCGCCAACGACCACGCGCTCTTCCGGACCGTCCGGGCGTACCTCACCGTCACCGGCGACCTGGACCTGCTCGCCGAGAAGGCCGGGACCGCCACCGTCCTCGACCATCTGCGGGCCATGGCGTACCGGCCCCGCGAGCGGCGGGCCGGGTTCGGCGCCGGGGTGCTGGCGGACCTGGGCCGCGACGCGTGGGAGCTGCTCGAGTGCGTGCCCAACTACCGCGACGCGGTGGTGTCGTTCAACGCCGGCTACGCCGGCATGCTGCGCTCCCTCGCCGGGCTGCTGCGCCGGCTCGACCCGTCGCTGGCCGAGGAGGCCGGCCGGGCCGACGCCGACGCGGACGCGCTGACGGCGGCGGTCCTGGGCCAGTACGCCGGCGGTGGCCGCTGGAACATCGCGCACCCCGAGGGCGACGAGACCATCGGCCACGTCCTCGACTTCGTGTTCGTCGCCGCGGAACTCGCCGAACACCTCGGCGAGGACGTGCGGGCCGAGATGGTCGAGTTCGTCACCGGGCACCTGCTGGACGGCGACTGGATGCGGGCCCTGGCCCCCGACGACCCGGTCGCGCCGCGTTCGGACCGGCCCGACCACGGCGCCGCCGGCGCGTTCGGCGCGTGGCCCGGCGCCACCGCCTACGGCCTGTGCCGGCTCGGCCGGCCGGACCTCGCCGCGGACCTGCTGTCCCGCATCCACGCCAGCGCCTCCGGCGCCGTGTGGGGGCAGGCGATGGAGTCGGTCGGCGGTGGCCGCTTCCGGGTCGCCGAACGCGGCGTCGCCAACCGTGACAGCCTCGCCGGCGCAGCCGCCACCGAGGCGATCCTGGTCGGGCTCTTCGGCCTGTACGCCGGCGGCCACCACGGCCCGCCGGCCAGGCCCGCGACGCCCGGCATCGGCACCCTGCACCACGTGGCCCGTCCTCGTCACCCCGCCACGTGACCATCCCGTCATCCCGCCAGATGAAAGGATCGACGCACATGACCAGAACCCGGGGCGGCGCGACTCTCGCCGCCTTGCTGACCGCCGCGGTCGCCGCGGTGGTCGTCGTCGCCGCGTCCCCCGACGCGCGTGCCGCGACCCCGACGCCGGCCCAGCAGTGGACCGACGTGCAGAACCTGATCGGCCCCATCCGGGGCGTGTGGACCAACCAGAACTACCCGGGGGCGGTCAGCCGGTCGATGCCCGACACGGCGCTGCTCGGCAACGGCGACATCGGGGTCACCTCCGGCGGCGGCCCCGGCTACAAGACCTTCCACGTGTCCAAGGGCAACTTCTGGGCCGGCAACCCCAACCCGTCGTTCGTCGCGCTCGGCGGCGTCACCATCGCACCCGCCGGCAGCACCCCGACGGGCAACCTGGCGCTCGGCGCGGCCGCCACCGCCTCCAGCTCCCACGGGGACTTCCCGCCGCCGCGGGCCGTCAGCGGCCAGTGGGGTCCGGGATACGAGGGCTGGGTCTCGCAGATCGGCAAGCCGCAGACGCTCACCCTGGACCTGGGCGCGGCGAAGACGTTCAACCGGTACCTGGTCCGGCACGACGCCGCGGCCCGCCCGGCGGAGACGGCGAACAACACGAAGAACTTCACGCTGCAGGTGTCCGGCAACGGATCCAGCTGGTCCACCGTGGACACCGTCACGAACAACACCGCGGCGACGACCGACCGGACCGTCGCGTCGCAGAACGTGCGCTACGTGCGGCTGAACATCACCGAACCGACCCAGGGCACCACCGCCGACTCGCAGACCAACCCCCGCGCCCGGATCGGCCAGATCGAGCTGTACGGGCCGGGATCCGGGCCGACGACCCCGCCAACCGGCGCGTTCCGCGAGGAGCAGAACATCCTCAAGGGCGACGTCGACACCACCATGACCATCGGCGGGCAGCCGGTCACGATGAAGACCTGGACCGCCGCCAACGACAACCTCGTCGTCACCCAGCTCCGGTCCACCGGCACCGGCACCGTCGCGCTGAAGGCCGAGACGTACGCCGGTGCCGCCGACGCGCGCGGCGGCTTCACCAACACCGCCGGCGCCAACGGCCAGACCACGTGGGCGACCCGCCGCACGCCGTCCGGCGGGCGCTGGGTGTCGGAGGCGTCCCTCGCCACCCGGCTGATCGGCGCCACCGGGACGGCGAGCGCCGCCGGCGCGACCGCCAGGCTCACCTTCGACCTCGCACCCGGCCAGACCGTCCAGATCGTCACCGCCGTCGCCGGCGGCGGGCAGAATCCCACCGGCACGGCCGGCCCGGCCCAGACGCTCGCGAACGCGCAGACCGGCGCGACCGTCGACACGCAGTACAACAGCCATGTCGAATGGTGGAAGCAGTACTGGCTGAGGTCCTACCTCAACGTCGGCGACGACGTGCTGCACCGCTACTACTACGGCGCGCTCTACCTTCTCGGCTCCTCGATCCGCGCCGGCAAGATGTCGCCCGGCCTCTACGGCATCTGGGCGACCAGCGACTCACCGCAGTTCAGCGGCGACATGCACCTCAACTACAACTTCATGGCCAACTTCTACGGCGTGTACTCCACCAACCGCACCGACCTGGCGCTGCCCTACTTCGACCTGATCGGCGCGTACGTGCCGGAGGCGCGGCGGCGCGCGCAGCAGGACCTGAACCGCGTCAAGCCCGACTACGTCGGCCGCCGGTTCCCCTCCGGTGGCGTGCCCGGCGGGCTGCTGTTCCCGGTCGGCATCGCACCCTACGGCTCGACCGCCGACGACAACTACCACCAGCAGGTCGGCAACTCGCTGTTCGCGGCGACGCAGTACATCGCCTACTACGACTACACGCGCGACCGGGCGTTCCTGCAGAACACCGCCTACCCGTTCCTGAAGGAGGTCGCGGCGTTCTTCCAGCACTGGCTCGAGCTCGACCCGGCGACGCAGCGCTACCACCTGTGGTCCGGCCCGCACGAAGGACTGTGGGGGCGCAACTCCAGCCCGGACCTGGGCCTGCTGAAGTACGTGCTGTCGGCACTCGTCGACGCCTCGGCGGAGCTCAACACGGACGCCTCCCTGCGCGCCACCTGGCAGAACATCCTGTCCCGCCTGCCGGCGACGCCGACGACCGTCGTCAACGGGCAGACGGTGTACGCCCTCGCCGACCCCGGCACGATCGCCGGCTCCGACACCCGGCCGATCCACCCGGGCGACAACACCGTCAACCTCGAGTTCGTCCACCCCGGCGAGGTGCTCGGCATCGGCTCACCCGCGGCGGACCGGCAGATCGGCGTCAACACGCTCAACGCCATGAACTCCTGGGGCCAGGACAACAGCTTCCCCAAGGTGTTCACCCAGGCGGCCCGGGTCGGCTACCCCGCGCAGAACCTCATCGACCAGCTCAAGAACCAGATCAACCAGAAGCTCGGGCCGAACCTGCGCATCGTCGACCCGTTCCACGGCCTGGAGAAGTCCGGCGCGGTGGAGGCCGTCGACAACCTGCTGCTGCAGAGCGACAACGGCGTCATCCAGGTCTTCCCGGTCTGGCCGGCGGCCCGCGACGCCCAGTTCGTGAACCTCCGCGAGAAGGGCGCGTTCCTGGTGTCCAGCCGGATCACCGGCGGCCAGGTCAGCTACGTCGACGTCGTCAGCCAGGCCGGCCGCCCGGTCGCGCTGCGCAACCCGTGGCCCGGGCGGACGGCGACGGTCACCCGCGTCGGCGGCGGCACCGTCGGCCACACCACCCCCGACGGCACCATCTCCTTCCCCACCCAGGCCGGTGCCGCGTACCAGATCACGCCGAACTGACCCGCGCGCGCCGCGGGCGGGTCGGTCCCCGCCCGCGGCGCCCCGCACGGGGCAGTGGGGTTTCCGCCGGCCTGGGAGGATTCGGGGATGTACCGGGCCGTGCGGGGTGTCGTGATGGTGGCGTTGCTGGCGGGTGTCGCCGCGTGCGGGGCGAAGGGCGGCGACGGCGGCGACGGCGGGTGGTCGGCCGACACGGACGGGCGCAGAGGGCTGGGCACGGTGCCGGCGACCACGCTCGGGTTCGTGCGGCACGCCGGGGCGGTCGACTGGCCGGCGGTGTCGGACTGGATCCCGCAGGGCAGCGGGCTGAAGGTGCTGCTGCCGGTCGGGGACTGCGTGCTCGGCATCGGCAACTACCAGAACGGCTTCCGGTCGGTCGGCGCGAACTGGACCGGCGACGCCGCGTGCGACCGGCTGCGGCTGGACCCGGCGCCGAAGGATGGCGACGGCAAGGACCGGGTGCCGAAGGGCAACGGCTGGGACGGCGGCGGGGTCGGCGGCGAAGGGTTCGTCGTCGAGGCGGAGGGCAGCATCCTCGCGGCGGGCGGCTCCGGCCTGTACCGCTACCGCGACGGCGAACCGGAACAGCTGGCGAGGATCGACCTGTCCACCACCGGGTTCGAGGGGCAGGGGTCGCGCAGCCTGGTGAAAGGCATGGTCAGGACGGGCAGTGGACGGATCGTCGTCAACGCCGACCTGACCACGGAGCCGGCGCGGCCGCCGGCGGTGCTGGTGTCCGACGACGCGGGCAGGACGTTGCGCCGGGTGGACCTTCCGGCGGCGCCGCGGCAGAGCGGGACCGGGCGGCAGCTGCTGGCCGTACTGGCGGCGGACGGCGACACCGTGGTGGCGATCGGCTACGGGACGGACCGTCCCGGCGCGTGGCGATCGACGGACGCGGGCCGGACGTGGCAGGTGTCCACAGTGGACGGCCTGCCGCCCGGCGTCATGCTGACCCGGCTGGTCCGCGCGCCCGACCGGTGGCTCGCGTTCGGCGGGGTGGAGTCCGGCGGCGGCACGGCGCAGGACTCCACGTTCGTGCTCGCCAGCACCGACGGGCTGGCGTGGACGGCGGCGCCGGCCGAGGGCATGGGCGCCGGGCGGGTCTCCGACGTCACCGTCGACCGGGACGGGACCGTCGTGGTGACGGGCATCATCGACGACTCCCGGCCATACGTCGAAGGTCGCCGCACCGACTACTGCGGCGTCGTGTGGGTCCTCGGCGACGGGCGGTGGTCGCGCGGCGAGCTCGGCTGCGGCGACGCCCCGCCGCAGGCCGTCGCGACGCTGCGGGACGGCCGGGTGGTCATCGCCGGGAACCGTGACCTGTGGGTGCGCGGCGCCGGCGTCACGTAGCGGGCACCAGCAGCACCTTGCCGACGTTGCGGCGCTCGCCGAGGCGGCGGTGGGCGTCGGCGGCGCGGTCGAACGGGTACACGCCGTCGATGCGGGGCCTGATGTCGCCGGCGTGCCACAGGTCCATGAGGGCCGCCAGCTCCTCGCGGAGCAGATCGGGGCGGTCCCACAGGTGGCCGAGGTTGACGCCGCTGACGGTGCGGTTGTCGCTCATCAGGCCCAGCGGCGTGAGCAGTGGCACGCCGGACGCCTGCCGGGCGAGCCGGACGACGCTGCGCCGCTCGCCGCCGGCCAGGTTCGCGAAGCCGTACGCGATGAGCTGCCCGACCGGGCGCAGCAGCCGCAGGCCGCGTTTCCAGTCGCGCCCGCCGAGCGGATCGAGGACGAGGTCGACGCCCTCCCCGCCGGTGAGCGCACGGACCCGGGCGGCGTAGTCCTCCGTGCGGTAGTCGACCGGGTGGGTGCAGCCGTATTCGCGGAGCACGTCGTGCTTGGCGGCCGACGCGGTCCCGAAGGTCACCACGCCGGAGACCGTGCGGCACAGCTGCAGCACCGCCAGCCCGACCCCGCCGGCCGCCATGTGCACGAGGACCCGCTGCCCGGCGCGGAGGTTCGCCACGCGGAAGAGCATGTGATAGGCGGTGAGGTAGTTGAGCGGGATGGCGGCGGCCTCCTCGAAGCCGAGCCCGTCGGGCAGCTCGACGACCTGCGCCACCGGTGCGCACACCAGCTCCGCGTGGCCGCCGAAGTGCACGAGCGCGAGCACCCGCGTGCCGGCCGCCGGGCCGGTGACACCGGCGCCGAGCGCGTCGACGACGCCCGCGACCTCGTAGCCGACCACGCACGGCAGCCTCGGCGCGTCGGGATACAGCCCCTGCCGCGCCATGACCTCGGCGAAGTTGAGACCGGCGGCGTGCACCCGGATGCGGACCTCGCCCGGCCCGGGCGACGGGTCGGCCGTCGTGCGCACCTCGAGGACCTCCGGCCCGCCCGCCCTGGTGATCCAGACCGCTCGCATGCATCGACTCTAATGTTTTCGGGTCGGGAGGCGGTGGAGCGCCGCTATGGTGCTGGGGTGGCACATCCCATCATGTTCGACGACACCGACCCGGTCCTGGCCCAGGTGCGGACCCTGGCGCTCGCGCTGCCGGACGCCGCGGAGAAGATCTCCCACGGCCACCCCGCGTTCTACACGACGAAGGTCTTCGCGTATTACGGCGGGTCCGTCAAGGTCGACGGCGTCTACCAGCAGCACGAGCACTCGGTGATCGTGCTGGTCGACCCGGCCGAGCGGGAGGCGCTGCTGGAGGACGCCCGCAGCTACGTCCCGGCGTATCTCGGCCCGAGCGGCTGGATCGGGGTCGACCTCGGCGACGACACCGACTGGGCCGAGATCGGCGAGCTCCTCGACGCCAGCTACCGCCGGACCGCCGGCAAGCGCAGGGTCGCCGCCCTCGACGCCCGGGCCTGATCAGGCCGTCTCGAAGATGCGGGTGCTCGGGTCGCCCGCCAGCGCCGGCGCGTTGCGCGGGCTGGACCACACGCTCGTGCGCAGGAACCGCAGGAACGCCTCGGCGGCGTCGGTGGTGGGGAAGTCCAGGTCGACCGCGACGTAGTGCTCGTCGTCGACGGGGCGCATGACCACCGCCGCCCGGCTCGCGGTGCCCGGCGACAGCGTCATGTGGCGGGAGCTGCTGTCCGGGCACGGCGTCACCGACATCGCCTCGACGGTGTTCCGGGACCGGCACGGCTGCTGGGCCTTCCTGGACCTGTGGCGCACCGGCGGCGCGTTCACCGGCGCCGAGCTCGCGTTCCTCGACGACGTCACCGGACAGCTGACCTCGGACCTGCGCCGGTGCCAGGCGGCCACGTTCACGCCCGGCGCCGGACCGAGGTCGCCCGGCCCGGTCGTGCTGCTGCTCACCCAGGACCTGCGGGTCGTCGAGCAGACCCCGCAGACCCGCGAACACCTGCTGCGGCTGCTGCCCACGGACGCCGGCAGGGACCCCGTCCCGGCCGCCGCCTACAACGTCGCCGCGCAGCTCCTCGCCGACGAGGCGGGGCCGGCGTGGGCGAGGGTGCACCTGGCCGGCGGGCGGTGGATGACGCTGCGCGCCGCCCGGCTCGGCGCGCACATCGCCGTCACGATCGAGGAGTCCTCACCCGGCGAGCGGACCGCGGTCTTCGCCCGCGCGTGCGGCCTGACCCCGCGCGAGACCGAGCTGCTCACGCACCTGGCGGCCGGCGCCGACACCCGGACGGTCGCCGCGGGCATGGTCCTGACCGCGAACACCGTGCAGGACCATCTGAAGTCCGTCTTCGCCAAGACCGGCACCAACAGCCGCCGCGCCCTGCTGTCCCGCGCGCTCGGCACCGGCTGACCGGCGACCTCACGACGAGCGGAGCCACAGGGTCGTGCCGCCGGCCGCGGCGACGCGGCCGTCGGCCAGCTGGGCCAGCGCGGCCGGGACGCCGTGGCAGCCGAGCGGTTCCGCGACCCAGGCCGCCGCGGTGCGCCGCCACACGGTCGCGCAGTCACCGTCGGCGCTCACCGCGTAGACCGAAGGCGGCGGCGCGGGCGGACCGCCGAAGTCGAGGCCGCGGGCACGCTGCGGGCGCAGCGCGAACAGCGAACGGAACGGTGCCGCAGCGGCCGGCCGGGGATCCCGCTGCCAGGCAACCCCGTCCGCCGACGTGAGGACCACACCACCGCCGGTGGCGACGAACGCCGAGCCGTCCCAGACGACGTCGACCAGCTCGGTCGCCTCGGGATGCGTCTGTACCGTCCAGGTGCCGCCGCCGTCGGCGCTCGACCAGGTCACGGCGACGCCGCCCGCCCGGCCGACCACGACGGCGGGCCCGGTGCCGAGGACGAAATGGCCGTCCGGGGAGACGGTCAGCGGGTCCGGGGCGCCGGCGACACCGAGCGGCTCGGCCGTGCCGCTGCCGGGCACCGGCAGCGCCCGGTCCCACCACGAGCCGTAGCCGGGCGACAGGTACACCGTCGCCTCGCCGCCGTGCAGGCCGGCGACCACGAACTGGTTGTGCACGACGCCGATGGCGACCGGCACGTCACCGCGGTCGTCGAGCGGCTCGCGGAGCCTCCCGGACGTCCCGCCCGCCGGGCCGCCGCGCACCGTGTCGCCCCACGGGCGGCCGCCGGCGGTGCTGGCGATCACCGTCATCCAGGTGCCGTCCAGGTCGGCGGCGTCCACGACGGTGTTGCGCTCGGTGATGTCGGGGTTCGTCGGTGGTACCTCGACAGGCCACTCGAGCCGGACCGTGTCACAGGCTCCGGTGGCGACCCAGGTGCCGGTGTGCCGGCGGATCCCGGCGTCGACGGTGCCGCTCGCGGTGAAACAGCCGTCCGCCGACGGGTAGAGCAGCACCGCGGCCACCGTGGCACCGGGCGGCGCCGCGAACGCTCCCGGGACGCGCCGCCACAGGGGTGCCGAGGGCTGGGCGGCGCAGCCGGCGAGGACCGTCAGCGTCGCCGCGCCCACCCCCGCCAGTCGCCATCGCATACCCGACGGTACCGGCAGATCAGGCGACGAAGGTGCGGAAACGGTTGACCGGCCCGGGGCACCGCCTCGTCCACTGTGGACCCGCTCAGGTGGGCCGGGCGGTGCGGCGGGCGACGAGGTGCCGGGCGCTCGGCCGGTGCCGCAGCTCGCCGCCGGGGGAGCGGCGCACGAACTCGGCCCGCAGCCGCGCGGTGAACGCCTCGCCGCGGGCGGTGGCCAGAGGCCGCATCGGCCCGTCGCGGGTGTGGGCGGCGAAGAAGGTGGCCGCGTCCGGGTGGGACATCGGGTGAGCCAGCGGCGCGTCCCGCTCGACGGCGGCGCCGGCCGCCGTCAGCGCCGGGACGAGCCGGTCCTGCCAGGTGTCGTCGCCACCACCCGGCACGAGCGAGCCGATCAGGGCGAACGGCCCCTCGTCCTCGGTGTGCCGCGGCCAGAACACGACCGACAGCAGGCCGCCCGGGCGCAGCGCCGCCGCCCAGGACGCGACGGCGGCGTCGGGCTCGGGGAGCTGCTGCAGGCCGAACACGGACACGACCGCCGCGCACCGGCCCGTCCACCGCGGGTCGAGCGTCGACGCGTCGCCCTGCTCGACGGTGACCCCGGGCCTGCCGGCGGCCCGGCGCCTCGCCAGGCCGACCATGCCCGCGGACAGGTCGATGCCGGTGAGGTCCCGGCCGGGCAGAGCGGCGGCGAGCGCGTCCAGCTCGGGGAACGTGCCGCAGCACGGCACCAGCACCGGCCCGTCCGGCAACGGCTCAACCGTCACGGCGGCCACGGCCGTCGCGACCCACGGGGCGAAGCGCGGGACGTAGTACGCCTCGTATCCCTCGGCCGCCTCATCCCACCCACGGGCGGTCCGGGCGAGCCGCTCAGGCAGCGCGTTCACAGCTGATGTCCAGGCGGCGCGGGTAGGCTTGCCGCGCGGGTCGCTCTGGTGGGGATCGGGCGTCCGCCCACGTGATGGGGGAATGACATGGGCTTTTTCGACCAGCTCAAGAGCCGGACACAGGAGATGAGCGGCCAGCTCAAGACCCGGGCCGGCCAGTTCAAGAGCAAGGAGTTCGCCAACGCGAGCATGGCGATGTGCGCGCTCATCGCCGCGGCCGACGGCAGCATCGACCCGGCCGAGCGGCAGCGGACCGAGGGTGTGATCACGAGTAACGACATCCTGTCCATCTTCCCGCCCGACGAGCTGCGGCAGAAGTTCGCCTTCTACGCCGACCGGCTGATCCGCGACTTCGAGTTCGGCAAGGTCGAGGCGATCGCGACGATCGCGAAGCTCAAGTCGAAGCCCGACCACGCCCGTGCGGTGATCCAGATCGGCATCATCATCGGCGGCGCGGACGGCAACTTCGACGACAACGAGAAGAAGGCCGTCCGGGAGGCGTGCTTCGCCGTCGGCATCGCGCCCGGCGAGTTCGACCTGTAGACCGCCGCGGCGCTCCGTGCCCCCGTTCAGGTGTCTCTGTTCAGGTGCCTTCGCTCAGGTGCCGGAGCGCCGCGCTACACGGTGGCGGTCGGGCCGGCGGCCTCGGGCATGTAGGGGAACTGCCGCCGCGGCGGACTGGTGACCGACTCCCGGCCCAGGCCGATCGTCACCGGCGTGTTGGTGGCGAGGGAGAACATCACGTCCGGCGCGTTGTCGGTCAGCGCCCGGCCGTTGAAGCCGTAGTTCGCCGCAGTCCCGACCGTGTAGGGCAGCACGTCCGGCAGCAGCCGCGCCGCGACGGACGCCCCGTAGGCACCCGGATCCGTCGCCGTGCCGTAGGCCGCGACGACCGCCGCCACCGCGTCGGCGAAGAGCTTGCCGTAGCCGGCGGCGTCGTCGGCCGGCTCGGCGGCGTTGAACTCGTCGCCCAGATCCTCGTTGAACTGGGTGAACAGCGGATGGATCATCGGGTGACCGGCCCGGTTGACCTGCCGCCAGCCGCCGGCGTCGGTCGCGAGGTTCGTCCGGGCCCAGACGTTCACGCTGTGCGGATACGGCAGCTGCCGGTCCGGTAGCTCCAGCACGATGCTGTACACCGTGTGACCGGCGAACAGGTTCCGCGCCTGCGCCGGGCCCGGCAGGTCGGCGCGGGTGCCGTCGGTCAGGGCGTGGCCGATCGCGTGCAGGACGCCGGGCTCGATCCAGAACGGGTCGCCGGCCCTGCCCGTCCACAACCGCAGCCCGTCGGGGCCTTCGACGGCCGTGCCGACGACGCCCTCGGCCAGCAGGGTTCCCCGCGCCTCGGGCTGCGTGGCCTGCGCACCGGCGAGCCCGCGCAACTGCAGCGCCCGGCCGTCGAAGGTGAACCGGAAGGTGAGGTCCTCGATCGCGTCGCCGTTGGTGTCCACCTTGAAGTCGTACTGCGCGTCCGGGTGGAACCCCGCCGGCACCTGGTGGCCGGTGACCTCGGTGGCGATCGAGTGGTTGACGTTCATGACGAACACGGTGCCGCGCTCGCCGCGGAAGACGTACAGGTCGCTGATGTCCAGGCGGACGTCCCGCCTGGCGGCGGGGGAGTCGAGATGGTGCGACATCGCGATCGCTCCTTGGTCCGGGGCTCTTGCGGGACCCGGTCAGATGCCCGCGCCCGCGGGCTCTACACCATCCACTGGCATCGACGATGTACGCTGCGTGCGTGCCTGCAACGGGGAATGTGAAGAGCGGGCGGTCGCGCTGGACGTCGAACCTCGTCATGCTCGTGGTGGCGGCGCTGATCGCGGTCGTCGTGAGGACCTTCCTGATCCAGACGTTCTTCATCCCGTCCGGCTCGATGGAGCAGACGCTGATCATCGACGACAAGGTCATCGTCAACAAGGTGCTCTACCGCTTCCGTGACCCGGCCCGCGGCGAGATCATCGTCTTCCGCCCGCCCGCCGAATGGTCCGCGGGCACCGACGAGGACTACATCAAACGCGTCATCGGCGTCGCCGGCGACCGCGTCATCTGCTGCGACGACCAGCACCGCATCACCGTCAACGGCGCCGCCCTCGACGAGGACTACCTCTACCCCGGCGACGTGCCCTCCACGACCCCGTTCGACGTGACGGTCGCCGCCGGCCGCCTCTTCGTCATGGGCGACCACCGCAGCGCCTCCGCCGACTCCCGCGCCCACCTGCCCGCCGCCAACGGCACCGTCCCGGTCGACCGCGTGGTGGGCCGCGCCTTCGTCACCTGCTGGCCGCTGTCCAGATGGCGCAGCCTCTCGGTCCCGTCGACGTTCGCGGGTGTGCCGGACGCCCACTGACCGTCTGTCAGGGCTGGCCTTCGGTCGCCGCGTACGACCGGCACACCCACCCGATCCGCTCCCGCAGCGCGTCCATGTCCGCGCCGGGGCGGTGCCGGGCACCCCAGATCTCCGCCTCCAGCGCGACGGCGACCTGCTCCCATGGCCGCTCCACCGTGTTGTTGACGCTGCGCCCGATTCGCCGCCCGTGGGCGTGCCACGCGACCCCGTAGAAGCCGACGACCTCGCGCCACGGCGATGCGTCAGGGTCGATCCAGGTCGGCTCCGGCTCGGTCGCCGCCGCCAGCCCGAACGCCGGCAGCAGCCACAGTGGCACCACGTCGTGACCGAAAACGCCCCGCAGGCGGAACGTCGCGACCGTCCGGACCGCCTCGAGGTCCGGCACCAGTCCGGCCGCGCGCGCCCACCGTACGAGATCCGCGGTGACCGCCCCGACCGACCGGGCCTCCGGTTGGGGCCGGTGCTCGTAGCCGCATTCCGACAGGTCGGTGGGCAGGTGGAACGACGTCGGCGGGCCGTCCGGCGTCAGGCCGTGCACGCCGTGACAGTGGTTGTCGCTGACATACGCGGCGAGCACCGCCCGCCCGGTGGCCGCGACGAACCGTTCGGCGGCCTCGGCGAGGTCCGGCGGGTCGAGCAGTCCCCTGGTCACCAGCAGCTGCCACTCGCCGCCGACACGGAACAGCCGGTCGTGCTTGAACCCGAAGCCGAGCACCGCCTCCTCGTCGGTGAGCGGGCGCGCCGACCGCGCCAGCAGGTACGTGCCGAAGAAGCCCATCCAGGGACTTTAGGGCCCTCGGCCGGGTCCGATGATCCGCGGGCGGCTGTCGCGACGGGGGTCGGTGGGCGGCTGTCCGGTTGCGGCGCTTTTCGGTTGAGTGGTTGCATCGTGTGGCGTGAATCACATCGATGGAGAGGTCTACTCCGATGCGGCGTCACGTGCTCGTTCTCCGTGACGTGGCCGTGACGGTCGGCGGCGGGTGGAGATCGCGGCATTGCCAGTTGCCGATGAGCGGCTCTAGGTTGCGGTCACCAACGTTTCGATGATCACGGGGGATCGACCCGATGCGTATTCTGGTTTGGCGTCAGCGTGCCCTTTTCGCTGCCGCCGCCTTACTGCTGGCCACGTCCGCCGCGGTGCTGCCCGCGGTCTCCGCCGCCGCCGCACCCGTCCAGCAGCAACAACCCGACTGTCCGGCGAACGCGGCCACCACCGCCGCCGCGACCGCCGCCGCCCGGGCCTGCGGGCGCCGGGTCGAGGCGATGTCGGAGCGCACCGAGCACACGCAGGTGTTCGCCAACCCGGACGGCACGTTCACCAACGAGCAGTCGGTCCGGCCGCGGTTCGCCAAGACCGGCGGCGGGGAGTGGGTCGACGCCGACGCCACGCTGCGCCGTAACGCCGACGGCAGCATCGCGCCCGTCGCGCCGATCTTCCCGATCGCCCTGTCCGCCGGCGGCGCCGCCACGCCGCTGGTCTCCGCGAGCAACGGTGCGGCCGGCTGGAGCTGACCTGGCCGGGGACCCTGCCGGTGCCGGTCCTGTCCGGCAGCACCGCGACCTACCGCGACGTCCTGCCGGGCGCCGACCTGGAGGTCACCGCCTCCGTCGACGGGTTCAGCCACGTCCTGGTGGTGCGCAACGCGGCCGCCGCGGCGAACCCGGCGGTCCGCGCGCTGAAGTTCGGGCTGCGCGGCACCGGCGTGCGGGTGGTGGCCAACGCGAACGGCAGCATCACCGCCACCGACGCGGGCGGCAAGGAGCTGTTCGCCGCGTCGTCGCCGCTGATGTGGGACGCGCGGACCGTGTTCGGCGCGAAGCTCAGCACCGGGCGCCTCCTGGACGCCGAGCCCGCCGCGCCGAGCACGGCCGGCGGCATCGCCATCGACTACTTCTCCGGCAAGCTGATTCCGGGCATGCGGCTCACGCGTCAGACGAGGTCCGGCGCGGAGGTCAACATGACCTGGGCGCAGCAGATGTTCAACAAGCAGAACATGGGGGCCGGATACAAGGCGCTCGGCGGTCAGGCCGCCTGGTACGCGGCGTCCGCTCCCGGCACCTACTCGCCGTGGCAGAAGGCTGTGCCGCTCACCGACCCCCAGGAATGGAACTGGCTGGACTGATAACCGGCGCGTCATCATCGAGGGCCCGGCGCGCTGTGCGCCGGGCCCTCGTGCGTCAGTGGTGCCGGACGCGGGCGGCCTCCCGGGTGAGGTGGTCGCGCTCCGGCACGCTGGTGGCGAGGCGGGCGGCCGCGGCGTACAGCTCGGCCGCCCGTCCGGTGTCGCCGGCCCGTTCGTGCAGATACGCGGCCGCCGCGGCGTACCGGGGGACGGCGGGGTCCACATCGGACAGTGCGGCGAGGCCGGCGCGCGGGCCGTCCGCCTCGCCGACCGCGACCGCCCGGTTGAGCCGCACCACGGGACTGTCGCCGCTGAGGGGGAGCAGCTCGTCGTACCACTCGACGATCTGGACCCAGTCGGTCGACTCCGTCGTGCGGGCGTCGGCGTGCAGGGCGGCGATCGCGGCCTGCGCCTGATACTGGCCGAGCTGGTCGCGGGCCAGCGCCGCCTGCAGGATCGTCACGCCCTCGGCGATCAGGGCGGTGTCCCAGCGGGACCGGTCCTGCATGCCGAGCGGCACCAGGCGGCCGCCCGGTCCGGTCCGGGAGGCGCGCCGGGCGTGGTGCAGCAGCATCAGCGCGAGCAGGCCCGCGACCTCGGGGGCGTCGGTGAGCGCGGCCAGCTGCCGGGTGAGCCGGATCGCCTCGGCGGCCAGGTCGACGTCGCCGCTGTAGCCCTCGTTGAACACGAGGTACAGCACGCGCAGCACCGTCGCGAGGTCGCCGGGGCGGTCGAGCGGATCGCCGGCGATGCGGCGCTTCGCGCGGCTGATCCGCTGCGCCATGGTCGCCTCGGGGACGAGGTAGGCGGAGGCGATCTGCCGCGTGGTGAGCCCGCCGACCGCGCGCAGCGTGAGCGCGACCGCCGCCGCGGGCGCCAGGTCGGGGTGCGCGCACAGGAAGTAGAGCCGCAGCGTGTCGTCGGTCTCCGGCGCCGGCCCGGCGGGCGGCTCGACCTGCACGGCGACCTCCCGGCCGCGGCGGGACGCCTCGGCGCGGGCGGCGTCGACGAACTTGTGCCAGGCGGCCGTGACGAGCCACGCCTTCGGGTCGCGGGGCGGGTCCTCCGGCCACACCTGCAGGGCGCGGATCAGTGCCTCCTGCACGGCGTCCTCGGCCGACGCGAAATCCGCTCCGCGCCGGACGAGGACCCCGATGACCGCGGGCACGAGCTCCCGCAGCAGCGACTCGTTCATTCGGTGGCGTTGAAGGACTCGGAGAACAGCGGCCGGACCTCCAGCCACTCGCGGACCGGGCGGCCGCGGTACCCGGGCGCGGCCGACAGCTCGCCGGCCAGCTCGACTGCCCGGTCCCACGACGCCACGTCGATGATCATCCAGCCGGCGATGAGGTCCTTCGTCTCGGCGAACGGCCCGTCGGTCACCGGCGGGCGGCCCTCCCCGTCGTGGCGGACGAAGGCGCCCTCGGCGGTCAGCGCCCGCTCGTCGACGAACTCGCCGGACTGCTGCAGCCGGTTCGCGAAGTCGCGCATGTACTGGATGTGCGCGTCGACCTCGTCAGGTGCCCACTGGTCCATGGGCGGGTAGTCCTCGACCGGGGTGGGACCGCCACGGTAGTGCTTCAGCAGCAGGTACTTCACGATGTGCTCCTTCGGTGTCGTGACCGTGTTGTCCCGCTGGGACGGAGCCGACACCACATTCTCGACAGGCTCGCCGAAATTATGCGTCGCGCCGGTGGAACACGTACCCCGCGAGGGTGACGGCGCCGGCCGTGCAGGCCGCGGTGGCCGTCGACGACGGCGGCCAGCCGCGCAGGAGCAGGCCCGGGACGTAGCACCCGGCGAGGACCAGCACCGTGGCCGCCTCCGCGCGGCGGAGCAGGGTGCCGGCGGCGCTGCCGAGCAGTGTGGCGAGGACCAGGTGGCCCGCGTGCCGGGGGTCCGCGAGCAGCGCGACCGGTGCCGTTGCCAGGATCAGGGCGGCGATCTTCGCGGCGTACAGGCGGAATCGGCGCGGCACGGCGAGCAGCGTCGTGCGGATCTGGTCGCCGCCCTGGTGCTCGGACGCCGCGGCGAGGACGCCGAGGACCAGGAACCCGGCCTGGACGTATCGGAGCGGTTGCGGCGCGTCCAGGTACGCCAGCAGCAGTGCGGCCAGCAGCGTCAGCAGCGCCGTGAGCCGCAGCGACGGCAACGTCACCAGCTTGCGCAGCTCGGCGTGCAGCGGCGTCACGCGTCGCGCCGCTGGAACAGGACCGCGCCCACGGCGAGCAGCGCGGCGATCCACGCCGTCATGACCAGGCCCGCGGTGACGGGGGCGATGCGGACGGGGAAGTCCGGCGTGTGCAGGAACATCTGCGCGCCGACGATGTCCGGCAGGTACGCCGCCGCGTCGGTGACCTTCGTCAGCAGGTATGAGACGGACACCACGGTGCTGTTCACGATGAGGAACGTGAGCGGCACGACGCCGTTGCGGGTGATGAGCGTGATGGCGAACGAGAGCAGGGCGATCAGCGTCCAGTACAGGACGGCGGCGGCGACCCGTCCCGGCGCCGGCGCGGCCACGCGGTCGCCGTGCAGGACCTCGGTGAGGGTGAGGGCGGCCGTGGCGGTGACCGCGGCCTGGACCGCGGCGACGAGCACGAGGGCGGCGGTCTTCGCGGCGAGCAGGCGCAGCCGGCCGGGCATCGCGGCGAGGGTCGCGGTCAGCTGGCGGGCCCGCGGCGCGTCGTGGCCGGTGTTGGTGTACTCGCTGCTGATGACGACGACGCCGAGGACCATCGGGCCGATGAGGCCGACGCCCAGGTCCTGCAGGCCCAGGTCCGACGTGTCGGTGATGGTGCCGTCGTCGATGCCGCGGCGGATGTACGGCGCGTTGAGCAGCACGACCGCCGGGGCGAGCAGGGTGCCCAGGACGATGCCGATCCAGGCGGTCGGCAGGCCGAGCAGCTTGCGGAGCTCGGCGTGCACGCCGGTCATCACGGCGCACCGCCGGTGGTGAGGGCGAAGAACGCGTCCTCCAGAGTGGCGTGCTCACCGGTGACCTCGGCGAGCCCGCCCTGTGCCACGATCCGGCCCTGGTGGATGACGACGACGTCGTCGGCGGTCTCGGCCAGCTCGCCTATGAGGTGGCTGGACAGCAGCACGGTGCGCCCCCGCGCGGCCTGGTCGCGCAGGAACTGCCGCATCCAGCGGATCCCGGCGGGGTCGAGGCCGTTGACGGGCTCGTCGAGGACGAGCACCGCCGGGTCGCCGAGCAGCGCGGTGGCCAGGCCGAGCCGGCGGCTCATGCCGAGGGAGTAGCGGCCGGCCCGCTTGCCGGCCGCGCCGGTCAGCCCGACGGTCTCCAGGACCTCCGCGACGCGGGAGCCCGGCAGGCCGTTGCTGGCCGCGACCCAGCGCAGGTGGGCGCGGGCCGTGCGGGCGCGGTGCGCGCCGCTGCCGTCCAGCAGGGCACCGACGGTCGTGAGGGGGCGGTCCAGGTCGCGGTACGGCCGCCCGCAGACGAGCGCGGCGCCGTGCTCGGGCCGGTCCAGGCCGAGCAGGACGCGCAGCGTCGACGTCTTGCCGGCGCCGTTCTGCCCGAGGAACCCGGTGACCCTGCCGGGGCGGGCCTCGAACGTGACGTCGTGCAGGATGCGCGTCCCGCCCTTGCGTTTGCTGACGCGATCGATCGTGATCATAGGGGGAGTCAACCGGCGTCCGTGCGCGCGGGCATCGGCCCGGGCTCCGATCGTCGGGGCGGGCTACGACCGTGGGCCGTCAGACCCTGGTCCGAGAACTACAGTCGGCGTGATGAGCGCCCATCCGCGTCCGTCGGGACGTCCCAGCGCCCTGCCGGTGCTCGTCGCCGTGGGCGTGGTCCTGCTCGCCGCGATGTGCACGATCGGCGGGGACGGGCCCGGCGCGGTCGTGCTGCCGTGGGTCCTGGTCGCCGGGGCACTCGCCGCCGCCTGGTGGGCGGTGCGCCGCTCGCGGGCCGACCGGGCCGCATACGAGTCGCGCCTCACCGCGTGGGCGGCGGCGGAGGCGGTGCTCGCCGAGCGGCTGCGGATCGCCGGCGACCTGCACGACATCATCTCCCACGGGCTCGGGCTCATCACGGTCCGTGCGGCGTCGACCCGGCACCTGCCGAAGCCCGCCGAGGTGGAGGCGGCGCTGACCGACATCGAGGACGCCAGCCGGCACGCGACCGCGGAGCTGCGCCGGATGCTGACCGTGCTGCGCTCGCCGACCGCCCGGGCGCCGCTGGACGGCCTCGGCGACCTGCCGGCGATCGTGGCCGGCGCGGCGGTCGCCGGGCTGCGGACCCGGCTCACCGTCGACCCGCACCTCGGCGAGGTGTCGCAGGGCGGGCAGGTCGCCGTGTGCAAGACCGTGCGGGAAGGGCTCAGCAACGCGGCGCGGTACGCGGGCCCGACCGACGTCCAGGTGACCGTGCACCGGGACGGGCGCTTCGTCGTGGTGGCGGTGACCGACGCGGGCCCGTCCGATGCCGGGTGGCGGGCGGCGCCAGGTGCCGGGCACGGCCTCGCCGGGCTGCGGGAGCGGATCCGCGGTCTCGGCGGCGTCCTCGTCGCCGAACCGGTCGACGGGGGCTTCCGGGTGACCGCCCGCATCGCGGACGACGCCGCGTGAGCGCCGTCCGGGTCATGCTGGTCGACGACCAGCCGCTGCTCAGGCACAGCCTCGCGATGATCATCAACAACGAGCCGGACCTGCTGGTCGTCGCGGAGGCCGGCGACGGCGCCGACGCCGTGCGGCAGGCGAGGCCGGCCCGCCCCGACGTGATCCTGATGGACGTGCGGATGCCGCGCCTGGACGGCCTCGAGGCGACCCGCCGCATCTGCGCCGATCCCGCGCTGGCCGGCGCGCGGGTGCTGGTGCTGAGCATGTTCGAGCTCGACGAGTACGTCTACGAGGCGTTGCACGCGGGCGCGTCCGGCTTCCTGCTCAAGGACGCCCGCCCGGCGGAGCTGCTCGAGGCGATCCGCCGCACGCACCGCGGCGAGTCGCTCTTCGCGCCGTCGATCCTCACCCGGCTCGTCGCGCACTACGTCGCCGCGCCCCGCCCGGACCGGCCGACGGCGGCGCTGCGCCGCCTCACCGGCCGGGAGGTCGAGGTGCTGACCCTCATCGGCGGCGGCCTGTCCAACGACAAGATCGCCACCGCGCTGATGATCTCCGTGAAGACGGTGAAGTCGCACATCACGCACCTGCTGGCGAAACTTTCGGCCCGCGACCGGGCCCAGCTGGTGATCGCCGCGTTCGATGCCGGTCTCGTGCGGCCCCGCCCGTGAAAGACGCGTGAAACCGGGTCGCGCGACACGGATCTGTAGCGGTACAGTGCCGCCATGACCTTGGCCGCACCGCCGCGTCAGCGGCCGCTCGTCGCCGCCCTCGTGCCGCTCGGGCTGATGTTCCTCGCCGTCGGCATCTCCGTCGCCGTCGTCTTCCCGTTCCTGGCGCTGTTCCTCAGCACCGCCGTGCACGCGAGCCCGGTCCAGGTCACCGTCTTCCTCGTCGCCTCGCCGCTCAGCGGCGTGCTGGTGGCCTCGGTCATCGGCCGGGCGTCGGACCGGTGGCCGATCCGCCGCAAGCTCCTCATCGCCGGTGCGGCCGCCGGCATCGCGGGCAGCCTGGCGGCGATGTTCGTCCGCGACTACTGGGTGCTGCTCGCAGGGGTCATCCCCGCATACGCGGTCGCCGGCTGCCTGTTCCCGCAGTCGTTCGCCTACGCGCGGCAGATCCTCGAACGCGACATCCCCGGCCGCGCGGCCATGGGCATCAGCGCCATGCGGACCGTCTTCTCCCTCGCGTGGGTCGGTGGCCCGGCCCTCGCGGCCGTGCTGCTCGACGTCGGCGGCTTCCGTCTCGTGTACGGGCTGGCCGCCGTCACGTACGCCGTGGCGGCGCTGATCGCGGTGCTCTGGCTCGACGACATCGACACCCCCGCCACGGTCGCGGAGGTGCCCGCGACCGCACAGGACGCCGCGGCGGTGCCGGCCCAGCCGCCGCACCGGTGGGTGCTGCCGCTCACCATTGTCGCATTCGTCCTGGTACAGGTGCCGATGACGCTGGGCGTCCAGGCGCTGCCGCTGTTCGTCGACCAGGACCTGCACAGCGACGCCTCCAACGCGGGGCTCATCCTCGGCCTCTGCGCCGCCCTGGAGATCCCGCTGATGCTCGGCCTGGGCGCGTTGACGACCCGCTTCCGCCTGCGGCCGCTGATCCTCATCGGCGCAGCGTGCGGGGTCGCCTACTATGCGATCGCCTTCGTCGCGCCGAACATCTGGGTCCTCGCCTCCGCCCAGATCATCAACGCGCTGTTCATCGCCGCGATCTCCGGCGTCGCCATCACCTACGTGCAGGACCTGCTGCCCGGCGAACCGGGCCGGGCGACGACGCTCTACACCAACACGTTCCCGATCGGTGCGATCATCGCGGGCCCGCTGTTCGGCGTGGCCGCGCACTTCGGCTACCGGTCCGCCTACGGCATGGGCGCCGCCCTCTGCATGGCGGGCCTGCTGCTCCTGCTGGCCACCGGCACCCGGTCCCGCGTCCGACCCTAGCGCCGTGCAACCTGACCGACACGGTAATGCGGGACGAGCGCACGCGCGCTACCGTTCCGAGCCATGAGCTCCGTTGCACTGGCGGAGGAGCTGCTGCTCCTCGCCTACGATGACGACACCGGCAAGGCCACCGGTTCCCACATCGGCCTTGACCTGGGCATGGCCGCCGCGGTCCTGGTCGATCTGGCGCTCGCCGGACGGCTGGCGTACGCCGGCGGGATGATCGTGGTCGTCAAGGACACGCCGACCGGCGAGCCGATCGCCGACGAGGTGCTCACGCGCGTCGTCGCCGACACGCCGCACACGCCGTCGTCGTGGCTGCAGCGGCTCCGCCACGGGCTGCGCGACCGGGTCCTCGCCGACCTGTGCGGCCGCGGGATCCTCGTGGACATCGACGAGACGACGCTCGGCTTCATCCACATCCACCGGTATCCGACCGCCGACGCCACCGTCGAGACCGAGCTGCGCGCCCGCCTCGGCCGCGCGCTGACCGGGGACGACATTCCCGACGAGCGCACCGCGGCACTCGCGGCGCTGGTCGCGGCGGTGCGGATGGAGCCCGCGCTCGGCCTCAGCGGCGCCGAAGCGGCCGCGGCCCACGACCGTCTGCAGCAGATCAGCGACAATGCCGGCTTCACGGGCGCGGTCAGCATGGAGGAGTCCTCGATCCGGCCGTCGGTCGCCCTGGTGGTCAGCGTTCTCGTCCAGGCCATCCAGACCGCCCTCGGCACCGCCCGCGCCTGACGTCCCGACCGTCGCCGCGTGGGCCGTCCCGCGCGGCGGCGGGCCTGGTCCGCCGTCCTGGTCCGCCGTCCTGGTCCGCCGTCCTGGTCCGCCGTCCTGGTCTGCCGTGGCGGCGGGCGTCGTGTCCGCCGCGCTGTGGCAGCATGTCCGGGATGCGCCACGTGTCCGACGACCAGCGCCGCGCCAGGCTGGCGGTCCGGCACGCGCTCGCGCCGGCGTTCCGGGCCGCCTCGCCCGAGGCCGTCACCGAGGCGATGACGGTCCTGCACGCCACCGAGCCGGCGACCGTCCACCTGTCCTGCCACGCCCGGTCGGCGTCGGTGCTGCCCGCCGACGTGGACCGCGCGCTCTATCGGGACCGGTCCCTGGTCAAGCAGCTCGCGATGCGCCGGACACTCTTCGTGTTCCCGCGCGACCTGCTGCCGGCCGTATGGCCGAGCGCCTCCGCTCGCGTCGCCACCGGCGAGCGGACCCGCCTCGTGAAGGACGTCGTCACCGCGGGCCTCGACACCGACGGCGGTGCCTGGCTCGACCGGGCCCGCGCCGCCGTCCTCGACCTCCTCGCCGGCGCGCCCGACGGCCTGCAGGCCACCGAGATCCGCCGCGCGGTGCCGATGATCGACGTCACGATGGAGATCACCACCGCCGACCCGCGCGCGGCGACCCGCGTGCTGACCTACCTCAGCGCCAGTGGCGACGTCGCCCGCGGGGTCAACACCGGTGGCTGGCACGTCTCCCGGCCACGCTGGACACCGATGCGGACCTGGCTCGCCGCCGATCCCGCGTGGTGGACGGCCGCCGACGGCTACCGCGAGCTCGTCCGGCGCTGGCTCTTCACCTTCGGCCCCGGCACCGAGGACGACCTCGTCTGGTGGTTCGGCGCCACCAAGGCCATCGTCCGGGCCGCCCTCGCCTCCCTCGGCGCGGTCGCCGTGTCCCTCGACGGCGGCGGCACCGGGTGGCTCCTGCCGGACGACCTCGACGACGTCCCCGACCCGGGCCCGTGGGCCGCGTTGCTCCCGGTCCTCGACCCGACGGTGATGGGCTGGCAGCACCGCGACTTCTACCTCGCTCCGCACCGCGCGGAGGTCTTCGACCGGCGGGGCAACGCCGGCACGACCGCCTGGGTCGACGGCCGCGTCGTCGGCTGCTGGGTCCAGGACCCGGCCGGCGTCGTCGAGGTCCGCCTGCTGCAGGACGTGCCGCCCGCCGCCCGCCGTGCCCTGGACCTCGAGGCCGCCCGGCTCACGGACTGGTGCGCCGGCTTCCGGGTCCCGTCGGTGTACCACTCACCGGCCATGCGCGCCTGAACCCGCTTCGATACGGTGTGCCGGTGGACGAGCCGGCCGCTGCCGGTCGGGCTGTCGGCGGTCACCGCGGACGGTGTGCGGCGCCCGGTGACGGCGGCGATCGAGGTCGGCGGCAGCTCCTGGTCCGAGCTGGTGCGCCGGGTCCGCGGGCGGTCCGTCTGAACGGGAGGTCAGTGACCGGCTTCCGCGTTGCCCGTTGAGCCGTGCCGCAGCGGCGACAGCGTGAGCCACAGCGTCGACGCCGCGAGTCCGGCCGCGCCCGCGAGGAGCGCGCCGCGCGGTCCGGCCGAGGCGCCGACCGCGCCGCCGAGGAGCCCGCCGAGCGGCATCGTGCCCCAGGCGAGGAAGCGGTTGCAGGCCTGGACCCGGCCGAGGAGATGGTCGGGGACCGCCGCCTGCCGGTAGCTGACCTGGGTGACGTTGTACAGCGCGCTGCCGAAGCCGACGACCAGCCAGCCGGCGCCGGCCAGCAGCAGGAGCGCGCCCGGGCCGGCGAGCGGCAGCAGCAGCGCGAACGGCTGCGTCACCAGCAGCGACAGCCAGATGGTGCGCGCCTGGCCCAGCGCGGCGACCCAGCGCCGGGCGGTCGCCGCGCCGAGGATGCCGCCGGCGCCGGACGCCGCCACGAACAGGCCGACGGCGAGCGGCGGGAGCTCCAGCACCCGGACGAGGAACACCACGAGCTGGCTGACGATCGCCATGACGAAGAGGTTGGCGCTCGCCGTGCACAGCGCGATGGCGCGCAGCACCGGGTCGGTGAGGACGAGCCGCATGCCCTCGCCGATCTCGGTCACCATGCGCCGCAGCGGCGCCGGCGGCACGGCCGGCTCGGTGTGGCGGATCCGGCGCAGCGTCGAGAACGACACCACGTACGTGCCGCAGGTGAGCAGCACGGTGCCGGCGGCGCCGAGGACGCCGGCCAGCCCGCCGGCGATGCCCGGCCCGGTCGTGACCGCGACGGCGTTGCCGGTCTGCAGCCGCGAGTTCGCCTCGACCACCCGGCCGGTCCCGACCAGCCGCGGCAGGAAGGCCTGCTGGGCGAGCTCGGCGCACGCGGTGGCGACGCTGAGGGCGAGCACCAGCGCGAACAGCGCGCCGAGGGTGAGCAGGCCGGTGAACGCGCCGATCGCCACCACGGCGAGCAGCGCCGCCCGCGCGGCGTCCGCGCCGATCATCAGGCGCCGCCGCCGGACCCGGTCCGCGAGTGCGCCGACCGGCAGGCCGACCAGCAGGACCCCGGCGCTCTGGGCGGCGTTGAGCAGGCCCATCTCCCACGGCGACGCGGCCAGCGTGCCGACGGCCAGCAGCGGCAGCGCCACGGTGCCGATCCGCGTGCCGAACTGGCTCGCCGTGCCGGCGGTCCAGAAGAGGCGGAAGTCGACGCGCTCCCGCCCCGCCGCGATCACCATGTGACCGGCAGCTCTGCCGGCGCGCGGGCGAGCAGTCCCGCTTTCCAGCGCAGCCGCGTGGCGGGTCTGGCCAGCCGGAGCGCCGGCCAGCGGCGGGCGACCGCGCCGATGACGATCTGCAGCTCGGCCCGCGCCAGCGAGGAGCCGAGGCAGTGGTGCGTGCCGGGGCCGAACGCGAGGTGCGGGTTGGGGTTGCGCGACAGGTCCAGCGTCTCCGGCTCGGGGAACACGGCGGGGTCCCGGTTGGCGGTCGGCAGCGAGACCACGACCGGCGCGCCGGCGGGGATCTCGACCCCGGACAGGGTCACGGCGCCGGTCGTGACCCGCGCGAAGCTGACCCCGGTGCCCTGGGCGAGGTACCGCAGCAGCTCCTCCACCGCGTCGCCGACGATCGCCGGCTCGGCGCTCAGGCGGGCCCAGTGCCGCGGCTCACCGAGCAGCGTGACCAGCGCGTTGCCGATCATGTTCGCGGTGTTCTCGTGGCCGGCGATGAGCAGGGTCCCGGCGAACGTCACCAGCTCCAGCTCGCTGAGCCGGCCTTCGACGTCGTGTGCGTGGACCAGCGCGGAGAGCAGGTCGCCGGACGGGCGGGTCCGGCGCTCCTCGATGAGGTCGCAGATGTAGTCGGAGAAGTCGTCGAGGGCCTGCCGGATCTCCGCCGGTGGGTAGGCCGTGCTCGACATGATCGGGTCGACCCACCGGCGGAACGTGGCGCGGTCGCCGGCCGGCACGCCCAGCAGCTCGCAGATGACCAGCAGCGGCAGCGGCAGGGCGAGCAGCGGCACCAGGTCGGCCGGCGGCCCGGCCGCCTCGGCGGCGTCGAGCAGCTCCTCGGTGATCCGGGCGATGCCCGGCCGCAGCCCCTCGACCCGGCGCGCGGTGAACGCGGTGGCGATGATCCGCCGGAGCCGGTTGTGCTCGGGCGGGTCGGTCATCAGGATCGAGGCGTCGCTGCCGGGCTCGGGCGTCATGCGTGGCACGCCCGCGCCGCACGCGGCCGCCCGGCTGAAGCGCGGGTCCGACAGGACGTGCCGGACGTCGTCGTACCGGGTGACCAGCCACGCGTCGTCCGTGCCGTACGGCAGCCTGATCCGGCACACGGGCGTCGAGTCCCGCATCCGGCCGAGCCCGGGATCGAGTGTGTTGCCGGGCGCGGCGCTGAAGGGGTACATCGGCGGCGACGCCATCGTGGGTCTCCTTCCGGTGTGGCCGGGGGCGCCCTCGCGGCCGCCCCCGGGTTGCTCACTTCGCCTCGGTGGCCGGTGCCGGCCTCGGCTTCACGCGGAACGTGCCCGCGGCGAGATGACGCATGGTGCCCTCCTCTCCTGGACGGGTGTGGCCGTCAGCGCTCGAGCGAACTCGAGCGCCGAGGTCAGGTGGTCCTCCTGGACGACCAGCCGCCGCGTCAGGAGGCAGTGGCCCACCGGCGTCGCCGCGATGTCGCCGTCGTCGCGTGGGTGGACCCGCACGGTCTCGCCGGCGGCGGCACTGTCCAGCGGGTAGCCGAACCGGAGCCGGTGCACGCCGGGGCGGCCGCGCCTGCGCCGGGCCTCCTCCTCGCGGGCGAGCGGGCCGAGGGCGCCGAGGACCTGTTGCCAGCGGGCGGACAGGGGCACCCAGGCGTGGGTGCCGTTGACGAGCCGCCGCAGCTCCGGGGCGAGCGCGTAGGCCGAGGTGTGGTCACGGACCGCGTCGACGAGGTCGTCGCGGAGGCGGCGCTCGAGCGCCGCGGCGAGGCAGAGCAGGTCGAGCCGGTCCTTGACGCGGAACTTGCGCTGGAACCGTTCCTCGGCGACGGCGAGGAGGCCGGTCAGGTCCTCGTCGTCCGGTGCGGTGGCGCGCAGCGGCACGGTGCGGAAGTCGCCGCCGAAGGCGAAGGTGGTGATGTCGACGCCCATGGGCTTGTCGAGGAACGGCTCGTCGGCCGCCCATTTCAGGGCCACCATGAGATGCGGTCGCGCGGCGCCGCGGTCGAGCACGCTGACGCCTTGCACGACCGCGTCGAACCGGGACCTGAGCGCGTGCACGCACGCCCAGAGCGACCGCTCGTCGGGTGCGACCAGGTCGACGTCGCCCGACTGGCGCAGCAGCGGCGCCGGCAGGTGCCGGGCGATGCGTTCGCCCTTGATGACCGTCAGGCCGTGCGCGGCGGAGAGCTCGGCACCCAGCGCGTGCAGGGTCGCGGTGCGCCGGCGGACGCGGTCGAGGTATTCCCGTGCCTGCCCGCTCAGCGGGTGCGCGCGGGCCTGCGCGGCCGACAGCCAGGTCGCCAGGATCCGGCCACGGCCGGCCAGTTCGGCGACGCGCCAGGCCGGCAGGTCGGACGGCGCGCCCAGCAGGCGGTCCACGACGTCCAGGTCGACCGTCATCGATGCGTCCCGCATCAGCGTCACGATATCGACGCACTACGATGACAGCAAGAGTGATTGACCGGTGACGGCGCGGGCCGTACGTTGCCATGAGCGGAACTATGTTTCTACCAGTGAAACGGTGGACGGCTCATGGTGTCCCTGATCTACGCGGCGCTGGCGGCGGGCATGCTCCTCGTCGGGGTCACCGCGGTCCGCCTGCGGGCCTGGACGGTCACGGTCGTCGCGGCCGCCCTCGTCTACGACAACGCGGTGATCGCGGCCGGCCGCCTGGCCGGTGAGAGCGCCGCGCTCGAAGCGCTCAACGCCGGGCGGTACCTCGGCCACGCCCTGTTCACGCCGCTGCTCATCGTCGTCGGCGCCGGGCTCGCCCACGGCGGGCGCAAGGTCCTGACGGTGCTCGCCGGGCTGCTGGTCGCGCTCGGGATCTGGACGGACGTGGTGCGGCTGCGGCTGGTGCCCGAGCGGTACGCGGACACGCTGCGCTACGTCAACGACAACGCGGCCGGGCCGCCGGTGCCGGCGATCGTGGCGATCCTCGTGCTCATCGGCGTCGGCGTCGTGCTGTGGCGCCGCGACGGATGGCCGTGGCTGTTCGTGGGTGCGGTCGCCATGTTCGCGGCGGCGGCGGTCGGGTTCGCCGTGCCGTGGCTGGGCAACCTCGGCGAGCTCGTCCTGCTGACCACCGTGGTGCTGAGTGTCCGGACCGCGACAGTTCCCGCGAAACCGGCGGTGGCCGCCGCAACCGGATAGACGGGCATAGCGTGTGACGTGACATGCCCGAGTACGACCGCCGCGCCACCGACAGGCCGCCGCCGGCCGCGGCCGACTTCGACGCGCTCTACGACGCACGCTACGGCGACGTCGTCGCCATGGTGTACGCGCTCACCGGCGACCTCGCCGAGGCCCAGGACCTCGCCCAGGAAGCGTTCTGCCGCGCCTGGCAACGCTGGCGCGACGTGTCCCGCTACGACGACCCCCTCGCCTGGATCCGCCGGGTCGCGGGCAACCTCGCCACGTCCCGGTGGCGGCGGAGCAGGGTCGCCCGCGCGTACCTCGGCCGGGAACGCGGCACCGACGTCCCGCCGCTGAGCCCCGACCACGTCGCGCTCGTCGCCGCGCTGCGCCTGCTGCCGGCCGACCAGCGGCGGGCGGTCGTCCTGCACCACCTGATCGACCTGCCCGTCGCCGACGTGGCGCGGGAGATGGACGCCGCCGTCGGCACCGTCAAGTCGTGGCTGCACCGTGGGCGTGCGACGCTCGCCGCCCAGCTGGCCCACACCACCGAGGAGGTGACCCACCGTGACTGACGACCTGACCCAGGCACTGTCGCGACTGCGCGCGGACGTCGGCAGCGCCGTCGCGCCGCCCACGGGCGCCCAGGTGCGCCGCCGCGCCGAGCACCGCCAGCGCACCCGCCGGACCGCCACCGTCCTGGTCTCCGCGGGCGTGGTGGGTGCCGTCCTCATCGGCGGCGGCCTGATCTGGAAGGGTGGGGCGGCCACCACACCGCCGCCGGTGCCGGGCGGCTCGGACAGCCCGGCGCAGACCGGTACACCATCCGCCGCAGTCAGACCGAGCCGGCCGGTCACCACCAGGCAGACCCCGCAGCCACCCGCGGCCTGGGCGGGGGTGGACTGGGCGACCGCGACGGTCACGCTGCCCGCGCAGCAGGGCTGCCCGTCCGGTCCGGTTACCCTCCGCAAGCAGGACTTCAAAGGAGTCGCGGACGTGATCGTGGGCCCCGCGACGGGATGGCCGAAGCTCTCGCTCGATCCGCGGCCGGTGGTGTACGGCGACCTCACCGCCGACGGGCAGCCCGAAGCGGTCCTGCACGCCACCTGCTGGCAGACGGCGGAGGACTCCGGCGACGGGCAGGGCCAGCTGCTCGTCGTCCGCCGCGACGGCGCGACGCTGCGCGCGGTCGGCTGGGCCGGTCCACGCGGCGCGCTGTACGCCGACCGCTGGATCGACGACGGACGGCTCGTCACCGACGTGAAGCCGTGGCACACGGGCTGGGACTACGCGCTCGGCGCCGCCCGCGCGTTCCGGTGGACCGGCCAGGCGTTCACCGAGGTGGACTCCGGCCTGCCGGGAATCCGGGGGCCGCTCGACCTGCGTCCGGTCGCCGGGCTGACCGGCTGCCCCGCGCCGCCGGAGCCGGTGCGGTTCGACGCGGAGCAGCGCGCCACCGCGGCCGGCACGACCTGGGACCTGTTCCAGCCGCACGCGCCGGACCCGGACCAGCACCTCGTCGACCTCGACGGCGACGGCACGCGGCGGCTGCTGGTGGCGGTCACCTGCGGCCGCACCGACAAGGACCCGGGCCACACCTTCGTGGCGGTGCTCGACGGGTCGCTGCGCGCGGTCGACGCCGTCCGCCCGCCGCAGGGCACGGCCGTGACCGGCTGGACCTACGTCAACGGGCTGCTGACACTGCTGGTGGCCCGCCCCGGCGAGTCGAACCAGCAGGTGCCGTACACCTGGAACGGCGACTACTTCCAGCGCTGATCAGCCGGTTTCCAGCAGGGCCTGCCTGGCCGCACGCGCGAGCCGCTCGTCGTGCGGCCGGTCCAGGTCCCGCGCCAGGGCGATCGTCCGGTCCAGCAGGGCCAGCGCGTCGTCGCGGCGGCCGGCGGCGCGGCACGTCTCGGCGTAGGCGTGCAGGGCGTCGATCTCCAGCTGCACCTCGGCGAGCGGCTCGAGCAGCTCGGCCGCGCGCCGGTGATGCTCCAGCGCCTCGTCCGTGGCGCCCTGGACCCGCAGGACGACGCCGAGGTAGGTGTGGCACATCGCCTGGTTGTGCGCGAGGTCGTGCTCCTGCGCCAGCCGCAGTGCCTCCCGGAGGGGCGCCGTGTCGGTCAGGGCCACGCCGAGAGTGACAAGGCCGGTGATTCTCGCCGGGCCGGCGGCGAGGGCGACCGACGCGCGGGCCAGCTCGACGGCCTCGGCGGGCCGGCCCAGCCGCAGCGTCACCCAGCCGTCGAACGCGAGCGCCTGCGACCGGCCGGGGGCCCGGCCGAGCTTCTCGAACAGGTCGTGCGCCCGGCGGAACTCCGTCTGCGCCTCCTCGAGGTCGCCGAGGTCGCGGCGGGCCAGGCCGATGCGCAGCGCCAGCCCGGCGGCGAGCTCGTCGTCGGGTGCGCAGGCGCGCTCGGCGAGCTCATACGCGGCGAGCGCGCCGGTCAGGCGGCCGGCGGCGGCCCGCGCGTAGCCGAGGTCGGCGAGCAGCGCCGCCCGCTCCTGGTCCCGGCCGAGCCGACCGGCCGCCGCTGCCGCCGCCGCCAGCAGGCGGGCCTGGTCGTCGGTGCCGCGGTGCCGGAAGAACCAGACCCGCATCGCCTGCGGCAGCCCGGCGGCGACCTCGTCCGCGCCGAGCCGCACGGCGGCGTCGACGCAGGCGACCAGGTTCACGTATTCGAGGTCGAACCACTCCGTGGCCTTCGCCGGGTCGCCCGGCTCCGGCCGCGGCCGCTGCGGCGACGGCAGCGTCCGGTCGTGCGCGACGGCCTGCGCCAGGTAGTGCTCCAGGACCCGGCGCAGCGCGGCGTCCGCCTGCGGCTCCTCGTCGGCGGCGAGGTCGGCCGCGTACTGGCGGATCAGGTCGTGCATCCGGAACCGGCCCGGCGCGAGCTCCTGCAGCAGGTGCGCGTCGACGAGCTCGTCCAGCGCGTCGCCGACCCCCGCCCGGGTGCCGGTGAGGGCGGCCGCGACCGGCGCGTCGAAGTCGGCGCCGGGCAGCACGCCGAGCAGCCGGAACATCCGCCGCTGCGGCGGGTCGAGCTGGTGCAGCGACATGCCGAACACCGCGTCGAACCGGCCGGTGGTGTCCCGCAGCCGCTCGGCGAGCACCGCGACGGTCCAGCCGGGCCGGTGCCGCAGCCGCGCGCCGGCCATCCGCAGCGCGAGCGGCAGCCCGCCGCACTGCCGCAGCACCTGCCCGACGGCGTCGTCGTCCTCCGTGGTGGTGAGCCCGGCCGCCCGGCCGAACAGGCTCGCCGCGACACCGTCGGCGAGCGGCTCCAGGGACACCGGCGGCACCCCGTCGAGGGTGACGAGCCGGCTGCGGCTGGTGACGAGGACCGCGGACCTGCCCGCCCCGGGCAGCAGCGGCCGGACCTGCTCCGCGTCGACGGCGTTGTCGAGCACGACGAGCGCCCGCCGCCGCGACAGCTCCGAACGCCACAGGGCGGCCCGTTCGGTGGCACCGGCCGGCGGGTGGTCGACGCCGAGCGCGGCGAGGAGCCGCCCCAGCGCCGCGGGCGCGTCGAGCGGCTCCTGGCCCGGGGTGAAGCCGTGCAGGTCCAGATACAGCCCGCCGTCCGGATACGCGGGAGCGAGACGGTGCGCGACGTGCACGGCCAGGCTGGTCTTGCCGACGCCGCCCATGCCGTCGATCGCGACCGCGCCGGCGGTGCGCAGCAACTCCTCGACGAGCGTGGACTCCGCCTCGCGGCCGGTGAAGTCGAACAGGTCCGCGGGCAGGTCGTTGCGGCGCGGCGGGGGAGCCGCGCCCGCCTTCGAGGCCTCCGCCCACACCGCGCGCAGCGGCCGCGGGTCGCGTCCCACGGCCCGGCACAGCGCGACGACCGCCTCCCACGGCGGGACCAGCTGACCCGACATGTACCGCGACAGCGACGAACTGCTCAGGCTCGCCTTGGCGGCGAGGGCACGCAGGCTGAGCCCGCTCAGGTCCTTGATCCTGGCGAGCTGCGCCACCAGCTGTTCCTGCGCCCCCGACACGTGCAACACCGTACCCCGTCCCGCCCCACGGCCCCGGATCGCCGTCGCGTCCTCGCAGGTCAGGGGCGTTTCTCGTGTCCCACGGTGTCCCACGGCCGTCGTGCGGCGGGGTACGCCGCTGATCAGATGGCTCCTGTCAGCAGTTCTGGAAGGAGCCGCACATGTCGACCGAACGCATGCCGAACCCGGCGGTCCTGATCCCCGGCGCGATGGACGCCCTGATGGCGCTCAACGGCGCGATCGCCGGCGCCGGGGTCGGCGACGTGGTCCTCGCCCTGAGCCACCTGCGGGCCAGCCAGATCAACGGCTGCGCACCGTGCGTCGCGGCCGGCGCCGCCCGGGCCCGCCGGCACGGCGCCACCGACGCGCAGGTCGACGCCGTCGCCGCCTGGCGGGAGACGCCGTGGTTCAGCGGGCCGGAGCGGGCGGCGCTCGCCCTCACCGAGGCGGTGACCCGCCTGTCCGACCGCGCCGACGCCGTGCCGGACCAGGTGTGGGACATGGCCGCCAAGCACTTCGACCAGAAGGAGCTGGCCGCGCTGCTGCTGAACATCGCCGTCACCAACGCCTACAACCGACTCAACGCCCCCACCCGTCAGCAAGCCTTCTGAAAGGGATCGTCATGACCGCGAAGAACGAGAAGTACGACGGCTTCACCACCGAGGAACGCGGCGCGATGAAGGAGCGCGCCAAGGAGCTCAAGTCGACCGCCCGCCGCGGCGCCAAGGCGGACACCGAGAGCGAGGTGCTCGCGAAGATCGCCGAGATGTCCGACACCGACCGCGCCCTCGCCGAGCGCCTCCACGCCATCGTCAAGGACAGCGCCCCCACCTTGACGTCGAAGCTCTGGTACGGCATGCCCGCCTACGCCCGCGACGGCAAGGTCGTGTGCTTCTTCCAGAGCGCCGCGAAGTTCAAGACCCGCTACGCGGTCCTCGGCTTCAGCGACGAGGCCGCCCTCGACGACGGCACGATGTGGCCGACGTACTTCGCTCTGACCACCCTCGCCGCCGCCGACGAGGCCCGCATCGCCGCGCTCCTGAAGCAGGCCGTCGGCTGATCCGTGCCGCCGCCTCCCGCGCCCTACCCGCCGGCGAGCCCGGCCAGGTTGGCGGCCGCCATCGTGTCCTGAGGGCGGATCGCGAGCAGCGCGCGGAGGCGGCGCTCGGCCTCGGCGCGCCAGGTGGGGTCGAGGACGTCGAGGTCCTCGAGGTCGGCGGGCTCGGCCTCGCCGGTGTAGTAGACGAAGTCGTCGGACGTGGACAGGTCGAGCACCAGCAGCGCCATCCCGTTGGCGGCGGCGGCGTGCGCCGGGTCCGCGTCGAGGGCCCGGCGGTAGAGCTCGAAGGCCTCCGCGCGGCGCCGCCACAGGCTCCGCAGCCAGTCGGTGCGGCTGGTGCCGGGTGCGCCGCGGCCGTCGTACAGCGGTGACGTCTCCAGCATGGTGCGCACCTGGCGCAGCAGGAGACCGGCGAGCAGGGTCGCGGTCACGGGGTCGTCGGCGCCGGCGTCCAGCGCGCGGCGCAGCCACAGCTCCGCGTCGCCCACGAAGTCGGGGGACTCGAGCCATTGCGCCCCTTCCAGGACGCACAGCCGGTGCCCGAGCTCCCGCGCCGCCCCGGCGTCGCCGCCCGCGGCCTCCTGCCGCAGCTCGTCCAGATCCACGGCGCTACGGTACCTGCCATGTACAGCTGGTACTTCGTGCGCCGCGACGGGATGGCCAACAACAACGACACGATCAGCGACTGCTTCGTGCTCGGCGACCGCGACGACCTGCTGCGCGTGCTGGCGACCCTCGACGTGAACCCCGGCTGCACCGATGCCTGCGTGCTGCGGGTGTACCGCGACGGCCACCCAGACCTGACCGTCGACCTGCTCGCCACGGTCCCCGACGACGGCTCGGACGAGTTCGAGTGCCGCCCGCCCGACCTGACGGGGATCACCGTCCCGGCGCTGGAAGGCGTCGTCCTCCCGCCGGGCCACCCGGTCCTCGTCGACGGCGAACCGCTGCACTACGGCTGCACCAGCTTCTACAACTGACCTCCCACGCGGCTCAGCCCCGGGCGGCGGCGCTTGACAGGTACCCGTCCCCGCCGCACAGTCGTCCGGTGCGGGAAAGCAGTCCTGGCCTGGGTCGAGGCGCAGTTCGGCGGGCGGGTGACCGTGGTCCGGTCGCTGCACGGTGGGGAAAGCCCGTGGTGGATCGAGGTGGCCGGCCGGTGCGTCGTCCTGCGCTGCCCTAGCAGCCGGATCGGCGCCGGGCAGATCGCGACGAATGCGGCGGCGCTCATCGTCGCGGAGCGGCACGGCCTGCCGGCGCCACGGCTGCTCGCGGCCGAGCCCGGCGGGCGGGTGGCGGGAGTGCCGGTGAGCCTGGAGACCGTCGTGCCGGGGACCAGTGTGTGGCCCGCGGTGCCGTCCACCGGTTTGCTCATGGCGGCGGGTGCCGCGATCGCCCGGGTCCACACCGTCCGTGCGGCCGTCGACGTCGTCGGTGGGCAGTGGCAGGATCTGCCGTTGCGGCAGCGGCCCATCGCCGTCGACGACTTCGCCGCGGACCGCAGGGCCGGGCGGATGCCGACGACGGCGTTGCTCCGGCTCGCCGACGAGCGGGTGCGGGCCGTGCAGGCTCCACGCACGCCTGTCGTCTTCGTGCACGGCGACGTGTGGCCCGGCAACACGGTCCTCGGCGGCGGCGAGGTCCGGGCCCTGATCGACTGGAAGACCGCCGGGGTCGGCAACCCGGGCGTGGACATCGGCGAGCTGCGCAAACAGGTCGCCATGCACTACGACGCCGGCGCGCCCGCCCACGTACTGGCAGGGTGGGAGCGGGCGGCCGGGGTGCGAGCGGCCGACGTGCCCTACTGGGACGCGGTGGCCGCGCTCAACACGCCCACCGCGTCGTACAGCAGGGAGGCCACGCTCCGCAGGGACGACTTCCTCCGCGCCGCCCTCGCGCAGCTGTGACGGCGGCGGCCGGTCCGTTCACCTGAGCGTGCCGCCATCTCGCGTGCCGGAGGGCGCCTCCGGCGACCACGGTCTCGGGCTGCTCGAGCACGACGGGGCGGATGCGCAGCTCCTGGCCAGTCGAACTCGATCTCGGCGTCCTGGTTGACCGGGCAGCGCATCGGCCGGCCGGCCGATGCGTCCTCGATGCCGGCGGTCCATGGCGGACCGGTCGGGACGGCCGGCGGCCCGGCGGGCGTCCTGGACCCGGGTCGCTCGTAGATCAGGTGGTCGGGCACAGCGAGCATCTTGCCGCGCACCCGAGGGTGCCGCACAGCCAATTTCGCGCGGGAATGAGAGCACCCGCCCCGGCCGGTGAGGTCAGGCGGGCAGGGTGAGGCAGGCGAGCCGGGTACCGGCGGCGCCGGCCACGCCCGGGGCGGTCTTGGTGGCCTCGGTGTGGATGATCAGCGACCGTGGTGTGCGGGGCGGGTCGAAGGTCCAGGGCTGGGTGGCGGTGCTCACGGCGTTGCCGCTGCTGTCGGTGGTGACGTCCAGCCAGACCTCGTTGCCGGGGTTGGCGTAGCTCGGGTCGACCGACGGCGGGGAGGCGGACGCGGCCGGGTCGGGATGGTGCTGGTAGTGCGGGCCGGCCGCGTCGCCGGTGGGGCCGCATGGCTTGACGTGCAGGTGGGCGCCGTAGGTCCGGCCGGGCAGCAACCCGGTCACCGCCAGCCGCACGGCGGTGGTGCCGCCCGACGGGGTCAGCGTGACCGCGGCCGTCGCCCCGGCCGGGACCAGCGCGGGGTCGTAGGTGACGGCGGTGGCGTCGGCGGCGTACGGCGCGAACGTCCCGGTCGTCGTCGCGGCGGACCCGCTCGGCGTCGGTGCCAGGGCGAACGAGGGCGCCGGCAGGCCGGGCGCGGCGCCGCCGGGGGCGTCGGCGTCACCGCACCCGGCGAGCGCCGGCAGGAGCAGGAAGGCGGACAGCAGGGCGGCACGGCGGCGGCGCATGACAGTTCCGATCGTCGGGGGCTTCACGCTCAGTGATACCGGTCGTCGCCGCCCCGCACCGCCGGCATCGGGGGTGGGACACCCGAAAGGTGCGCTTTCCCGCCGACCGGGCGGCGGAGGGCCCTGTCGATCAGCTGATCACGGCCGATAGTCGGAGCCGGGTGACCGGCGGGCGACCTAGGTCGCCGAGGGCGCCCTGCGCCACGCGAAGCAGCCGCCGCCCGGGGCCGTGACGGCAACCGGTGGGGTTAACCCTTGATTGATACCGGTACGGGCGTCAATCACGGAACGCTGCCATAGGCTGTCACACGCCGTTCAGCTTTCGTCCGCCGTCAGGCCGCGAGAAGTGGCCGTCGAGCGCCTAGCGTCCGTAGGTCGGCCTCCGCCAGTGACGGGGCCGAATCACGCCCACCTGGAGGTCCGGGTCTATGTCCCGTGCGGTCGTCCGACGCTGCACAATCGTGCTGTCCCTCACCATGGCCGGTGCGAGCTGGCCATTACTCGCCGACCCGGCCGCCGCCAACCCGGCCGGCACGGGTCTGGTCATCAGCGAGGTCTACGTCAACGGAGGCTCGACGGGTGCGAGCTACCTGAACAAGTTCGTCGAGCTCTACAACCCGACGTCCAGCCCGATCTCGCTCAGCGGTGACACGTTGCAGTACCGGGCGCCCACCAGCACCGTCGTGCCGAGCGGGTCGCAGGTGTTCGCGCTGTCCGGGACGGTGGCCGCGCACGGGCACTTCCTGATCCAGCTGCCCAGCAACAACGCCTCGACCAACCCGGGCGCGCCGCTGCCCACGGCCGACCTGAGCACCGGCACCAGCGTCAACCCGGGCGCCGGTGGCGGCACGCTGTACATCGCCGCCAGCGCGACCGGGGTGCTGCCGACCGACGCGGCCGTCATCGACCGGGTCGGCTGGGGCACCAGCAACGCGCCCGAGGGCACGGCCGCCTCCGGCAACTCGCTGGTCCTGAGCTACCAGCGGGACGCGGCCGGCGCCGACACGGACAACAACGGCACCGACTTCCGCACGGCCGCGCCGGAGCCGCAGAACGCGGCGTCCGACGGCGGCACGACCACGGTCACGGTGACCAGCCCCGGCAACCAGAACGCGACGACCGGCACGGCGATCGCGCCGCTGACCCTGGCCGCGTCCGGTGGCACCGCGCCCTACACGTGGGCCGCGACGGGCCTCCCGGCCGGTCTGGCGATCTCCGCCGGCGGTGTCGTCGACGGCACGCCCACCGCGGCGGGCACCGCTTCGGTGACGGTCACCGCGACCGACGCCGGCGGCGCGAGCGGATCGGCGACGTTCACGTTCACCGTGACGGCCACGACGACCGTCGTGCCGATCGCCGCGATCCAGGGCACCGACACCGACACGTCGCCGCTCGCCGGGCAGAACGTGACGACCGAGGGCGTCGTGACCGCCGTGTACGCCAGCGGCGGGTTCAACGGCTTCTACCTGCAGACGGGTGGCTCCGGCGGCAGCGAGGCGGCGGACGCCACGCCGGGCGCCTCCGACGCGGTGTTCGTCTTCGGATCCACCTCCGCGGGCCAGGTCAGCATCGGCGACAGCGTGCGGGTGACCGGCAACGTCGTCGAGTTCCAGAGCATGACCGAGATCTCCGCGCCGACGGTCACGAAGCTGGCCACCGCGCTGCCGCCCGTCGTGCCGGGCACGATCCCGTGGTCCTCGCTGACGAGCGGTGCGCAGAAGGAGGCGCACGAGGGTGAGCTGATCGCGCCGCAGGGCACGTTCACCGTCGCGGACAACTACGACGCGAACTGGTACGGCTCGTTCACCCTCGCGGCCGGTGACACGCCGCTGCGCCAGCCGACCGACGCCGGCCGGCCGGGCAGCGCCGAGGCCCTCGCCGCGGTCGCCGACAACGCCGCCCGCATGGTCACCCTCGACGACGGTGCGAGCGTCAACTACAGCGGCGCCGCGAACACCGGCACGCCGCTGCCGTGGTTCACCTCGGCCAACGCGGTCAGCATCGGGTCGAAGGTCAGCTTCCACCAGCCGGTGATCCTCGAGTACCGCTTCTCGCTGTGGAACTTCCAGCCGACCCAGCGGGTCACCGACAACGGTGCCGCCGTCGCGACGTTCAGCGACACCCGCACCGGCAACCAGCAGCCCGCCAACGTCGGCGGCACGGTGCGTCTCGCCACGTTCAACGTCGAGAACTACTTCCCGACGACCGGCGAGCTGTACGTGCAGCAGGGCCTCGGCACGTGCACCTACTACAACGACCGGGCCGGCAACCGCATCGCCGTCAACCAGTGCACCGGACCCGGCAACACGGCCGGTCCCCGTGGCGCCGCGAACGACGCCAGCTTCCAGCGGCAGCAGGCGAAGATCGTGACCGGCATCAACCGGCTCGGCGCCAGCGTCGTGTCGCTGGAAGAGGTCGAGAACTCGGCGAAGTTCGGCAAGCCCCGCGACGCCGCGCTCGCCACGCTGGTCGACGCGCTCAACGCCGCCGCCGGCGCCAACGTGTGGGCGTACGTGCCGTCCCCGGCCGTGCTCCCGGCGATCGCGGACGAGGACGTCATCCGCAGCGCCTTCATCTACAAGCCGGCGGACATCGCGCTCGTCGGTACCTCGGCGATCCTCACCACGGCGTCGGGCCCGGGCCAGCCGTTCTCCATCGCCCGTGAGCCCCTCGCGCAGGGCTTCAAGAAGGCGGGCGCGACCGACGCCGACGCGTTCCTGGTCGTCACCAACCACTGGAAGTCCAAGGGGTCCGGCACCCCGCTGTACCCGGGCGACGCCGAGGACACGTCGTCGCCGGCGGTGAACCAAGGCTCGTTCAACGCGACCCGCGTCCGCGAGGCCGAGGAGACCGTCGCGTTCGCCTCGCAGGTCGCGCAGGGGCTCGGCACCGACCGGATCTTCATCGTCGGTGACCTCAACTCCTACACGCACGAGGACCCGCTGCACGTCCTGTACGACGCCGGCTACACCGACCTGGGTGCCACGTTCGACCCGAACGAGTCGACGTACTCCTTCGACGGCATGCAGGGCTCCCTCGACCACGTGCTGGCCAACGCGGCCGCCCGCGCGATGGTCACCGGCGCCGACGTGTGGCAGATCAACGCGCAGGAGGCGATCGCCTACTCCTACAGCCGGTACAACTACAACGCGACGCTGCTGTTCAACGGCAGCGACCCGTTCGCGGCCTCCGACCACGACCCGGTGGTCATCGGCCTGAACCCGCCGGTGACGCCGCCGGTCCCGGCGTGGAACGCCTCGACCGTCTACAACAACGGCGACAAGGTGTCCTACCAGGGCTCGGTGTGGCAGGCGACCTGGTGGACGCAGAACCAGAAGCCGGGCGACCCCTACGGTCCGTGGCAGCAGATCTCGACCGCCCCGGACGGCACCGCCATCTGGACCGCGTCGCGGATCTTCACCACCGGCGACGTGGTGCTGTACCAGGGCAAGAAGTACGAGGCGAAGTGGTGGACGCGCAACCAGGCCCCGGGTGACCAGTACGGTCCCTGGAAGCTGCTGCCGTAACGTCGCATGAATCGGGCCGCCCTTCCTCCGAAGGGCGGCCCTTTTCGTCGCGGTCAGCTCCAGATCGCCGCGGCCCACTCGGGGTGGTCGATGAACGGGTTGCGGTTGTGCTGCCAGGCGGCGTAGATCCGCTCGTTGCGGCGCTTCTCGAAGGCGTCCGGCGGGTCCTGCTGGTGCCACTGCAGCAGCACCGACAGCTTGCCGATCCGCGGCGCCGACCCGTTGCCGACCGAGTTGTTGATCTCCAGGTCGGGCCAGCCGTCGTCGCCCTCGTACCGGATCGCCATGTACATGATCATGCGGGCGACGTCGCCCTTCACGGCGGCGCGCGGCTCGAAGGAGTCGCTGTCGGTGAGGCAGCCGGGCGCCTCGCTGACCGCCGACCCGCCGAGGTCGAAGTCCTTGTTGCCCCGTGCGGAGTTCACCGACACGTCTTCGGGCCGCAGGTGGTGTACGTCCGTGCCGGGCCCTGTCGCGGTGCCGAAGTCGCCGTGGGACTTGGCCCAGACGTGCTCACGGTTCCAGTCGTTGGCGCCGCCGCCGTTGGTGGACTTGCTCTGCGACCTGCCGGAGTAGAGCAGGATCACGTTGTTGCTGTTGTTCGGGTCCTGATCGGTGTCCTTCAGGGCGTTCCACACCTCGTCGTACGAGATCTTCGTCTGCACCTTGATGATGTTGTGCAGCGCCGTGCGCAACGCGGTGCCCGTCTTGCCCGCGGCCGCCGCGTAGTAGGCCTCGACCGGCCCCGACGAGACCGTCGGGCTGGTGGTGGGCGTCGTGCCCGCCAGGCTCATCGCGGTCGGCGACTTGAGTCCCGCGTGCGAGAAGTACGCCGTCAGCTGCCCGGCGACGACGAGCCGGCGGCCCATCAGCGACGGGTTGGACTGCAGCCCGAACTGGGCCCGGTACGCCGCGGTGATCTGCACGTACAGCATCCGGGTGGTGCCGGTCTCGCTCGCCGAGTCGGCCAGGGCGAGGGCCGTGTCGCCGGTGAACCCGGACCGCAGGACGGTGCTGGTGGCGGTCGGCTGGCCGACGACGTAGCCCACGACGGACGCGGACCGGCCGTCCTGCGCCGCGATGGCCTGGCTCACCGAGAGGTCCGCGGCCACCGCCGCGGTCGAGGACATGACGACCGCGGCGCCCGCCGCGGTCAGGGTCAGGGCGAGCGCTACCGCGATCCGCCGGGTTCTCCACATGGCAAATCTCCATTTCGCCGTTGTGGAGACATCGTAGGTGGCCTATGTGTCGGCTCGGATTGACCGCGAGGGGCGGGCGGGTGACGACTAGGGTGCGGCGGCTATGACCGGTACTGCCCGGCGGCGGCGGGGACGGCGGCCGGGTCCGCCTTGAGGGTCTTGAGGTCCACGACGCGCGCCGCGCCGTCGGAGGCGAGCCGGGTCCGCCAGAACGGATCGTCGCGGAGGCTCTGCCGCGGTACGGCGGTGAGCACCGGCCTGCGGTTGAGGCCGCGGCGGCGCACCTCGAGACCGGCCACCTGGGACCAGGGCAGGACGTACTGGCGACCCTGGACGGTGATCGCCAGGCCCGTGTGGTCGAGGTGCAGGCGGGTCGGCTGGCTGCCGGCGGTCACCATCCGCGCGATCGAGGTCCCCAGCCAGAACAGCGTGTACGCCCAGACCAGCAGCACGACGAGCCACACGACGGCGGGGACCGGCACGATCTCGTGCACCACCCGCCCGGCGAACAGGCCGAGGTAGGCGAGCACCGGCACGAGCAGCAGCCGCAGGGCCGCCCGGCCGGCGATCGAGCCGGTCGTGGTGGTGAAGTCCGCCGGTCGCTGGTCCGGCCACAGCGGTACGGGCGGCGGCGTGACGTACGGACTGACCGGCGCGGCCGGAGGCGTGGACACCGGGAAGGCTTGTGCCACCGCCGGGCTGACCGGAGCCGCACTGACCGGCACCTGACCGGTCTGCGCCGGGGCCGGCGCCGGGGCCTGCCAGGTCGCGGCGGCGGGGACCGGGCCCGTGGGGATCTGGACCGTCGGGATCGGGCTCGTGGGGATCGGGCCGGTGGACGGCGCCACGGGCGGCGACATGGGTGCCGCGGGCGGGGCCATCGGTGGTGACATGGGCGCTGCGGGCGGGGCCATCGGTGGTGACATGGGCGCTGCGGGCGGCGCTACCGGCGGTGACACGGGCGCTGTTGGCGGCGCCACCGGCACGGCGACGGTCGGCGGCAGCGGCGTCGGATGCGTCGCGGTGCTGGCCGGGTCGACCAGGGACTCGATGAGCAGGGCGCCCTCGGCGACGACGAGCTCCGGCTGGTCCAGGACGGTCGGCGCGATCGCCGTCGCGCGGTGCAGTTCCGTGGCGACCAGCGGCATCCGGGTCGAGCCGCCGACCAGGAACAGCCCGGTGATGTGGTCGCGGGGCGTGCGGGCCGCCTTCATCGTCGCCACGGTCACCGCGACGGTCTGGGCGACCAGGGCGAGCGCCTTGCCCTCCAGCTCCGCGCGGGTCACGTGCAGGTCCCGGTCGACGATCGGCACCAGGATCGCCGCCGACGACTCGCGGGACAGGCGTTCCTTGAGCATCCGGGCGTCGTCGCGCAGCTGCCGGGCGGCCCGCCGGTCGGCCATCGTCTCCGGCGCGACCAGCCGCGCCCACTCGGCCGGCGCGGCCGGCTCGACCACCCCGCCGAGGAGCTGCACCACGAGGTCGTCGACGTCGACGCCGCCGATGTCGTCGAGGCCCCGGTACGCGAGTGTCTCGAACCCCGCGGCGGTCCGGCGCACGACCGCGGCGCCGAAGGTGCCGGCGCCCAGGTCGTACACGACGATGCTGGAACCCTCGGGGACCTTGAGGCCGAGGACGGTCGTGAAATAGGTGCCGGCCGCGACCGGCTCCGGCACGAGCGTCGGCTCCGGCAGCCCGGCGGTGCGGGCCGCGTCGATCAGCACCTGCCGCCGGGCGGCGCCCCACTCGACCGGGTGGCTCATGATGACCTCGCCGACCGCTTCGCCCGCGACGTGCCGGGCCTCCTGCGCGATCCTGCCCAGCGTGGCCGCCACGATCCGGGTGAGCGGGACCGTGGTGTCGCCGAGCAGCAGGTCGAGCTCGTCGACGTGCCGCTTCGGGTTCGGCTCGTACCGTGTCGGGTCCAACCGGGCGCTGTTGACCGCGTCCCGCCCGGTCGACAGGTGCCCTTCGGGCGTCGCGTACACGGCGGACGGCAGCAGCGGCGAACCGTCGAACAGCAGCGGCCGCGTCTTCCCGTCGGGCCACCGCAGGACGGCGACGGTGTTGGACGTGCCGTAGTCGACCGACAGTGCGTAGGCGCTCACGCCGGGAACGGTAGGGACTGCCCGCGCCCCGCACATCCGGCTTTCGGACGGCGTGGACAGCCCTCAGCGCCAGACGGCCGCGCCGCGACCGTTTCGGCTACGCCGCGGCCGCGTACCGGGGTCCCGCGTACGTCGCCAGCGACTGGGACACCTCGGCCGGGGACTGCAGGATCTCGTCGAGCGCCAGCAGCACGACCGAAGGCCGGCCGTCGGTCCGGTTCGGGTACTCCGCGGGCACCCCCAGCTCGGCGCCGGCCGCCGGCACCACGACGAGGCGCAGCGTGCGCGAGTCGTCGCCGGGGTTGACGTACGGCTCGAGGAACACCGCGTCGATCGCCGCCCACGGCACGGCCCGGTCGATCCCGGCCACCCGCAGCCGCAGCCCACCCTGCTCGATGACCACCGGGTCCGGCCGGAACGCCTGCCGCAGGCTCCACAGCACGAACAGGATCGGCAGCGCCCCGAACACCAGCATCGCCGTCGAGCCCAGCGGGATGAACAGGAGCGTCAGCTCATACCCGGTCCGCGACATCCAGATGATCGCGCACCCGGCCAGGAAGTAGAGCCCGAGCAGCAGGAAGTTGGGCCGTCGGTAGCGCAGCGTCATCGTGTCTCCGTCGTGCGTCGTCCCCCATGAGCGGCGACAGTCTCGCACAACCGGCCGGACCGCGATGCCCCGTCGATCACGCCTGCGAGCGCAGCTGTGGCGCGGCCCGCTCCAGCCAGGCGTCGACCATGCGGCGGTCGTAGCCGCGCAGCCCGACCGGCAGGACCAGCTCCGGCATGGGTTCCATCTGCGTCATGCAATGCACCGTCGGCCATCCGGCGGTACCGCGGCGGCCGCAGCTCAGGCGTCCGGCTCGTGCTTTCGGAGCTCGCCGGCGACGCGCAGCGCGTCCGGCAGGTCGAGGGCGGTGTAGATCGCGGCGGCCTGCCGCCAGTGCCCGACCGCCCCGCCGGTGTCGCCGCCGGCGAGACGGATCCTGGCCAGGCCCTCGTGCGCGGCCGCCTGCTCGTGCCGGTCGCCGTTGCGCACCGCGAGCGCCAGGGCTGCCGTGTAGGTGTCCCCGGCGGAGCGCGGGTCGCCGTCGGCGAGCTGCGCGGCGCCGAGCCAGTTGAGGACCTCGGCCTCGAAGCTGTGCTCGCCGATCTCCCGGCACACCACCAGCGCCCGCCACTGGTGCTCGACGGCGACGGCGGCCCGGCCGGCCCGCAGGTGCGCGCGGCCGAGGCTGTTGAGCGCCACCGCCTCGCCGGGCTGGTGCCCGATCTGCCGGAACAGGGCCAGCGCCCACTGGTGGCAGTCGATCGCCCGCTCGAGGTCGCCGGTCTGCTGGTGGCACAGGCCGAGGTTGTTGAGCACGTCCGCCTCGCCGAGGCGGTGGCCGAGGCCGCGCAGCAGTTCGAGCGCCTGGGTGTGGAACTCGATCGACTCGGCGTGGTTGCCGTTCTGCCGGTTGCCGATGCCGAACATGTTGAGCTGCCCGGCCTCGCCGACCTGGTCGCCGATGGCGCGGTAGATGTCCAGCGCCTCCTGGTGCTGGTCCTGCGCGGCCTGGTAGTCGCCGAGCCGCCAGGAGATGGCACCGAGCTGGCTCAGGGACCGGGCCACGCCGGAGTCGTCGCCGACGGCCCGGGCGACGGCCAGGGCCTGCGCGTGGTGCTCGCCGGCCTCCACGTACTGGCCGGAGCGGCGGTACGTGGCGCCGATGTGGTTCAGCGCGGCGCTCTCGGCGGTGCGGTCACCGAGCCGGCGGGCCGCGTCGAGGGCGTGACTGTGCAGGATGAGCCCGTCGGCGAAGTGGCCGCTGTCGAGGTACCGGCGGGCGGCCGCGGCGAGCGCCGTGGTGTGCGCGGCCCAGCCGTGCCGGGCGCCGTGCCCGGCGAGGGCGACGATGTTGCCGCGCTCGGCGTCCAGCCAGACGCGCGCCGCGCCCGGGTCCATCGCCTCGGTGCCGGGCGGCGCGGCCGGCGCGGCCGGGTCGTCGTTGGGGAACAGCGCGCGGGTCGCCGCCTCGAGGGTGGCGAGCTGATGGTCGAACAGCCGGTCCAGCGCCGCCCGCCGGTCCGGCTCCGGGTCCTCCTCGGCGGCCAGGTCGGCGGCGTACGCGTGCAGCAGGTCGTGGAACGCGTACCGGCCGGGTGTCGCCTCCGCCATCAGGTGCGCGCCGGTCAGCTCTGCTAGGAGCCGCCGGACCCCCGGCAGCGGCAACCCCGCGAGGGCCGCCGCGCCCGCCGCGGACAGGTCGCCACCGGGATGCAGGCCGACCAGGCGGAACAGCCGCGCCGGCTCGGGCCGCAGCGTTCGGTACGAGCACGACAGGACCGCCCGGACGTCGGTGCCGGGGTCGCCGGTGCTGAGCGCGTCCAGCCGGGCCTGGCTGTCGCCGAGGTCGGCCGCCAGGTCGGCGAGCGACGCCTCCGGCCGGGCACCGGCCCGGGCCGCGGCGACGGCCAGCGCGAGCGGCAGCCGGGCGCAGCGTTCGGCGATGGCGTCGACGGCGTCGGGTTCGGCGGCGGCCCGCGCGGCGCCGAGGCGGTGCACCAGCAGGTCCCGGGCGTCGGCGTCGCTGAGCAGGTCGAGCGGCACCTGATGGGCGTCCTCGGTGGCGACGAGCCCGGTCAGCTCGTGCCGGCTGGTGATGACGACGAAACAGCCGTGCGCGCCCGGCAGCAGCGGCCGTACGTCGTCGGCGTCGCGGGCGTTGTCGAGCACGATCAGCATCCGCCGGTCCGCGAGCAGCGTGCGCAGCAGCGCCGACTGCGCGTCCTGGGCCGCCGGGACCCGGTGCGGCTCCAGCCCGAGCGCGAGCAGGAACCCGTGCAGCGCCTCCCCGGCCGACAGCGGCGCCGCGACCGCGTGGAAGCCGCGCAGGTTGACGTGCAGCTGCCCGTCCGGGAACCGGTGCTGGACCCGGTGCGCCCAGTGCACCGCGAGCGCGGTCTTGCCGACCCCGGCCGTCCCCGACAGGACCACGACCGTGACGGACGGCGTCCCGTCGTGCCCGTCGAGCAGCCCGTCGAGCAGCGCGAGGCTGGACGCCCTGCCGCTGAACCTGCGCACGTCCGCGGGCAGCTGCGCGGGCCGCCGATCCGGCTCGGCGGCCGGGGCATGCTCCTGCCGCAGCACCCGCCGGTGCGCGTCGACGAGGTCGGGGGACGGCTCGATGCCGAGATCCTCGACCAGCCGGCGGCGGATCCCCGTGTACGTGTCGAGCGCCGCCGCCTGCAGGTTACCGGCCGCGAGCACGGCGATGAGCCGGGCGTGCACCGGCTCGTGCAGCGGGTGCGCGGCGGCGAGGGCGCGCAGCTGCGGCAGGCACCGGTCGGGCCGGCCCGCGGCGATCGCCAGGTCCGCGAGGCGGAGCACCGCCGCGATCCGCTCCTCGGCGAGCGCCGCGACGAGCGGATGCGCCGACAGCTCCGGCACGTCCTGCAGCGGCTCCCCGCGCCACAGCATCAGCGCGCCGTCGAGCAGCTCCAGCGCCGCCGCCTGGTCGGTCGCCTCCCGCGCCAGCCGGACCCTGTTGCGGAAGTCGGCCAGGTCCAGCTGCCCGTCGCCGAGGTTGAGCCGGTAGCCACCGCCGGCGACCGCCCGCTCCGGCCCGGCGGGCTGCAACGCGGACCGCAGCCGGGACACGTACGTCTGCATCGCGTGCGCGGGCACCGGCGGCAGCCCGTCGTCCCAGAGCAGGTCGACGAGCTCTGACACGGGCACCACGTCGTTCGCCGACAACGCCAGCCGCGCGAGCACGGCCCGCCGCCGCCCCCGGCCGACCGGCACCGGCAGCTGTCCACGATGGACCCGCAGCGGCCCGAGGATCTCCACCCGCACCGGCTCGTCGTCAACGGCCGGCCGGGCCGCGCCCACGGGTCCCCGGCCGCCCGCCCGGCGGAGCTCGGCCTCGGCACCGCCGCTCAGCCGCAGCGCGGCGACGACCGCGTCCACCAGCGCCGGGCGCGGCACCCGCGTCCGCCCCTGCTCCAGGTCCCGGATCGTGCCGACGCTCACCCCTGCCCGGTCGGCGAGCTCCCGTTGGCTGATCCCGGCGGCCCGCCTGCCCGCACCCAGCAGCTCCCCGAACCCCCCGTCGCCCACGGTCGAGGATCGTAGTACGGGTTCGGTACGGGTATCGCACTGACAGCGCCCGGCAAGTCCCGCACGACACGATCTCCGTGGTTCACGCGTTCAAGGGCACCAACGGGGGAACGACGTGCCGCCCGGGGCGGCGGCCACCACAGTGGTCGCCGCCCGGCCCTACCGCGCCGCCCTGGCCACGAGCGCGCCGATCCTCGCCTCGTCTTCGGCGGTCAGCTCGCGCCCTGAACTTCGCCGCAGGCGGCAGGAAGCACACGACCTTGCCGTTCCTGTCGTCCTTGGCGTACGCGGGCATCCCGTGCCACGACCGCGGCGTCAACCCCGGCGCGCTCTTCTTGGTGGCCCGCTGCCTGACGCCATCGTCGAACTCCTCGCTGAGCGTCGTGCCTGATCACCGCCGTCGTACGGGGAACTGCGGCACCCCGCGGCGCGTCCGGACCGGCACCCGCCACCGGCGCGTCGGCCCGCGTCGGCCGCGTCGGCCCGCGTCGGCCGCGTCGGCCCGCGTCGGCCGCGTCGGCCCGCGTCGGCCCGCGTCGGCCCGCGTCGGCCGCGTCGGCCCGCGTCGGCCCGCGTCGGCCCGCGTCGGCCGCGTCGGCCCGCGTCGGCCTCGGTGACGAGTGCCCTGCTGCGGCGGGCGGGGTGTGAGACCTGCACCGGCCTGTTGCGGCGAGCCGAGCGTTCATTCCTGACCGGCTGTGACAACCGAGGCGTCGACATGTGACCGGCTGCCGACCGTCTGCATCGTCGTGATGCCGCGGCTGCGGACCTCATGCCGTGGCTGCGGACGTCATGCCGTGGCTGCGGACGTCATGCCGGGGCGGGCGAGGCGTGGACTGGTCCGGGTCTGCTTCAGGTCTGCGGCGGCGGGCCAGGCAGGCACCCTCCTGTCAGCCGCCGGGCGGGCGGGGGTTGAGGCGGGCGCGGAGGGTGTCGGCCTCGGGCATGCCGAGGTCGGTGAACAAGGCGACCGCCTGGTCGTGGTGGGCTCGGGCGCGGGCGGGGTCGTGCATGGCCTCGTGGGTGTCGCCGAGGCCGAGGTGAGCGCGGGCCTGCTGGTCGCGGGCGTCGACGATGGTCGCGGCGGCGAGGGCGGCGGTGTGGTGGGCGAGGGCGGCCGCCGGGTCGCCGAGCGTCAGCGCCGCCTCGCCGAGACCGTTGCGCGCCCACGCCTCGCCGAGCCGGTCGCGGCCGTCGAGGAACAGCGCCAGGGCCTGCCGGTGATGCTCGGCGGCCTCGTCCGTCCTGCCCAGCCGGTGCGCGACGATGCCCAGGTCGGTCAGGGCGGCGGCCACGCCCAGCGGGCTGCCGAGCTCCTCGAAGGCCAGCAGCGCCTGCCGCTGGTGCTCCTCGGCGGGACCGTAGGCGCCCATCCGCTCCTCGACCAGCCCGAGCGCGTTGAGCGTGCGGGCCTCGCCGGTGCGGTCGCCGAGCTGCCGGAACAGTCGCAGTGCGTGCTCGAGGCGGCCGGCGGCGGGGGCGAGGCGGCTGAGACCGGCGTCGAGGAGGCCGTGGTTGACGGTGGCGCGGGCCTCGCCGGCCGGGTCGCCGAGCTCCGCGAACAACGCCGCCGCCCGCTCCAGGTGCGCGGCGGCGGGCGTGGTGCTGCCGTGCCGCAGCAGCGCAGCGCCGAGCGCGGTGCGGGTCTCGGCCTCGGCGACCGGGTCGGCGATGGCCAGGGCCGCGTCGAGGGCGTGGCCGTGGACGGCGACCGCGTCGGACGGCTGCCCCGCCGCGAGAAACCGCAACAGGATCCACGACAGGTGCACCGCGTGCTCCGGCCAGCCGCCGGTGGCCGTCTCGGCGACGACCGCGAGCAACGCGGCCCGCTCGGCGTCGAGCCAGGCACCGGCCGCGGCGCGGTCGGTCAGGTCCGGCGACGGCGTCGCGGCGGCCGGCACGGGACGGTGGTCGGCGGGGAACAGCGCGTCCCTGGCGGCCGCGGCGGTCGCGCGGTAGTAGTCGAACATGCGCTCCCGGGGGCCGGTCGCCGGTCGCTCGACGCGCTCGGCCGCATATGCCCGCAGCAGGTCGTGCATGCCGAACCGGCCGGGACCGGTGCGGTGCACCAGGTGCGCACGGGCGAGCAGCTCCAGCGTCCCGCGGGCCTGCACCGGGCTGTCGCCGGTCAGGCTCGCGACCGCGTGCGCGTCGACGTCCGGACCCGGGTGCAGGCCCAGCAGGCAGAACGTGCGCGCGGCGTCCGGCGGCAGGTGCTGGATCGACCACGACAGCACTGCCGGCACCGACGCCCTGGGGTCCTCGCCCGCGGCGAGCGCGGCGAGGCGCCGCCGCTGGTCGCGCAGCTCGTCGACGAGGTCGTCCAGTGCCGTGTCGGGCCGAGCCGCGATGAGCTCGGCGGCGACCCGCAACGCCAGCGGCAGCCGCGCGCACTGCTCGGCGAGGGTGGCGACGGCGGTGGGCGCCGACCTGGCCCGCGGCCCGATCAGCCGCCGCAGCAGGGCGTGCGCGTCGCCGGGCGACAGCAGGTCGACCTCGACCCGCTGGGCGCCGTCGACGGCGACGAGGCCGGGAAGCGTGTCGCGGCTCGTGACCAGGAGGGTGCTGGACGCCGTGCCGGGCAGCAGCGGCCGGACCTGCTCGGTCGACGCCGCGTTGTCCAGCAGGACCAGCACCCGGCGGTCGGCCAGCTCGGTGCGGAAGCGGGCCGCCCGGTCGTCGACGTCGACCGGCACGTCCTCCGCGGGCACGCCGAGCGCGGTCAGGAACCGGGCGAGCACGTCATCGGCCGTCATCGGCCGGGCAGGGTCATAACCGCGGAGGTTGACGTGCAGCTGCCCGTCGGGGAACCGGTCCCGGACGTGATGCGCCCAGCGGACGGCGAGCGCCGTCTTGCCGACCCCCGCCGGCCCGGTGACGACGGCGACGAACACCGCGGTCGGCTGGTCCGCGGCGGCCGCGGCCATCGCGTCGAGCTCCGCCAGCTGGGCTTGACGCCCCGTGAACGTGGACACGTCCGGCGGCAGCTGCGCCGGCACCCGCCCGGCCGCGCGGGTGCTCCCGGTGCTCCCGGTGGTCACCCCGGCCGCGCACCGGTGGAACTCGTCGGCGTCGGCACCGGTGAGCCCGAACACCAGAGCGAGCAGCCGCACCGTCGGCGGGCGCGGCACCGCGACCCGGCCGCTCTCCAGCTTGACGATGCTGCGGGTGCTCAGCCCCGCCTTCGTGGCCAGCTCCTCCTGCGTGAGGCCGAGCCGCCGCCGGTGGGCGCGCACGAGCGCACCGAACGCCTTGGAGCCATCGACCTCGACCATCGCCGCCCCTCACACCCGTGTTGCTGCAGGCAACGCTACGCCCTCGGCACGACAAGTTCCGATGAAGTGCCGGTCAACGTCCTGGAGCTGCGCTGCCGCGTCCGGCACGATGAAATGACCAGGCCGGCACCGGTGGCACGAGGGCACCGGTGCCGGCGCAAGACATTTCCGGACGTCCGCGCCGGACCCTGAACCCCGCGCTGACAGGGGCCCATGAGCCGCGCCAGGTCCCGGCGCGGGCGCCCGCTGGGGTGGAGGTCAGCCAGGGTCCAGGGTCCGGCGCAGACGCTTCGCTTCGACGACGAGCCGGGTCGAGCCCTTCCTCGCGGCCAGCTCGGCCAGGCCCGGCACCTCACCCCGCGACCCGGACGCCGCCGCCGCGGTCGAGGCGAGCGTCAACAGGTCAGGAAGACCCCGGGGCGTGACGTGCGCCTTACCGTCGGTGCCGTCCTTCGCCGCGCCCGCCGAACCCCCGGAGACACCCCCGGAAAGGCCCCCGCCCGCCGCGGCCCTGGCAATCCGGGCGGCGACGCGGGTCATGGGACCGGCGAGCGTGCTCATAGGACCGGCCGGGGTGGTCGCGGGCCCGGCAGGGGTGGTCGCGGGCCCGGCAGGGGTGGTCGCGGGCCCGGCCGCGGATTTGGCGTGTTCTGCCGGTAGCAGCCCACCGAGCGCACCCGCCGCCACCTGCCAGGTCAACGCCGGGGCGATCCGAGCCGCGTCCTCGAGCTGCGTGACGACGCGGCTCAGCACGATCAGCTTCGTGCTGACCATGCGGGCGAGCTGAGCACCGAGTGCCCGACCGTCAAAGCCACCGGCCCCGCCCTCGTCGGAAGCCCCGCTCTCGTCTGGAGCGCTGCCCTCGTCTGGAGCGCCGAGGCCGCCGTGGGACGCAACAGCACACGCCGGGGTGGTCAAGCCGGCGACGTCCAGAGCGGCGACGTCCAGAGCGGTGGGGGAGTCGCCGACGCCGGAGACGGCGGAACCGGAACTGACCGGGACACCGGCGCCAGCCGTGCCAACCGACACGCCGGTGTGAGCGGTGCTGACCGAGACACCGGTCTGAGCGGGGCTGACCGAGACACCGGTCTGAGCGGTGCCAACCGGGACGCTCGTGTGCGCAATGCCAACCGAGATGCTGGTGTGAGCCGGGCTGACCGAGACGCTGGGGTGAGCGGGAGCTGGTGCCGGTGGCAGGGCGGCGAGGGCCATCAGCGCGTCGAGGGCGGCGATGCGTTCGTCGGGCTGGGAGGCGGCCAGGCCATACGCGACGGCGGTGAGGGTCGCGGGCCCGACCGGTCCGGTGACCTCGGCGAGCAGCGGCAGGAGGCGGGCGTCGCCGCGGCTGCTGTCGAGGTCGGCGGAGCCGGCGATGAGCGGCAGCAGGCACGCGGCGACGACCTCCCGCTGCGTCGGCAGCACCGCCGGCCACAGGGCGGCCCAGCTGCGCGACTCGTGGTCGGCGTTGACGACCGCGGGTGGGGTGAGCTCGGTCAGCCAATAGGGGTCGAGGCCGGACCGGGCGGGGGTCGAGGCGGCGTAGAAGCGGGACTCGGGGAGCCAGTCGAGGTAGCGGCCGCGCTCGGAACGCTGGCGGTGGACGCGGACCACGCGGACGTCGGGGGTGCCGACCCCGCCGGCCTCGAGCCAGTCGACCAGGGTCAGGCCCGCTTCGGACCGCAGGGTGCGGGCCTGCCGCAGGGTGGCGGGGTCGACGTCGGCGGGCAGGCGATACAGCGCCTGGCGCAGGTCGCGCTTCCAGGGCTGCCAGCCTTCCCGCTCGGCGCGGGCGAGGCGCTCGACCAGGGCGGCCGGGTCGAGCAGCCCGTTGACCTGGGTGGGGGTCGCGACGAGGGCGGGGACCGGCTCGGTCGACAGGCGCACGACGATCTCGGCGATGCGGAGCATCAGGACGCCGTGCAGCTTCGCATAGGAATTGCCGAGCTTCGCGTCGGCGGGTGTGCCGCGCAGCACGCGGGTCGCGCCGTCGAGGAGGAACGGCAGGCCCGCGGCCTTGTTGAGGGCGGCGGTGAGCAGCGAGCCCGCGTGCCGGTGCGTGTCGCCCGCCCACCAGGTGTTGCCGATGCGGTTGCCGGTGCGCTGCATCACCGGGGCGATCGCGGCGCGCAGCCCGACGGGGTCGGCGGCGTGCATGCGGACGAGCGCGGCGAGGACCCGCTCGAACGGCACCGTCTCCCAGTCGGACTGGTCGAGGACGGCGATCTCCTCCGCCAGCTCGTCGGGCGACGCGATCGGGTCGGGCATGTCGGCGACCGCGACGGCGGTCAGCAGGTCGGGCACCGGAGTGGACACCTGCACGCCGGCGGAGGACTCGGGTGTGCCGTGCTTGGCGAGGAACGCCGCCGCCCGGTCGCGGGACTGCACGTCGGGGTGGTCGGTGGCGACGGCGACGACCTCGGCGATCTCGGCGGCGCGGGCCGGGACCCGCTTCGCGAGCTTCTCCAGCCAGATCAGCTGGGCCTTGACGAGCCCCTTCTCGCTGCGGGTGAGGACGGTGCGGGACGCGTCGAGCAGCGACTCCAGCTCCAGGGTGCCGGCAGTGTCGGCGGTCTTCAGCACCTTCTGCGCCATCGTCGCCACCGATCCGGCGGCGTCGGTGAGGAGCTTCAGGTAGATGGTGGCGCGCTCGGCGATCTCGGAATCGGTCGGTGCGAGCGCGTCGTGGAAGCGGACGAACGCATGCAGGACCGCGGTGGGGCGGCTGCCGAGCAGGGCGTCCAGGCAGCGGTCGAGGGCGTCGGCGCGGGGGAACCGGCCCTCCACGGTGAGCGCGGCGACGGCCAGCAGGATGTCCGGCGAGGTCTGCCACTTCCCGGTCGCCTGGTCATACGCGCCGCCGAGGGCGGCGATCCCGTCGCGCTCGAACGCCACCGGCAGCAGCGTGTCGGTGAACGGGCTGTCCCGCATCGCGTCGAGCACCGCCTTGTCCCGCCGCGACGCCTGCACCGACAGCAGCCATCCGTCGACGAACCGGTCGCCGGTCGGCGCCGGCACCCCGGCGGCCAGGAGCAGGTCGGAGGCGAAGCGCCACGGGAAGAGCCCCGCGTCGCGCGGCAGCTTGTCGGCCATGCGGGTGGCGAGCTCACCGAGCCAGGGCACGCCGCGGTCGGCGGCGGCGCGCAGCACGGGCTGGGTGCGGATCGACGACCACGGCCAGCCGTGCCGGGTGATCACGGTGACGGCCTTCGCCGCGGTCGAGGCGCACCCGACGGCGGCGACCGCATATGCGGTGGCCTGCTGCTCGTTGAACCAGGTGCCGGCGTCGCGGCGCAGCGCGGCGAGCTCCTTGCCGAGCTCCGCCCGCTGCGGCTCGTCGAGGTCGCGCAGCGCGTCGACGGTGGCGGCGAAGCTGCCCTTCTGCAGCATGCTCTGCAGGGCCGGCCAGTCGATCGGGCCGGAGCGGCGCGGGCCGAACAGGCTCACCGGGCCACCGCCGGGGCGGCGGCGCGGGCCAGGTCGGTGGCGAGGGCGTGCTTGCACGGGCCGCGGCCGCCGCGATACTTCGCCCACCACGGGCACGTGCAGTGCAGGGCGCCGTCCGCGGCACGGACCCGATAGACCTCGTCGCCGCTGCGCACGGTCGCCCCGGTCTCGTCGAGCGTCACGGCGCCGGTCTCCAGGAGTGCCCGGGCGCCGACCAGCCGCGGGTTGTGCCGCTCGGCGCGCTGCGCGTCATAGGGCAGGACCCGGTGGAAATAGGCGGCCTCGGACACGTCGAAACCGACCTGCCCGGCGGTGCCGAGCTGGGTGAGCGCCGCCCGGACCCGGGCCGCCGGCATCGCGGCCTGCTCGGCGAGGGCGTCGACGTCGACGGTCGGGTCCCAGGCGAGCAGCGTGCCGATCAGCTCGGCGTCGTCGGTGACGTCGTCGCCGGCGAGCGCGGCGAGGACGGCGCCCTCGCCGGAGAAGCCGCGGCTCGGCTGCGGGGACAGGGTCAGCGACAGGCGCAGCTCGCCGGTGTCCAGCTCCCACGTGCTCGACACCGGGCCGCTGCCGGCGGTGACGGGCGGGCCATAGACCCGCAGGTGCTTGGCGAAGCGCAGGACCGGCCGCAGTGCTGCGAGCCGGCCCGGGCCGGGCAGGCACACCGCGCCGGGCACCGGGCGGGACGTGAGCCGCAGCGACCGCCCGGCCGGGACCGCCCACAGCACCGAGCGGTCGCCGCCGGCCGGCAGCCGGCGCAGGAACGCGGTCGCGTCGGCCGCGGACAGCTCCGCCCGCGGGTCGAACGCGGACGCGATCACCTGCACCTCGGCGAACCCGCGCAGCCAGCGGGACGGCAGTGGCACCTTCTTCTCCACGACGGCACCCTCCATCGTGGACACCGTCAGGTCGTCGGGGCCGACGCTGACGTGCAGCGGGTCGGCGCCGACGAGCCGCTGCAACGCCTGCCGCAGCGGCGTGTTGACGTCGACGTTGGTGGTGCCGTGGTCGACGATGTCACCGTCGAGGCCGGCGGGCAGCACGTCGAGGCGGGCATAGACGCCGCAGCAGCCGGAGAACGACTCGAACCGCAGCCTGTCGCGGCTGCCGGTGACGACCGGGTCCAGGCTCGCCGGGCTCAGCGGCTGGAAATACCGGGTGCGGGCCACCTCGGCCACCGCGAGCAGCCCGGCCGCCGCCGCGGCGGGCGTGGTCAGGAACCCGGTGAAGAACCGTGGATTGGCGGTGGCGGCGCGCTGCGCCACACCACCGGCGGTCTGCAGCCGCAGCCCGTCGTCGAGGAGCGCCGACGGGGCCAGATAGCTCAGCGACTGCACGGTGTTCGTCATGCCCGAGAAGGTAGCCGCCGGGTACGACATTTTTCCGGGACCGCCCGTGGACTACGCTCGCGGGCGGCAGGTCGTAGTGCAGAGGTCGTCACACCACCTTGCGAAGATGGAAGACGCCGGTTCGAATCCGGTCGGCCTGCCGCTCATCCCGTGGGGACGGAGGGTGGAGTGCGTCCTGACCTGCCGCAGTGGCGCCGGATCCGGGCCGAGTCGCCGCCCCGCTCCGATGTCGACGCGGCGGCCGTGCTGCGGGCCGCCGGTGACTGGCGCGGCGCCGCCGCCCTCGCGCGGTGCGACGTCGACGTCAGCTACGACCCGGCCAGGTTCGACGCCGCGGCGGTCGCCGCGCTGGAGGACGACCTGCGGCACCTGAGCCTGGACCTGCTGCGGTGGCACCTGCCGCGGCACCGCGGCGGGATGAGCACGCTGCAGCCGATGGTGAGCGCCGTCCTCGCGCCCAGGGCCGGTGCGGACAGGGCGCCGCTGCTGAAGGTACGCCTGCCGAAGTCGCCGACCGGTCCGCAGCGCCTGCGGCTGACCGTCGCCACCCTGGACGAGCTGGAGCACGAGCGCTGGTATGTCGCGCCCCGCCACACCTGGGACGTCCGGGAGTCCGCAGGTGTCCGGGCGGCGTGGGGCGGCTCCGCGCACCGGATGCCGTTCCTGGATCCGGAGCGCTTCGGCGTCGGCGGCGACGAGGCCGCCGCCACGGAAAGGACCTGGCGGCTCCTGGTCGAGGGCGACCTGGTCGGTGCCTGGAAGGCCTGCGGCATCGACGTGTCCGGGGTCGAGACCGAGGCGCTGCAACGGCCTTCGGCGCCGCCGACGCTCCCGGCCGGGGTCGCGGAGGAGGCCCGGGCCGCCGCGGCCGCGTTCGGCGTGGACCAGGTCGCGACCCTGTACGGCGCGTCGCTGACCCTGAGTGTCCACACGATGACCGCGGAGGCGCTGGACGTCAGCGAATACCTGGAGGTCCAGACGCGGATCCTGACCGGGTCCGTCCCGCCGGACCTCGCCCTCATCGCGGCCGACCCGCAGCACGCCGACGCCCTGCACCCCCTCGTCCACCAGGCCCTGTTCCCAGGATCGATGGCCGATCACGGCCAGGCCGCGAAACAGACCGTGCGGCACCCGCCGGGCCGGCAGACCCAGGTCCGCTGCCAGGGCGTCTGGCACAAGGTCGGCGTCACCGGCGGCCGATTGAGCCTGCCCGACCACGACGAGGAGGAGCAGCTGCGCGAGCGGGCGCTGCGGTCTCTCGGCGGCACCAGCTCCGGCTGCTACGCGGTGCAGGAGACGTGGACCACCGGCGCCGGCCGCCTGCCGCACGAGCTGGCCGGGCAGTGCCGGCTGGTCAAGCACCGCATGCAGCACGGCGACACCGACTGGCTGCTCGACGGCCTCGACCGCGGCGTGATCGACCCCCACATGCGCGACGCCAACGGCTGGTCGCTGCTGCACCTGACGATGTGGGTCGACTTCGAGCGGGTCCTGCCCGTCCTCCTCGCCGCGGGCGTGCCGGTCGACGCCCGGGACCGGATCGGCCGGACGCCGCTCTACCTCGCGGTGATGAACGGCGGTCCGCCCGGCCTGATGCGCCGCCTGCTCGCCGAGGGCGCCGACCCGCGGGCCGAGACGGTCCACGGGTCCTGGCCGGCGTACGTCGCGCGCTCGCGCCAGTACTGGCAGGACCTCACCTTTCTTTTCGAACAATGACGCAGGTCAGATCGCCATGTGCAGATAGCCGAGCAGCACGATCAGCAGCGGGCCGACGACCGCCGCGACCGTGCCCGTGACGGCGGCGGGCCACGTCCACCCCGAGGTGAGCCGCAGCACGACCCACGACACGACCAGGCACGTGGCCAGCAGCACCGTGCTGACCAGGACGATCACCACGGCCAGCGGCCCGTCGGAGCCGCCGCACTCCATGGCGTTGCCCCGGCACGGCGTGACGAACTCCGGATATGACAGGTTGCTGAAATACCACGCCACCAGCGCGATCAGCGCCACCACATATGCGGCATACCACCACAGCATGACCTTGCGGCCAGCCTTGTACCGCGCCCCCGCGCCAAGATCCATGACGGTCACGGTACCCGCGGCCTTCCGGCGGCTGTCAACGGCCGAAGACCTGGGCGGACCAGCCGGCGGAGGGGACACCGGTGTCGAGGGCGGCGCTGATCGCGCGTTCCTCGAACGCGAAGTGCGACTCGATGATCGCGGCGAGCCCGTCGAGCTCGGCGCTGATCGCGTCGAGGGCCTCGCCCCGCGCGCCGGAGGCGGACGCGGCGAGGTCGGTGACGCGGGACAGGATCCAGGAGATCATCCCGTGGTCCTCGACGAGCTTGGCGATCGTGCCCTCGAGGTCGGGGCGCAGCCGCAGCAGCTCGGCGAACATGCCGGTGTCCTCGCCCTCGTGGTGCCTGGTCACCGCGGCGCAGAAGGCGAGGCAGTGGGTCGTGAGCGCGCCGGCGTCGTCGGGGCGGCGGCGGCCGAGGTCGGACTTGAGAGTGGTGAGCTGCCGGCGCAGGTCCTGATGTGCCTGGGCGAGCTGCCGGCTGAGCGCGACCGCCCGGTCGCTGTGCTGGGTTGCCACGGAGATGGCGGCCCTTCGGTCCCGCACCTCCATGCCTGACGCAGACCGTCACCGGCACGCGATGCTGCCCTTATCCGATCACAACCCGGGCGGATGTCAACCGGCGAGATAACCGGCCAGGTGGTCGACGATGTCGCGGGCGTCGTCCTCGATGCCGTGGATGAACGTCGACTTGCGGCGGCGCAGCACCGGCAGGCCCAGTGCGTACAGGCCCGGGCTGGCGAGGACGCCGCCGTCGTGCTCCAGGTGTCCTTTGGCCGAGACGACGGGCACGTCGAGCCAGTCGTACACCGGCCGGAACCCGGTCGCCCAGACGACGCTGCGGATCTCGCCGGAGGAGAGGTCGAGCTGCAGCCGCGAGGAGGCCGGGACCCGCGTCGGGGTGACCGGGGAACCCCCGTCGAAGGTCTCCAGGAGGCGCTGCAGCTTCAGGTCGGCGAGCGCGAACACGTTGCGCAGCCCGCCGGAGAACAGCGCCCGGCCGTCGCGGACCGCGGCCCACCGGCCGACCAGCTGCACGCCGAGGTCGCTGAGCGTGTTGAGGTCGAGCGTCGACGGCGTCCCGGCCAGCTGCGGCGCAGGCAGCCGCCGCGCGCGGGTGAGGTCGTCGATCTCGTCGTAGCGCTGGTCCCAGATGCCGGACGTCTCCATCCACCAGAGGATGTCCTTGTCCCGGTACGTGCGGGGCAACCGCGTGTGCTCCCCGACGGACAGCGTCACCGGCCGCCCGGACCGCTGCAGCTCGGCGGCGAGCTGCACGCCGGTCGCCGACGCCCCGACGACCAGGACGCCGCCCTCGGGCAGCTTCGCCGGATCCCGGTAGTCGAACGGCGTGAACTGCTCGACGGACGACGGCAGCGCCGAGGCGAACGCGGGCACCACCGGCCGGTTGCAGGCGCCGCTGGCGATCACCACGGTCCGGCACCGGAATGGCCCGTCGCTGGTGGAAACCAGATAACCCTCGTCGACCCGCCGGACCGAGGTCACGGCGCACGACGTGCGGACGGGTGCGGCGGTGACGGCGGCGAAGCGTTCGATGAACTCGACCACTTCGCCCATCGTCATGTACCCGTCGGGGTCATCTCCCTCGTAGCGGTGCCCGGGCAGGCGGGACTGCCAGTTGGGGGTGAGCAGCCGCAGGGAGTCCCACCGCTCGCGGCGCCACGAGTTGGCGACCTCACCGCGCTCCAGCACGACGTGGTCGATCGACCGCGCGCTCAGGAAGTGGCTCGCGGCGAGGCCGGCGTGCCCGGCGCCGATGACGACGGTGGTGACGTCCAAGTCAGGCCACTTCGACCGTGACGTCGGTGGGGTTGGTGAGCGCGTCGAAGACCGCGGAGCGCTTCTGCGACTGGGCGACGAGCGCCTCGATGTCCGCCTTCGACGCGTCGGCGTCGATGGTGAAGGTCACCTTGATGTCGTTGAAGCCGTTGCGGACGTCGGCGTCGGCGCCGAGGATGCCGCGGATGTCGTGCTTGCCCTCGACGACCGCGTCGACGGAGCGCAGCTGGATGCCGCGGTTCTGCGCGACGGACGCCACCCCGGCGGTGAGGCAGCCGGCGAGGCCGACGAGCAGGTATTCGATCGGGGTGATGCCGTTGTCCTCGGCGGCGAAGACGGCCGGGTGGTCGGCGTCGAACACCGACTCGGTCTTGTGGCTCTGCTCCTGGCCGAGGCCGTAGAACTGCTGGACGCGCGTGGTGCTGTGCACGCCGTGGTCCCACTTGGACGTGGCGCGCCAGGTGAACTGCGCGGCCTCCGGTGCGCTCTGCAGCGCGGTGCGCGCCTCGAGCAGCGCCTGCACGTTGACGCCGTTCTCAACCGTGGTCATGAAGGTGACGCCCCTCTCAAACAGCAAACAGCCATAATCCCCATCGGGATGGTTGACAGTACATCGGCTTCCTGGCGACGGCTATGATCGCCATCATGAGTTCAGCCTCGACCCGCGCGGCCGGCTCGGTCGGCGTCGTCGAGACACAGTACGCCGACCTGCCGTCGCCGGTCCCGCTCGACTGCGGCCGGGAGCTGCTGGTCCGTGTCGCATATGAGACTTACGGCCGGCTGTCCGACGCCCGGGACAACGTGATCCTCGTCTGCCACGCGCTCAGCGGCGACGCGCATGCGGCCGGCCGGTCGGCGAAGCCGGGGGAGAGCACCCGCGACGGGTTCGGCGCCGAGGACCGTGACGGCTCCGCCGGCAAGGGTCTCGGCTGGTGGGACGGAATGATCGGGCCGGGCAAGGCGTTCGACACGGACCGTTACTTCGTGGTGTCGACCAACCTGCTCGGCGGCTGCGGCGGCACCACCGGCCCGTCGTCGCCCGACCCCGCGACCGGCCGGCCGTATGGCGCGGACTTCCCCGTGATCACCGTCGCTGACATGGTACGGACCGAGCGGGCGCTGCTCGACGTGCTCGGCATCGAGCGTCTGGCCGCCGTCGCCGGTGGCTCGCTCGGCGGGATGCAGGCCCTGCAGTGGGCGGTGTCGTATCCGGACCAGGTCGACGCGATCGTGGTGATCGCCAGCACGCACGCGCTGCACCCGCAGGGCCTGTCGTGGAATGCGATCGCCCGCGACTCGATCATGCGGGACCCCGACTGGCAGGACGGCCACTACTACGGCACCGGCCGGCGACCCGACGCCGGGATGGGCGTGGCCCGGATGGTCGGGCACGTCACCTACCTGTCGGCGGCGTCGATGGGCGACAAGTTCGGCCGGCGGCTGCAGTCGTCCGACGACATCCGCTACACGATCACCGACGCCGAGTTCCAGGTGGAGAGCTACCTGCGGCACCAGGCCGAGACGTTCGTGCGCCGGTTCGACGCCAACACCTACCTGTACACGTCGCGCGCCCTGACCTACTTCGACCTGGCCCGCCAGCACGGCGACGGGTCGCTGCGGCAGGCGCTGGAAGGCGTCCGGGCGAAGGTACAGCTGATCGCCTTCACCTCCGACTGGCTGTACCCGCCGGAGGCGTCGCACGAGATCCACGACGCGTTGCTGGCGGCCGGCAAGGCCACCGAGCTGCACGTCATCGACGCGCCGTACGGGCACGACTGCTTCCTGCTGGAGGAAGCCCGGCAGACGCCCCTGATCCGCGCATTTCTGAACCTGGAAGAGGCACCGTGAGCGACACGCCCATCCGGGCCGAGGAGGCCCGCGAGTTCGGCTTCGAGACCCGGCAGCTGCACGCCGGGCAGCGACCCGACCCCAACACGGGCGCGCGGGCCGTGCCGATCTTCCAGACGACCAGCTACGTCTTCGAGGACCCCGAGTCCGCCGCCGCGTACTTCAACCTGCAGGAGTACGGCAACACGTACAGCCGCATCATGAACCCGACCGTCGCGGTGTTCGAGGAGCGGATCGGCAACCTCGAGGGCGGCAGCGGCGCGGTCGCGTTCGCCAGCGGGATCGCGGCACAGGCGGCGGCGCTGTTCACCCTCCTGCAGCCGGGCGACCACGTGGTGTCGTCGTCGGCGTTGTACGGCGGCACCGTGAACCAGTTCAAGCACCTGCTGCGCAAGATGAGCGTCGAGGTGACCTGGGTCGACCCGGACGACACCGACGCGTGGGCGAATGCCGTCCGCGACAACACGAAGGCGTTCTTCGGCGAGACGATCGGCAACCCGTCCGGCAACGTCCTGGACATCGAGACCCTGGCCCGGATCGCGCACGAGCACGACCTGCCGCTGATCGTCGACAACACGTTCGCCACGCCCTACCTGTGCCGCCCGATCGAGTGGGGCGCCGACATCGTCATCCACTCGGCGACGAAGTTCATCGGCGGGCACGGCACCAGCATCGGCGGCGTCGTCGTGGAGGCCGGCACGTTCAACTGGTCCAACGGGCGCTTCCCGGTGATCGCGGACCCGTCGCCGGCCTATCACGGGCTGCAGTTCCACGAGACGTTCGGCACGTACGGGTATCTGATGAAGCTCCGCGCGGAGACACTGCGCGACCTCGGCGCGGCGCTGTCGCCGTTCAACGCGTTCCTGTTCCTGCAGGGCCTGGAGACGCTGTCGCTGCGGATGGACCGGCACGTCGCCAACGCGCTGCGGGTCGCGCGGTTCCTGGAGTCGCACGAGCTCGCCACCAACGTCACCTACCCGGGGCTGCCGGGCAGCCGATACCGTCCGCTGGTGGACAAGTACCTGCCGCTCGGCGCGGGCGCGGTGTTCTCCTTCGAGTGCGCCGGCGGCCGCGAGGGCGGGCAGGACCTGATCCGCGGCGTGCAGCTGTGGTCGCACCTGGCCAACGTCGGCGACGCGAAGAGCCTCATCATCCACCCGGCGAGCACCACGCACCGCCAGCTCAGCGACGCCGAGCTGGCCGCGGCGGGGGTCGCGCCGGGCACCGTGCGGCTGTCGGTCGGCACCGAGTCGGTCGAGGACCTGATCTGGGACCTCGAGCAGGGATTCGCCAACGTCAAGGCAGGCAGCTGATGGAGCAGTACCAGGACCCGCTGACGATCCAGCGCGTGCTGCACGGCGCGAAGACCATCGCGATCGTCGGGCTGTCCGGCAACGAACTGCGGGCCAGCCACTTCGTCGGCTACTACCTCAAGCGGCACGGCTACACCGTCATCCCGGTCAACCCGCGTGAGCCGCGGATCCTGGGCGAGACGAGCTACCCGAGCCTGACCGACGTGCCGTTGCCGGTGGACATCGTCAACGTGTTCCGCGCGCCGGACGCGCTGCCGGGCATCGCCCGGGACGCGGTCGCGATCGGGGCGAGGACGCTGTGGACCCAGTTCGGCGTGATCAACGCCGAGGGCGCGCAGATCGCCGTGGACGGCGGACTGACCGTGATCATGGACAGGTGCCTGAAGGTCGAGCACGCCCGGTACGTGGGCCGCATGCACTGGCTCGGCTTCAACACCCAACGGATCACCGCCGTCCGCGGCGGCCTGCAGTAGGGTCTACGAGGTCCAGCCGACGTCCACGTACTGGCGGTCGCCGCGCAGGCCGAAGGCGCCGAAGTTGGCCAGCCCGGGCCGCACCACGGAGATCTGCGGCGTCTGGAACAGCGGCACCGAGTGCCCGGCCTTCCACAGCAGCACGTCGGCCTGGTTGAGCAGGTCGACCGCCTTGCGCCGGTCGGTCTCCGCGCCCGCCTGGTCGAGCAGCTTGTCGATCTCCGGCGCGCCGACCTTGCCGTAGTTCTGCTCGCCGTCGCCGCGGTACACCGGGAACAGCAGCGACGGGTAGATGTTGTCGACCTGCCGGAAGTACGTGAGGTCGAAGGCGCCCTCGGCGTCAGCATCACCGGCACGTCGGTCAACGCCGAGTTCGGCCGCCGGATCGGGGTGAGCCTGCGGCTGCTCGTGATCGGCACGGTCCTCGGCATCGGCGCGGGGGTCGCCGCCGGCGCGTGGACCGCCGTGCGGCAGTACCGGCTGCCCGACCGCGCGTTCACGCTGGTCGCGTTCCTGCTGCTGGCCATGCCGACGTTCCTCGTCGCGCTGCTGCTGAAGATCGCCGCCCTCGCGCTGGACCAGGCGAGCGGGCGGCAGCTCATCGCGTTCACCGGCGAGTCGACGCCCGGCCTGACCGGCTCGACGCTCACGCTGCTCGCGGACCGGGCCGTGCACCTGCTGCTGCCGACGCTGTCGATCGGGCTGGTCGCGCTCGCCACCTACAGCCGGTACCAGCGCAGCGCCATGCTCGACGTGCTCGGCGCCGACTACCTGCGCACCGCCGAGGCCAAAGGGCTGTCCCGCCGGGCCGCGCTCGTGAAGCACGGGCTGCGCACCGCGCTGATCCCGATGTCGACGTTCTTCTCGTTCGGGTTCCTCGGGGTACTGACCGGCGCCACGTTCACCGAGAAGATCTTCGGCTGGCACGGGATGGGGGAGTGGTTCATCGACTCGGTCAACAACAACGACGTCAACGCGGTCGTCGCGGTCAACCTGTTCGCCGCCGTCACCGTCCTGTTCGCGGGGCTGCTCGCCGACGTGCTGCACGCCGTCCTCGACCCGCGCGTCCGCCTGGGCGGCCGCCGTGGCTGACGCCCTGGCCGCCGAGCTCGTCGACGAGGCGGGGCAGGCGCCGCCGACCCGGCTGCGGGTGGTCGCCGCCCGGTTCCGCCGCGACCGGACCGCGCTCGCCGGCGCCGCGGTGGTGTTGCTGCTGTTCGTGCTCGCGTTCGCCGGGCCGTACCTGACGCACTGGTCCTACGACGACATCGACTACACCGCGCTGCGCACCGGACCGTCGGCGGCGCACTGGTGGGGCACCAACGGCATCGGCCAGGACGTGTACGCGCAGACCGTCCGCGGGCTGCAGAAGTCGCTGCTCATCGGGCTCGCCGTCGCCGTCGTGTCGACCGCCCTCGCGGCCGCCGTCGGCGCGGTCGCGGGCTACGTCGGCGGCTGGACCGAGCGCGGCCTCGTCCTCGTCGTCGACCTCCTGCTGGTCTTCCCGTCCTTCCTCATCATCGCCGTCGTGTCGCCGCGGCTGCGCTCCGGCGGCTGGGTCGCGTTCGTCGGGCTGCTCGCCGTCTTCGGGTGGATGGTGTCCGCCCGGGTCGTACGGTCGCTGACGATCTCGCTGAAGGAGCTCGAGTTCGTGCGGGCGGCCCGCTTCATGGGCGTGTCCGCGCCGCGCGTCATCGTGCGGCACGTCCTGCCGAGCACCGCGTCGTTCCTCATCATCGACGCCACCCTGGCCGTCGGCGCGGCCGTCATGACCGAGACGTCCCTGTCCTATTTCGGGTTCGGCGTCCAGCCGCCGGACGTGTCCCTCGGCACGCTCATCGCCGCCGGTACCGCGTCCGCCGTCACCTACCCGTGGATGTTCTTCTACCCGGCGGGGCTGCTCGTCGTGTTCGTCCTCGCCGTGAACCTGGTCGGCGACGGCCTGCGCGACGCCGTCGACCCACGGTCCCGCCCGCCCCGCCCGCCCCGCCAGTCGCAGTCCCGCCCCGCGCCGGCACCGTCCACATCGGACGACGACGCCGTCCTGACGATCCGCGACCTGCGGGTCAGCTTCGGGGACGCGCCCGCCGTCGACGGCGTCGACCTCACCGTCCACCGTGGACAGGTGCTCGGCGTCGTCGGCGAGTCGGGCTCGGGCAAGTCCGTCACCGTCCTCGCCGCGCTCGGCCTGCTCCCCGCGGCGGCCACGGTCTCCGGCAGCGTCGTGCTCGACGGCACGCAGGTCGTCGGCGCCGCGCCGAAGACGCTGCGCCGGCTGCGCGGCAACGTCGCCTCGGTCGTCTTCCAGGACTCGCTGTCCGCGCTCACCCCCGTCTACCGGGTCGGTGACCAGCTCGCCGAGGCGATCACCGCGCACCGCGACGTGTCCCGTGCCTTCGCCCGGCGCCGCGCCGTCGAGCTGCTGCGCCTCGTCGGCATCCCCTCGCCGCAGCTGCGCGCCCGGTCGTTTCCTGACGAGCTGTCCGGCGGCATGCGGCAGCGGGTGATGATCGCGATGGCGATCGCGAACGACCCCGACCTCATCCTCGCCGACGAGCCGACGACCGCCCTCGACGTGACCGTCCAGGCGCAGATCCTGCGGGTCCTGCGCGACGTGCGCGAGGCCACCGGCGCCGCGCTCGTCCTCGTCAGCCACGACCTGGGCGTGGTCGCAGGGATCGCGGACACGGTCGCGGTGATGCGCGACGGCCGAATCGTCGAGCAGGCACCGGTGCGGCAGCTGTACGAGCGGCCGGGTGACCCGTACACCCGCGGCCTCCTCGACGCGCAACCCCGGCTCGACGCCGCGTCCACACCACGACGGCCACCGCGGGGGACGCCGGTGCTGCGGGTCGAAGGACTGCGCCGCACCTTCGGCGTGCACAGGGGACGGGTCTTCCGCCGCCGGGTCGGCAGCGTCCACGCCGTCGACGGCGTCGACCTCACCGTCCACCCCGGGCAGACGCACGCGCTCGTCGGCGAGTCGGGCAGCGGCAAGTCCACCACCCTCCTGGAGATCCTCGGCCTGCGACCACCCGAGGGCGGCACGATCGAGCTGTTCGGCCGCACCGTCGACGGCGGGCTCACCGCCGCGGACCGGTCCGCGCTGCGCGCCAGGATGCAGCTGGTGTTCCAGGACCCGTTCGCCAGCCTCGACCCGCGGCTGCCCGTCGGCGACGTCATCGCCGAGCCGATGCTCGCCCAGGGGGTCGCGCCCGCCAGGGCCCGCGCCCGGGTCACGGAGGTGCTGCGCCTCGTCGGCCTCGACCCGGCGGTCGCCCGGCGCTTCCCGCACGAGTTCTCCGGCGGGCAGCGGCAGCGGGTCGCGATCGCCCGCGCGATCAGCGTCGCGCCGGACCTGCTCGTCCTCGACGAACCGGTGTCGTCCCTCGACGTGACCGTGCAGGCCGCGATCCTGGACCTGCTCGCCGCGCTGCAGGCCGACCTCGGCCTCGCCTACCTGTTCGTCACCCACGACCTGGCCGTCGTCGCCCGGATCGCGGACGTCGTCAGCGTCATGTACCTCGGCCGCACCGTCGAGACGGGTCCCGTCGGCGACGTGCTCGGCCGGCCGCTGCACCCCTACACGCGGGCGCTGCTGTCCGCCGTGCCGGTGCCGGACCCGGTCGCCGAGCGCGGGCGCGAGCCGATCCTGCTGCCCGGCGACCCGCCCGCGGCGGACGAGCGGCACACCGGCTGCCGGTTCCGGTCCCGCTGCCCGCTCTACGCCACCCTGGAGGCGTCGCTGCGCCCGGTCTGCGAGACGACCGAGCCCGCGCCGGCCGGCGGCGCGCACCGCGCGGCCTGCCACCACACCGGCGGGTGAACGCGGTGCACCGCCCGCCGGTGGGTCACGACGGCGGGCAGGTGGCTTCCGCGGCGGCCAGGATGTGATCGGCCACGGGCTGCGGCCGCGAGACGAGCGTCAGGTGCGAGCCGCCCGGCACGTCGAGGACCTTGGCGTGGGCACGGGCGGCCATCGTCCGCTGCGACTCCGGCGTGATGATCCGGTCGGCGGTGCCGATGACGTACCACGACGGGATCCTCTGCCACGCCGCCGCCTTCGACGGGGTGGTGAAGGCGCTCTTCGCCGCGGGCCGCTGCCCCGCCCACAGGGTGCCGGCGACGGGCGCCGGAAGGTCGGGTCCGAACGAGTTGAGGAACACGCTCTTCTTCAGGTAGAGCTCGGGGTCGGTGCCGGCCGGCACCTGGTCGTAGAGCGTCGCCGGGTCCGCGCCGAGCGCGGAGGCCTTGCCGCTGAGCTGGCCGGTGTTCTCGCCGACGGCGGGCGCGGCGGCGTCGACGTAGACCAGCTGCTTGACGTCGGGGTCGTTCGCGGCGGCGTTGGTGATGACCGACCCGCCGTAGGAGTGCCCGACCAGCACGATCGGGCCGTCGAGGGTCTTGAGGAACGCGGCCAGGTCCGCGGCGTCGCCGGTGAGGCCGCGCAACGGGTTGGCGTACGCGCGCACCTGGTACCCGTGCTGCTGGAGCCGTTCGAGCACCCCGGTCCAGCTGGACGTGCCGGCCCAGGCGCCGTGGACGAGCACGACGACGGGTTTCGCGGCGCACGCCCGCACGGGTGCCGGCGCGGCGGCCGGGCCGACGGACAGGCCGAGGCTCAGCACGGCCATCAGCGTCGCGAGCGAAGCGAGGGTCTTCATCACGTACCTCCTGCGGGCGGGGAGCCATGGCGGAGCCGGTGCCAGGTGCCGCAGCATGCCCGGGGCGCCGGGCGCCCTACGGCCTGCCGCTCAAGGCGCTCGCACCAGGCGGGGACCGTCGCCGGTGCGCAACGCCACCGTGGCCGGACCGGCGGCGAGCTCGGCCAGCGCGACGCCCCCGGCCGGGGTCTCGATCAGGCAGTCGACACCGACGGGCAGCCGGCCGCGCAGCTCGGCGGCCCACGCCGCGGTCGGGATGGTGCCGAGGCGGACGATGACGTCGAGGTCGCTGGTGTCGGTCGTGGCGGGATGGCCGGTGGCGAGCTCGAACCCGGCGCTGCCGGTCGGCCCCCAGCCGAGCCCGGTGTCGGCGGCGCTCAGGTCGACTCCGGTGTCGGTGGCGCTCAGGTCGAGTCCGGTTGCGGCGAGGTCGAGTTCGGTGTCGGCGACGGGAGGCCGGCCGGGGGCGGACGCGTCGAGGACCGGGCGGATCGCGCGGAGCGCGGTGAGGGCGGGCGTCCGGTCCCGTCCCGGGTCGTCGTCGGGCCGCAGCTGCTCCGGCCGGACGACGCGGCGCACGTCCGCCGCACGGACCCACGCGGCGTGCCGCTGATGCCGTCCCGGCCCGCGCACCCCGACGGGCAGGTGCCCGTTCGGGGCGGCGCCACGGCGGACGACCACCCACGGCACGGCTTCGAGCGCCTCGGCGACCCACGGCGGCGCGGCGGCGGGGACCACGGCGGCGGGGCCGGCGAGCCGCAGCAGGTCGTGCGTGCGGGCGGTCATCGCGCCTCCCCCCGCCGCGCGGCGTCGGTGCGGCCGGCAGGTGCCGTCGCCGGAAACGTGCAATGCGGGGTCCGCACGTCAGTGTCGCCCTTTCTCTCGGTGGTGCCATGCCGCGTCGACGAACAGCGCGGCCGCCAGCGCGTCGCCGCTGCCGCCGGGGGACAGTCCTTCCAGCCGGCAGTGCCGGTCGAGCCGGTCGAGGGCGGTCGCGCCGGCGCCGGTCCCGGTCCCGCCGGCGGACAGCACCGCCGCGGCGCCGGCCCGCACCGCCCGCAGGCCTTCCGGTCCGCCCCGGTGCAGCAGGCACGTGTCCTCGAGCCGGCACACGCAGGCGAGGAGTGCGTCGCGGCGGGCGGTCGCCTCGTCGAGTCCCGCCGAGCGGGCCGCCCACAGCGCCGGCAACGCCACCCGGACCGCGTGCGGGAAGCCCCGGCGGGCCTCGCCGGTCGCCCCTTCCGCCCCGAACCGCCGCCGGGCGTCCTCGCCGTGTGACGGCGGCCGCCGACCGGCCGCGGCGCCGGGCGCACCGTCCTGCGCCGCCGGGCTCGCGGCCGGGTCGTCGATCGCGGCGAGCCGCGCCGCGAACCCGGATGCCCCGGCGATCGTGCCGGTGGCGGCGAGCCCCGCCGCGAGGAGGCCGAGCGCCCAGAGCGCGCCGCGGTGGGTGTTGACGCCGCCCGTCGTGTCGAGCATCCGCCGCTCGCCGTCCCGGCCGATCACGCCGAGCTCGGCGCGCAGCTCCGGGCCGAGCGGCAGCGCCACGGCCGCGGCGGCGCACGCGGCGACCGGCGCGGCGAGCACCTCGGCGGACGCCAGGAGCATCGGCAGGTTCATGTCGCGGTGCGCGCCGCCGCCGCGCCGGTCGACGAGGCCGGGCTTCGGGGTCAGCAGCGCCTCCTCACGCAGGGCGAGGCAGGCGAGCCGGCCCAGCGGCTCCGGCCCGGCGGCGACGACATCGCAAGCCTCGACGGCCATGGCAGCGGTCACCGGTCCCAGATCCTGTCCATCGGCTCTCACCGTACTGCGCGGATTCCGTTGCGCGGCACCATCTTCAGCGGGTGGACACCACCACGGTGGACGCGGCCGTGTCGTGCCAGCCGCGCTTCCACGGCCCCGGGTCGAACACCGGCGACAGGTAGCACAGGAACCCGCCGATGCCGCACGACAGGCAGCCGGCGATCGCCGGGATGAACGCCCGCCCGAACGCGGCACCCCAGCCGGCCTCGTCGCCGTCCTCCCGCACCACCCGCAGCTTCATGGCCCGCTTGCCGAAGGTTTCGCCGTACGCGCCGATCATGAAGAACTCGTAGCCGCACAGGACCGCGACGGCCGGCAACGCCAGGATCACCGCCAGCGGGCTGCCCCCGCCGACCAGTTGCAGCGCGAGGACGAGCACGAGCACGGCCCCGGCGAGCACCCCCGTGTCGATGAGCCGCGCCACGAACCGGTCCCCGATGGTCGCCGGCTCGCCCGCCGGGCTGGTCGTGCCCTCCACGACGTGGATTCTCCCAGGCGTTGCCCCGCCGTTGGGGGAACCTGGCCGCCGGTCCCCGGTTCAGCGGGCGCCGACGCGGGCCGACCAGTCCTGGAACCGGGTGGGTCCGACGACGGCGCCCGGCCCGGGGATGAGCGCGTCGCCCGGCACGGCGGCGAACAGGCCCGCGGCCGGGTCGACGACGACGGTGCGGTCGTCGTGGTTCGCGGCGAGCGCGATCCGCCCCAGCTCGTCGAGCGTGAAGACGTCGGGTCCGGCCACGTCGACGGTGCCGCGCAGCGGGGCGGCCATGCTGACGTCCGCGACGGCCCTGGCCACGTCGGCGGCGGCGACCGGCCGGATCGGGGTCGCGGGCAGCCGCACGACGCGGTCGTCGCTGGTGGTCCACGACAGCACCGTGTCGACGAACTCGAAGAACTGGGTGGCGCGGACGATCGAGTACGGCACCGGGCCCGACTTCAGGATCTCCTCCTGCAGCGCCCTCGCCCGGTAGTAGGGGATGTTCGGCATCCGGTCGACGCCCACGATGGACAGGACGACCGCGTGGCCGACGTCCGCGGCGACGGCGCCCATCAGCAGGTTGTCCGTGGTGGTGCGGAAGAACGCGGCCGACGCGTCGTCGAACGTCGGCGAGCTGATCAGGTCGACCACCACGTCGGCGCCGCGCAGGCCTTCGGTGACGCCGTTGCCGGTGAGCAGGTCGAGACCGGTCGCCTTGGAGTGCGGCACGGCACGGTGGCCGCGCGCGGTGAGGATGTCGACGACCTGGGAGCCGATGCGCCCGGTCCCGCCGATGACGGCGATGTGCATGATGTATCCCCGCTTTCCCGTGCTCAGGCGCGGCGGTCCGCGCGGTGGGCGAGCTCCTCGTCGTCGACGAGGGTGAGCATCGGCTGTCCCGGCGCGCAGAACATGGTGACGAGGAAACGGACCGGGACGTCGTGACGGTGGTTGCCGTCCTGGTAGTGGATGACGTCGCCGCCCGGCTCCCAGAACGCGTCGCCGGCCTTGAGGATGCGCGGCGGCTCGCCCTCGAGCTCGAACACCATCTCGCCCTCGAGGACGTATCCGAACGCGGGCCCGGCGTGCCGGTGCGGGGGAGCGCCGGGGTCTCCGGGCGGGTACTCCACGACGACCGTCATGGCGTGCGAACCGGCGGGAGCGGCGGGCGCGTGCGCCTCCTGGACCACGGTGACCGCCGACCGCCAGGCGTCGGACCTGATCTGCTGTCGAGTGCTCATGCCGCGCGTCTACCCGGCCGTACCGCGCCCACACCCGTCTTTCGGCCAGGGTCAAAAGGGTGAGGTCGTGACTTCGGGGGCGCAGTAGCGTCGGGCGTGGCTCCTTCGGAAGGATCAGTGATGTCCTCAACCGCAGCCCTATTCGCCATCATCGTCCTCGTCCTGATCGTCCTCGCCCTCGTGGCCACCGCGATCGGGCGGCACCGCCGCACCGCGGCGCTCCGGCAACGGTTCGGACCCGAATATGACCGGGCCGTCGGCGAGCAGCCCAGCCGCCGGGCGGCCGAGCGAGACCTGCAGCGGCGGGAGCGGCGCCACGCCGAGCTGCAGCTGCGGGAGCTCGACCCGCAGCAACGTCAGCGGTATGCCGAGCAGTGGGAGCGCATGCAGGCGCACTTCGTGGAGGAGCCGGAGGCCGCGACCCGCGAGGCCGACGAGCTCGTGACGAAGGTGATGCACGAGCGCGGGTATCCGACCGGGGACTTCGACGAGCAGGTGCAGGACCTCAGCGTCGACCACGCCGAGACCCTCGGTCACTACCGCGACGCACACGAGATCAACAAGGTGAACGAGCGCGGGCAGGCGTCGACGGAGCAGCTGCGTCAGGCGCTGATGCACTACCGCACGCTGTTCGCCGAACTGCTCGGCGACTCGTCGGGCGGCGGCCGGCCGATCCCCCGGCCCGGCTGAGACAGGCGCAGTCAAAGGACCCACACAGGAAGGCGCGATCGTGATGCGTGACGACAGCCCGATCGATCCGGCCGCAGCCGAGCAGCGACGGCAGCAGGCGCGCGAGGCGTCCCAGACGTCCCAGACATCCCAGGCGTCCGAGGCGTCCGAGGCGTTCCAGACGCCACCGGCAACGCCGCAGACCACCCCCGGCACCCCCGGCCCCGAGGCCCGCGACTACCAGAGGGACGCCACCGGCGGGGACACCCGCGGCTACACGGGTGGCGCTCCTGGCGAGGGCACCCGCGGCTACCAGGGTGGCACCACCGGTGAGGGCGCGCAGGAATACCCGGGCGGTGTCCCCGGCGGGGATGCCCGCGGCTACCAGGGTGGCACCACCGGTGAAGGCACCCGGGAATACCCGGGCGGCGCACCCGGTGAGGGCACCCGCGGCTATGCGGGTGACATCACCGGTGAGGACGCCCGCGGATACGCGAGCGGGGGCGCGAAGGACGTCGCGGCCCAGCGGGAAGGGGGCATCCAGCAGCCGCGCGGGCAGGGGCAGGACGTGCCCGGCGTCCGGGATCTGAGCATCTGGGACACCGCGAAGGCCGACGAGTTCCGGCACCGCTGGCACGACGTGCAGACGCACTTCGTGGAGGACCCGCACGGCAGCGTCACCGAGGCCCGGCAGCTAGTCGACGACGCGGTGCGGTCGCTGTCCGACAGCGTCCACGACCGCGAGGAGCAGCTCGAGCGGGCCGGCGCCAGGTCGTCGGACAGCACCGAGGGCATGCGCGACACCGTGTTGCAGTATCACCACCTGCTCGACCGGATCCTGGCCGTCTGATCGCCTGCCGAGGATCCGGAAGATCGTTGGCGGGGAAGGCCGTGCCCCGTGCGGCTTGCTGAGAAAGGCCTTCCCCGTCCTGCTCCTGCGGCATTGCGGCCCGGTCTGGGCTCAGAATGTCAGGAGTTCGTCGGCGGCTGTTCGCAGTGTGGCGTCGACCCCGTGCTCCAGCATCCGTGCGAACGTGGCGTCGCCGGCCGCCGCGGTGCGCCGCATGGTGTCGATGCCGGCGAGGACCCGGCGGCGGACGACCGCGACGAAGTCGGTGGCAGGGCCGGAGTGGCCGTAGGCGTCCAGGAAGAGGCGCAGCCGGCGCGGCCGGTCCGCGAACGCCGTGAAGCCCTCCGCCGCCACGACGTGCCGGGCGTGCAGCGGCACCCAGGCGAACGCCGCCGACGCCAGGTCGTCCTCGGCGGTGGCGGGCGCGGCGAAGTCCCAGTCGAAGAACCCGGTGAGCCGGCCGCCGGCCCAGGCCGCGTTGTAGGGTGCGGCGTCGTTGTGCCCGATGACGAGGCCCGGCCGCCAGGTGGAGCCGTCACGCCAGATCGCGCCCGCGGGCGGGACGAACGACGCGGCGGCGCGGTGGAAGTCGCGCAGCCACCCGGCGACCTGCCGCAGCGCGTCGTCGCTGTGCACCCACGCCGGCCACGGCCGCGCCGCGCCGACCACCTCGCCGGGCAGGAACGACAGCACCTCCCGGCCCTGGTCGTCGATGCCGAGCGCGCGCGGCGCACGATCGAAGCCGGCGTCCTCGAGATGCCGCAGCAGCAGATGTACCGCCGGCGTCCACACCCCCGCGGCGCGCCGGACGGTGTCGCCGACCCGCACCGCACCACCGTCGAACCCACCGGCGAGACGCTGCTCCCCGGTGGGTCCGGACAAGGCGGTCACCGGATGTCGCGCAGCAGGGTGGCGACGTCGGACGCCAGGCGGATCGTGGCGTCGATCTCGGCGCGGCGGATGGAGACGCTCTCGACGTTGAAGCCGAACGGCATGCCGAGGTGCCCGCAGAAGTCGGCGAGGTCCGTGGCGATCGCCATCGCCTGGCGGTAGGACTCGGCGAGCGGGTCGTTCGCGAAGCGGATCGAGTTCTCCAGCCAGCGTGGCACGTCGACGCCGAGCCACCGGACGAACTCCAGCGTCTTCAGCGAGCCGCACAGCGACAGCGTGAAGACGACCGTGCGCGGCGCGATGCCACGGTCCCGGCACTCGTAGAAATAGTCGGAGATCAGGTTCTTGGTCTCGTTGACGTGGTACACCACCTGCGAGACGAAGAACGTGCAGCCGCGCTCCTGCTTGGCCAGCATGCGCAGGTGCTCGTCGCCGCCGCGGGTGTGCCGCTCGCCGATGACGACGGCGCCGAGCGGCAGGTCGGGGCGGACCTCCTGCCGGACGGCGTGGGCGCGACGCATGTCGGTGCGCACCGACTTGTCGCCCGAGGACGCGCCGACGAAGACGCTGAGGACCCGGCGCGGGTCGGCGTTTCGCAGCCAGTCGGCGAGGTCGTCCTCGTGATACTTGCCGACGCACCGGTAGATGACCGCCGGCCGGTCCCACGCCCCGAGGTGCTCCGCGTGGTAGCGGGCCGGGTCGATCGTCGGCAGGTAGGGGAACGGCCGCGCGTCGGGGTTGCGGTCGGACTCGTCGTCGATGTCGTAGAGGATGAGGCCGTCGAGGTCGAGCCTGGCGAGCCGGTCCAGGGTGACCGCGGCGATCTCCTTGACCCGCTCCTCGGTCTCGCTGCGCCTCGGCGGCGTCAGGCTGAACAGCAGCACGCCGGGCCGGGCCTCGGCGAGCAGCTGCTGCAGACTGGGGCGCGGCACGGTTCCAGACATGCCACCACCTTACGAGCCGGGCTCCGCGCGCACGACGTCATGCACCTCACGGCGCAGCCCGTGCGTGGTCAGTGCACCAGCGGCAGGGCGGACGGTGGGTGCCGCTGAAACGGGATGAGGCCCTCGACCCGGTCGGGGCTCAGCTGGAGCACCTGGTCGGCCTTGACCGCGTCCGCGAGCAGCATCGCGGTCGCGGTCGGGTCGGAGCCGGCGACCAGGATGACCGGGATCGTGCCCATATTGATCATGTCGGCGATCGCGGCCGTCTCGTCCGGGTGCGGTGGGGTCTCGGCGATGAGGCACAGCACGGTGTGCGCCGGAAGCTGCCGGCGCAGCCCGGCGATGAGCTGGAAGCCGAGGCCCGCGCCGCCCGTCGGGTTGGGGTCGGCGCAGACGACGGCCACCTCGTGCCGGGTCGCGAGGGCCGCGAGGGACACGGTGATGTCGCCGAGGTGCGCGCGGATCCGCGGTCCGGTCAGCGACACGATCGTGGTGGCGGCCTGCGACGCCTCGTCGGCGGGGACGGGGAAGGTGACGGCGGCACCGATCCAGGCGCGGCGGGCGCGGAGGCTGCTGGCGCTGCTGACGGCCGCCCCGGCGAGGAGGACCAGCCCGATGGAGTACGAGCCGTGGATGCCGTGGACGGTGTTGAGCAGCAGCGCCGGGAACAGCCCGACCGCGCTGCCGAACGCGCTGACCACGCCGATGATGGTGCCGGCCTGCGCGGGCGGCGCGGTGCGGCCGATGAGCGCGAGGACGCTGCCGAACGCGGTGCCCAGCACGACCGCGAGGGCCGCCAGCGACGGGGCCGCGACCCAGGTCAGCGGCGGGTCGAACGCCAGGACCAGCAGCAGCCCGGCGAGCGCGGTGAAGCACGTGCCCAGCACGGTGGTGGGGGCGTGCCGGCGGCACAGCCAGCCGCCGAACGGCCCGGCGGCCGCGCCGACGCAGGCCACGGCGGCCGACCCGAACAGCGCCTGGGTCATGCCGACGCCGTACATGCGGTGCAGGTGCGCCGGCAGGTACAGGTCGAGCGCGATGATCCCGCCGCACGAGACGCCGTACCAGACGGCGAGGTAGCGGGTGACGGGCCGGCGCAGCAGCGCGGTGACCACCGGCCACCCGCCGGCCGGTGGCGCCTTCGGGGTGGGCCGGTCGCGCAGGACGGCGGCGGCCAGCGCGGCGTAGGCGAGCAGCGAGCCGGCGAGGATCAGCAGCCCGTGTTCACGGTCGACGCGCAGCGTCGCCTGGGCGGCGATCCCGCCGGCCGCGGCCAGGCACATGCCGGCCGCGAAGACGCTGAGCGCGAAGCCCCGGCGCCCGGCCGGGACCGCCCGCACGACGGCCGCCGCGGCCGGTGGGAGCACGGCGCCGGCGACCCCGATGGCGCACGCCACGACGATCAGGGCGGGCAGCCCGCTCTCGGCGGCGGCGGCCAGCGCGAGCACCGCGAACGCCGAGGCGACGCTGACGACGGGCAGCACCACCCGGGCGCCGACGCGGTCGGTGAGCACGCCGGCCGGGATCCGCAGGGCCACGCCGACGACGAGCGGGGCGATGCCGAGCAGGCCCCAGGTGCCGGCATCCATGCCGAAGCGCTCTCCGAGCTGCGGGCCGATCGGGCCGATCAGCATCCAGGTCAGGTAGTGCAGGACGTATCCGGCGACGGCGACCGTGAGGGTCAGACCCGGCCTGACCTTCGGCGGCACCGCCGCGCCCGAGGGTGCGGCCCGTCGCATCAGCATCGACGGTCCTCGCTGCCCGCTGGTGTCCATCCGCCCCGATCCCCCCACCCAACGCTGGCACGGTCCTGATGGACCTCACCCCGTCAACGACCGGGCCGCGGGGCGGTTACGCGCCCGCCCCGACCCCACCGCGCCGCCGGCATGGGCCGCGGGAGCGGTGAAGTTCCCGGGAACTTCACGGGCCCGTGCGACGACTACCCGATGCCCCACTCCGCCGACCCGAGGACTGCCGAATCATGCGTCTCATCCGCCCGGCCCGCGCACTTGCCGCCCTGGTCGCCGCCGCCGCTGCCGGCGCGCTCGCCCTTCCCGCCGCCGCGTCGGCGCACGTGACCGTCAACCCGGGCACCGCCACGCAGGGCGGCTACACGAAGGTGACGTTCCGGGTGCCCAACGAGAAGGACGCCGCGAGCACCACGAAGGTGGAGATCGCGATCCCGACCGACAAGCCGATCGCGTCGGTGTCGCTCAAGCCCGTCCAGGGGTGGACCGCCGTCGCGGAGAGCTCCAAGCTCGCCACCCCGATCAAGACCGACGACGGCGAGATCACCGACGCCGTCTCGAAGATCACCTGGACGGCGACGGCCGGCGCGGAGATCAAGCCGCACCAGTTCCAGGAGTTCGACGTGTCGCTCGGGCCGCTGCCGGTCGCCGACCAGATCGTGTTCAAGGCGCTGCAGACGTACTCCGACGGCGAGGTCGTGCGCTGGATCGACGAGCCCGCCGCCGGCGCGGAGGCCGAGCACCCCGCGCCGGTCCTGAAACTGGCGAAGAAGGACGCGACGGCGCCGGCGGCCGGCACGGACGCCGCCCAGGACGCCGCCGCCACGGCGAACGACGGCCAGACCGACGGCACCGCGATCACCCTCGGCGTCGCCGCCCTCCTCCTCGGTCTGGCGGCGCTCGTCGCGGCCGTCCTCGCGTACCGCCGGACCGCCCGGACCTGACGGCTAGCCCACCGTGACGCCGAGGCTGCGCAGGATCGCGGCCTCGGCGTCAGACCAGCCCTCGACGTGCTGGACCCACGCCGGTGCCGGTGCCGGTGCCGGCTGCGGACCGAACAGGAACCGGTGCGCCACGATGCCGCGCAGCGCCTGGTGTACGTCGAGCTTGTCGTCGACGAAGTGGGTGATGCCGAGCTCGGCGCAGTGCCCGGCCTTGTCGGACCGCTTCAGGCAGAAGCGGAGGTGCTCGCGCGGGATGCCGGTGCGCGCGGCGAAGTCGTGGTGGTCGAGCCACTGGCGGGTGTGCCGCTGGACCCGCTCGCCGCACTTGGAGACCAGCCACACCTGCTCGAACCGCGGCGCGAGCCGGGCCAGTGCCTCGAACGCGCCGGGCACGGCCGGCGTGGCGAGCATCTTGGCGGTGTCGCCGCTGAAGAACTGGGTGTCGCCGCCACCTGGGGCGGTGCCGCCGATGATGACCCGGCCGATGTCGACCCCGAGTCGGATGCGTCCTGCGTTCATGCGTCCAGCCTGGCCGCGGCGGCGATAGAACAGAACTATTCTCGCTGCCGCTTCTATAGTTTCTGCCTATGACCGTCTCGCCGGACGCCCTCGCCGCGTTCGTGGTGTTCGCCGACCACCTCAACTTCACGCGAGCCGCGGCGCAGCTGCGGATCTCGCAACCCGCCCTGCACGTGAAGATCGGCAAGCTGGCGCGGTCGCTGGGGCGGCCGCTGTACCACCGGGTCGGCCGGCGGCTCGTGCTCACGCCGGACGGCGAGACGGTGGCACGGTTCGCCCGCGCGCACGACGAGCGGCTCGCGCAGTTCCTCGCCGAGTTCGCCGGCGACACGCCACGGCGGCCGGTCGTGCTCGCCGCCGGTCAGGGCGCCTACCTGTACCTGCTGGGCGACACCGTCCGGGCCGTCCTCGCCGAGGAGCCGACCCGGCTGCGCCTGATCAACTGCGACCACCGGCAGATGCTCGCCGCCGTGCGCACCGGCCTGGCGCACGTCGGGGTGAGCGTCCTGGACGTGCTGCCCGAGGACCTGACGGTCGCCGAGCTGGCGACCTTCCCGCAGATGCTGTTCGTGCCCGAGGGGCACCGGCTGGCCGGTCGGCGTGCGGTCGCGCTGCGCGATCTGCAGGGGGTGGCGCTGGTCGTACCGCCGCAGCACCGGCCGCACCGGGTGCTGCTGGAGCAGGCGTTGCGGGCCGCCGGGACCGACTGGACGGTCGCCGTGGAGGCGGAGGGATGGCCGCTGATCGCGCAGTTCGTCGCGCTCGGCGTGGGGCTGGCGGTGGTCAACGGCTGCGTGCCGCCGCCGGCGGGGGTGGTCGCCAGGCCCGTCACGGACCTGCCGCCGATCACGTATCACGTGGTGCATCAACCAGCGGCGACGGCCGATCCACGGGTGGCGGGCCTGCTGGAGCGAATCCTGTAAATTTCACGATTCCGAAATCCTGCAACAAACCTGCACATCAGAACCCTTGTCGCGGAGGAAAGCGCTTTCCTAGTATCGGGTTCCGTCGATGCTGAGCGGCGCCGCCCCGCCCTCGCACTTTTTAACGGAGGTTTCGCATGACTCCCAAAGGAACCCACCGCCGACAACGGCTCGCGCTGCGGGCCGGTGTGGCCGCGGCCGCCACCGCGCTCGCCGGCACCGCGATCGGCGTGGCCCTCTCGGCACCCGAGGCGGCCGCGGCCACCGGTGGCGTCACCGGCTACGCGACCCAGAACGGCGGGACGACCGGCGGTGCGGGCGGGCAGACGGTCCGGGCGACCACCGGCACCGCCATCCACGCCGCCCTGTGCAACCGGGCCAGCAGCAGCACCCCGATCATCATCCAGGTCGAGGGCACGATCAACCACGGCAACACGACCAAGGTCTCCGGCAGCAGCTGCAACACCGCCGCCGACAAGATCGAGCTCAAGGAGATCAGCAACGTCACGATCATCGGGGTCGGCGGCGGCGCGGTCTTCGACCAGCTCGGCATCCACATCCGCGACTCGAGCAACATCATCATCCAGAACGTGACGGTCAAGAACGTGAAGAAGTCCGGCTCGCCCACGTCCAACGGCGGCGACGCCATCGGCATGGAGAGCACCGTGCGCAACGTCTGGGTCGACCACGTGTCCCTCGAGGCGTCCGGCGGCGAGTCCGAGGGCTACGACGGCCTGTTCGACCTGAAGGACGACGTGCAGTACGTGACGCTGTCCTACAGCACGCTGCGCAACTCCGGCCGTGGCGGGCTCATCGGCTCCAGCGAGAGCGACCGCGGCAACAGCTTCATCACCTTCCACCACAACGGATACTCGAACCTCGACTCGCGCACGCCCCTGCTGCGCGGCGGCATCGCGCACATCTACAACAACTCCTACGTGAGCCTCAACGAGTCCGGCATCAACTCCCGGGCCGGCGCCCGCGCGCGGGTCGACAACAACTACTTCAAGAACTCCAAGGACGTGCTCGGCACGTTCTACACCAGCGAGGCCGGCTACTGGCAGGTCAGCGGCAACATCTTCGACAACGTGACCTGGTCGGCCAAGGGCACCGACAACAACCCCGCGGGCCCGAACCCGACGTCGAACACCAGCGTCAGCATCCCGTACAGCTTCGCCCTCGACCCGGCCAGCTGCGTCCCCGACGTGGTGAGCCGCACCGCCGGCGCCAACAAGGGCCTGCAGGTCTCCAACGGCAGCTGCACCCCCACCAGCCCGACGGGCGGCCCGACGTCCGCCGGTCCCACCTCGCCGCGCCCGTCCTCGCCCGGACCGTCCTCGCCCGGACCGACGCAGGGCGGCACCAACCTCAGCATCGGCGCCGGCTCCGACGGCTCCAGCAAGGGCGGCGGCACCAGCTACGGCGACGTCCGCGACGGCGACATGAGCACCTTCTGGTCGCCGAGCGGCACCACCGGCTCCATCTCCATCAAGTGGGGCACCGCCACCGCGATCTCCCGCATCAACATCCGTGAGGCATCCGGCTCCACCGGCGTCATCCGCAACTGGCGCGTCCTCAACGGCGACACCGGCTCGGTCCTCGCCTCCGGCACCGGCGCGGGCGTCATCACCTTCACCCGCACCTCGATGAAGAAGGTGACCTTCGAGATCACCAGCGCCACCGGCACCCCGAAGGTCGCCGAGTTCGAGACCTACGCCTGACGTTCCCAGCGGGGGCCGGCCCGACCGGCCCCCGCCCCGGCGTCTGCGGGTCCCGTCCCGGGCCCGTATCAGTCTTCCCCAGGGGCAGGCCGCATCCGGGGGCGCGTGACCCGGCGGTACACGAGGAACACCACGGTCAGCAGGAGCACGCCGCCGCCGGCGACCGTCACGACGAACCACCCCGGCCACGGCCCGCGGTCCGGGTCGGCGCGCCGCACCACCAGCGACGGCAGCAGCCCGGTCGCCATCCGGATCTCGTACGCCTGGCAGGTCTGGGTCCCGAACTCGCAGCTGCTGCCGGCGTCGAACCGGCTCAGCAGCGTGCCCGGCAGGCCGCCGTCGAGCGGCACGTCCCGGATCTCGCCCGGACCGTCACCGGCCGCGACCTGCGCGATCACCCGGCGCGCGGACCGCCAGCCGAGCATCTCCTCCGCCGCGATCGGCGCCGCGACGGTCCCTTCGCCGGTCGCGTCGACGAACACGATCCGCCGCTGGTAGTGGGTGACGCTGCCCTCGCTGCCGGAGGTCGTGGCGCCGGTGACGGCCAGCAGCCGACCGTCCGGCGACCACGCCGCGTTGTCCGTGAGGACGTGCTCGCCGGGCACGGCGACGGTGCGCACGACCTGGCCGTCGAGGTCGACGATCTCGACCTGCGGGCCGGTCTGCACCGCGATCCGCTGCCCGTCGGGCGCGAACGACGCCGCGAACACCGGAGTCACGCCGCTGAGCGTGCGGTGCCGGCCGGTGGCGAGGTCCACCAGGACGAGCACCCCGGTGCGCCGCGACTCGGCCGCCATGTCGTTGTACGGGTCGCCCAACGGTGTCGGCACCGCCGAGTACGCCAGGGTCCGCCCGTCGGGGGAGAACGCCAGGGGCACCGCACCCGTCGGCGCCGGCAGCCGCACCTGCCGCCGGTGCCCGGTGCGCAGGTCGACCAGCGTCAGCGCGTCGACGGCCTCGAGGTCGTCGGCGACGACGGCGGTCGTCCCGTCCGGCGACAGCTGCCACGACCGGATACCGCGCCGCCCCTCGGCCGCGTCGAGCTGCCGGTACGTGTCCCGGTCGGCACCGAGCGCGAGCGGCTGGAACTGGTTGAACAGCTCGCCGCTGCCGAACTGGTACAGCATGACGGCCCGCCCGGCCGGGGAGCCGCTGACCGTGCCCGTCAGCGACGAGAACGGCGCGATACGGTCGGGCAGGCTCGGGGTCGTGTCCGGCGCGGCGGGCACCGCGGGCGGCGCCTTCAGCTGGACCAGCCCGGCCGTCCCGGCCACCAGCACGAGGGCCGCGACCAGGGCCGCCGCCACCCGGCGCCGCCGCACGGACCGGCGACCCGCGGTGACGAGGCCCTCGACGTACTGGACGGGCAGCGGCGGCTCGTCGAGCGGCACCGACCGGAACAGCTTCTCGCTCACCGCGCCTCCCAGGCGTAGTCGGGCATCAACCGGCGCAGCGCCGCGAGGGCGTGGGACGTCTGGCTCTTCACCGTGCCCGTCGAGCACCCGAGGACCCGGGCGGTCTCGGCGACGTCGAGCCCTTCCCAGTACCGCAGCACGAGCACCGCCCGCTGCCCCGGCGCGAGCTTGCCCAGCGCCGCCCGCAGGTCGATCCGCTGCTCGGTCGCCTGCTCCGGGGTCTTCCGCTCGGCCAGTTCCCCGAACGGCCGGACGTTGCGTGCCCACCACGACCCGCGATGCTGCAGGAACACGTTGACGAGGACCTGCCGCACGTACGCGTCGGGGGAGTCCGCGGCGTTGACCCGGCCCCAGTGCCGGTACAGCTTGATGAACGTCGCCTGCACCAGATCGTGTGCCTCGTGCCAGTCACCGCACAGGTGATAGGCGGTCCGGCGCAACGCGAGCACCCGGCTGCTCACGTACTGCGCGTAGGCGTGCTCCTCGTCGGCCCGCATGCGGCTCCTCCCTGCTCACCTCCTGGATCGCAGCACGCACCGCTTCGGTTGTGCCCGCCCGCGGAAATTCTCCACGGGATTCTCTCCGCGGGCGGTCAGGGCAGGAGGCCGGGGAACTCGCAGCCGGTCTTGGCGGCGCCGCCGGTGTCGGCGTGGCACCAGTCGGCGTCGGCGCCGCCGTCGAGGGTGTCGTAGCCGGCGCCGCCGGACAGGGTGTCGGCGCCCTGGTCGCCGTGGATGGTGTCGGCGTCGGCGCCGCCGCTGAGGGTGTCATTGCCGAAGCCGCCGTAGATCGTGTCCGCGCCGCCGCTGTCGGTCACGGTGTCGTCGCCGCCGAGGCCGTACGTGATGTCGTTGCCGCCCAGCGGGTAGATGGTGTCGTCGCCGCCGGTGATCGGCAGCCAGTTGCCGGTCGGGTCGCCGCGCAGCACGTTGGCGGAGTCGTTGCCGTACAGGACGTCGTCGCCGGAGCCGCCGGTGAGGTTCTCGACGGCGGAGCCGATGGCGTCGCCCTCCCCGGGCGCGCCGTCGTTGCCGGCGCCGTCGAGGCTGGCGGTCACCGGACCGGTGTGGTCGGCGTAGCTGGCGGTGTCGACGCCGGTGCCGCCGAACATCGTGTCGGCGCCCTCACCGCCGATGAGCGTGTCGTTGCCGCCGCCCGCGCTGAGCAGGTCGTCGCCCGCGCCGCCGGCCAGCGTGTTCGCCCCGGCGTCGCCGATCAGCGTGTCGTCGCCGGGCGAGCCGGTCACCGACTCGACGGACACCAGCCCGTCGTGCTCGGGGCCGCCGTCGCCGGTGGACAGGTCGACGGTCACCGGCCCGGGGTGTCCCGCGTAGCTCACCGTGTCGGTGCCGGCACCACCGTCGATCTGCTCGCCGTACGTGCTCGACGTGATCGTGTCGTTGCCGTTGCCGGCGGCCACGTTGGACCCGGCTATGGTCACCCCGGTCAGGTCGACGGTGTCGTCGCCGTCGCCCGTGCCGATCAGCCAGTGCACCGAGCCGCCGCCGACGATCCGGACCCGGTCGCCGCGGTCGCCCGGCTCCACGTGGACGTCCGGCGACATGGACACGGTGCACTGCGCGAGCGTGTCGTCGGCCGCCACGGGATGGACGCAGTCGCCGGCGACCGCGACCGGGTGCACGTCGTCGACCGTCACGGTGGTGCCCGACTTCGTCACCACGACGTCGTTGGCGAAGCCGGCCGCGCCGGTGAACGTCATGTTGTGGGCGATGTCGGTGCTCACCGTGCCACCGGCGAGCCCGCCCGCGGCCGCCGGCTCCGCAGTGCCGGTGACCGTGCCGGCGACGGTGGCCAGCACGGTGCCCGCCATCGCCGCCACCGTGAACGCGCTCAGCCGCTGCCTCATCCTGCCGTGGTAGCAGCGCCCCGGCCCGCCCGCCGCTCGCGGTCGCCTACCCGACAGGCATCAGGCACACCGCGGGTGCCCGTCAGGCCCGCGGCAGGTCGAACCAGACGAGCTTGCCGCCGGTGGGGACCAGCTCGGAGCCCCAGGTGGTGGCGAGGTGCTCGATGATGTGCAGGCCACGGCCGTTGTCGCTGTCGGCGTCGGTCGGTGACGTGCGGCGCTCCGGCGGGCGGATGCTGGTGTCGTGGACGGTGACCCTCAGCCGCTCGCCGAGGCGCAGCTCGACGGTGACGTCGCCGACCGTGTGCTGGATGGCGTTGGTGATGACCTCGTCGAGGAGCAGCAGCGCGTCGTCGACGACCTGCGGCTGCTGCCAGGCGGTGAGCACGTCGGCGGCGAAGCGGCGGGCCGCGGACGCGCTGATCGCCTCGCCGCGGAAGCGCCGCCGGGCGGTCGGCGGGCCGGTGGGCACGGCGTCGCTGGTCAGGCACAGCACGGCGACGTCGTCGCTGCGCGGCTGCGGGCCGACGTCGCTGGTGAGGATGTGGTCCAGGATCACGTCGGGGTCGCCGGCCGGCGCGCCGGCCAGCGCGGCGAGCAGCTCCCGCAGGCCCCGGTCGATCGGGTGCCGGCGGTCCTCGACGAGCCCGTCGGTGTAGAGCAGCAGCGTCGCCGCGGCCGGGAGCAGCAGCGTCGTGTCGAGGTAGACGGCGTCCGGGGTGACGCCGAGCGGCGGGCCGGGGCGCAGCCGCAGCCGGTGGACGCCCTCGGCGGTGCGCAGCATCGGCGGCGGGTGCCCGGCGGTGACCGCGGTGGCGGTGCCCTCCTCGAGGTGCACCTGCAGGTAGCAGCAGGTGGCGATGGTGTCCGGGTGCATGTCCAGCAGCAGCTGGTTGACGTGGTGCACGACGCTGGCCGGGTTGTGCCGCTCGCTCGCGTAGGCGCGCAGCGCGTTGCGGACCTGGCCCATCGTCGCCGCCGCCGACGCGCTGTGCCCGGCGACGTCGCCGATGACGACCCCGACGACCCCTTCGCCGAGGTCGATGATGTCGTACCAGTCGCCGCCGACGTCCGCGCCGTGGGTCCAGGGCAGATACCTGGCCGCGTGCCGCAGACCCGGCACGTGCGGCAGCGTCGCCGGCAGCAGCGCGCGTTGCAGCGCCGACGCGAGGGTGGTGCTCGCCTCGAAGAGCAGCGCCCGCTGCAGCGCCTGCGCGCCGAGCCCGGCCAGGGCCATGAGCATGGCCTGCTCGTCGTAGTCGAACTCGCGAGGTTTGCGATACCCGACCACGAGGGTGCCGAGGACCTCACCGGCGACGGTCAGCGGCAGGAACGCCCACGCCTGCCGTTCACCGGCCGGCACCGCGATCCCGGGGTCCGGTTGCGTGGCCTGGAACTGGGCGAGCGACGTCAGGTATAGCGGCTGCCCGGTGCGCGCGACGGCCGTCGCCGGATACGGGTGGTCCAGCGGCAGCTCCCGCAGCCGGGCGACGACGTCGGGCTCGTAGCCGTCGTGGAAGCGCAGGTGCAGCTTGTGGTCCTCGAGCAGCAGCAGCGCGAGACCCTGGCCACCGGCCGACGGGCGCAGCACCGAGCCGATCGCCGCATACACCTCGGCGGTCGTGCTCGCCGCGACCAGCGCCGTCGTCGCCGTCTGCAGCGCCGTGGCGCGCGCCGCCGCCTCCGTGGCGCGGGCGGCGGCCTGCTCCGCCTCGGCGGCGATGGCGGCGAGGTGCCGCTGCTGCTGGACCTGGTCGGTGACCTCGCGGAACGACACCGCCACCGCGGGGGTGCCGGCGTCGGCCCGGGCCCGGGCGATCTTCACCTCCCAGACCTGGCCGATGTGCGGATACGTGCGCTGCTCCAGCCACGGCTCGCCGGTCGTGGCGACCTGGCGATAGCGGTCGAACAGGCCGTCGGCCCAGCTCTCGGGCAGCACCTCGCTCAGGCGGTGGCCGATGACGTCCTCGGCGGTGCGGCCGGTGAGCTTCGCGCCGAGCTGGTTGACGTAGTCGCAGACGAAGTCGACGATCGCGCCGTCGCCGTCGGTCACCGCGCGCAGCAGGGTGAAACCGTCGAAGGCGGCGTCGAGCGCGTCATACAGCCGGGTCCCGCCGGCCGACTGCGGCGCCACGGTCACCTGGCGCAGGTCGACGAACCGGACCCCGAACCCGTCGCCCCACGGGCTGACCCGCAGCTCGAAGTGCCCGGCCAGGTTGGGCCGGTCGTAAAACACCGTGCGGGTGACCGGCTCGCGGGTCTCCACGACGCGGCGATACAGCGGGATCGTCCCGTCGTGGACGGTCTCCGGCCACAGCTGCCGATATCGCCCGCCGACCAGCTCCTCGCGGGGGCGCCCGGCGAAGCGGCAGCCGGCGTCGTTGATGTAGACCAGCTCGAAGTCGACGATCTGGCCGTCCTCACGCACCGCGGTCGCGAGGACCCAGCCCTGCCGCTCGTCATCGAGCATCGCCAGCAGCCACGCGTCAGGGAGCGCGACGGCGTCGACCAACGAGCCACTTCCCTCCGGACCGCGTCCCCGTGACGCCCTTCGAGCCTCCCTACCAGTATTTCGCATGGACGGACCGGCGTCGAACGCGTCCCCTCGCCTCGGGGTCAGGCCGTCGTGCCGGGCCGACGGTCGGCTGATCAATGCGTGCTGAGCAGCAGGTACCGCTCATCGGTGATGGTCCTGCCCCACAGCCGGTCGGCGCGCAGCGGCCGCACGTCGGCGTCCCGGCCGTGCCGGCGCACCAGCGCCTCGCACTGCGCCGCGGACAGTCCGGCCCCGGTGTCCCATCGCCCTTCGATGAGGACGAGCCTGCCGTACCGGCGCAGCAGCCGGATCCACCGGCCGACGGTCGCGTGCGGGTCGGGCACCGCCCACAGCACGTGCCGGACCAGCACGACGTCGAAGGACCCGGCGGCGAACGGCGGCAGGCTCGCGTCCCCCCGCACCAGGGTCACGCCGGCGCCGCGCTCCGCGGCCTTGCGCCGGGCGACGCCGAGCATCTCCGCCGACGCGTCGAGGCCGGTGAGGCGGTGCCCGGCCGCGGCGAGCAGGACCGCCAGGCTCCCGGTCCCGCATCCGATGTCGACGATCGACGCGGGCGCGGCGGGCAGCACCTGCGCCAGCAGCTCGGCCCATGCCCCGCGCACGGCGGGATCCCTCAGCCCGTGGTCCGGCTCGTCGTCGAACGTCGCCGCGTGCCGGTCCCAGATCGTCCCGCCCATCATCGTCCCGCCCGTCATCGTCCCGCCCGTCATCGTCCCGCCCGTGATCGTCCCGCTCGCCTCGGAAGCGTTCCACACGGCGGGTCCGGGTGCGGCCCGGTTGCGGGACGGGTGCGAGACCGGTCGATGTGGCACGGGTTACGCGAGCCGGGCGGCGGACCGGCCGATCAGGGGACAACAGGCGTCCGACGGGCGCCGCACGATCGAATGACCGCAGCACGCGATGGAGGTTTGATGCGTTCAGGTTCCCTGCTCAAGGCAGCTGTTGCCGCGACCGCGGCGACGGGTCTGCTGGCCGGGCCGCTCACCGGGCCGGCGGCCGCCGCCGCACCCGCCGGGCAGACCGCCGCACCGGCGGTGGCGGTGATCGTCAGGCACGACGGCAGCGGCGCCGCGGAGGCGGCCGTGACCCGCGCCGGCGGCACGATCGGGCAGCACCTCGACCTCGTCGGGGCGTTCACCGCGCAGCTGCCCGCGGGTGCGCTCGCCGCCGTGAGCCGCGCCCCGGGCGTCCAGGCCGTCACGCCCGACGGTCAGGTGCGGATGCAGGGCGAGGAGTGGAACGCCGACGAGGACCAGCACTCGATGGCCGGCCTGACCCAGTCGATCGGGGCGCAGCAGGTGTGGGCGGCCACGGACGCGTCCGGCGCCAAGCTCACCGGACAGGGCATCGGCGTGGCCGTCATCGACTCCGGCATCGCGCCGGTCGAGGGCCTCGACGCGCCGGGGAAGGTCATCAACGGGCCGGACCTGTCGTTCGAGTCGCAGACGCCCGCGCTGCGCAATCTCGACACGTTCGGTCACGGCACGCACATGGCCGGCATCATCGCCGGGCACGACAGCCAGGTGAAGGCCGGCCGGAAGCCGTTCACCGGGGTCGCGCCCGACGCGCACCTGCTCAACATGAAGGTCGCCGCGGCCGACGGGGCCGTCGACGTGTCGCAGGTGATCGCCGCGATCGACTGGGTCGTGACGCACCGCGACGACCCGGGCCTCAACATCCGCGTCCTCAACCTGTCCTTCGGCACCGACTCCACCCAGGACCCGCGGCTGGACCCGCTGTCGTACGCGGTGGAAGCGGCCTGGAAGAAGGGCATCGTGGTCGTGGTCTCCGTCGGCAACGACGGCCTGGCCGAGACCCGGGTCGGCATGCCGGCCGCGAACCCGAACGTCCTCGCCGTCGGCGCGGCCGACCCGCTGACCACCGCCGACCGCTCCGACGACGTCGTCGCCGACTTCAGCACCGGCGGCAACCAGACCCGCCACGCCGACCTCGTCGCACCCGGCAAGTCGGTCGTGTCGCTGCGCGTGCCCAACGGGTACATCGACGCCGCCTACCCGGAGGCCCGCATCGCCGACGACCCGGCGCAGCGGTACTTCCGCGGCAGCGGCACCTCGCAGGCCGCCGCCGTCGTGTCCGGCGCCGCCGCACTGCTGCTGCAGCAGCGCCCGGACCTCACCCCCGACCAGGTGAAGAAGCTGCTGACGAGCACCGCCGACGCCATGCCCGCCGGCGACCAGCTCGCTCAGGGCGCGGGCCAGCTCGACATCGCCGCCGCGGCGCAGGCGCCGACCCCGGTCGCCTCGACGCAGACGTACCTGCCGGCGACGGGCCTCGGCTCGCTGGAGGCCTCGCGCGGCACCTCACACGTCGCCGACCCGGACACCGGCGCCGAGCTCACCGGCGAGTTCGACATCATGGGCCAGGCGTGGACCCCGGCCGGCTGGGCGCAGGTCTGCACGACCGGCGCGGCCTGGTCCGGCGACACGTGGAACGGCCGCACCTGGTCCGGCCGCACCTGGTCGGGCAGCAACTGGGCGGGTCGCACGTGGTCCGGCCGCACCTGGTCCGGCGCCGTGTGGGACGGCCGCACCTGGTCGGGCCGCACCTGGTCCGGTCGCACGTGGTCCGGTCGCACGTGGTCGGGCCAGGCCTGGTCGGCCGCCGACTGGGGCTGATCACCACCGGGGTTGTGCCGTGCGAGGACGGCGTCGATGTCACCCGACATCGGCGCCGTCTTTCGTCTCCCGGGCACTTCGTGGGCGCTATTCGAAGAGCCTGGCCTGGGCGTTGGGGACGCCGATCGGATGGAGACCCTCCGCCAGGTGGCGGGTGATGTCGAGGTCGGGCAGCGACCGGCCGACGACCTGCTCGTCCCGGACGACGACCTCGCCGCGGAAGCCGCCCCCGCGGAACGTCTCGCGCAGGTAGTCGACGAAGTGGTCGCCGAAGAGCGTCCGCTCCGAGACGATCATGCCGTAGATGCGGAAGTCGGCGTTGTCGTCCGGCAGCAGGACGTTGTAGTTCATCCCGCCGCCGTAGTTGGCCTTGTGACACTCGTCAGGCGCGATGGACCAGGAGCGTCTCCTGTGCTCGGCGTCCCAGGTCGCGTACTCGCAGAGCAGTGGCTCGACCATCAGCGGGTCGTATTCGCCCAGACGGTCGATGGGATCGGTCGGCGTCCCGCGGCGTTCGCGTTCGCGCTGGCCGGCGAGCTGATCCCACGACTGCCTGAAGTCGACCGTCCCGACGACCTCGTGGAACGCGCGCAGCGACAGTGGCAGCGGCCCGTGGCGGTGCTCGAAGTCGTCGAGTCGCTCAGCCGCGTCCTCCGCCGGTGGCACGTGCACGGCGGCCGGGTCCTGGAAGCGGTAGCCCGCGTCGTCGAGCCGCTGTCGCACGACCTCGACATTGGCGCGGACCCGGCGCATCGTCTCCGCCGCCACGGCTCTGGCGTCGTCGAGGACGTCACCGCGGACCGCCGGGCCCAGGTCCCGTAGGTCCGCCCAGACCTGCTCGTGCTCGCCCCGGAGGTACCGCTGCAGAAAACCCACCCGGCGATCCTCCTGGGCGCACCGGCGCGTCGCAACGCGGGTGGTGGCCCGCCCGGCCCGCGGGTCATCGGTGGCGGGGCTGGAGGCGGAAGACGAGCGGGGGTGCGACGTCGTCGGGCGGGCCGCCCGGGACGGGGACGGCGACGACGACGTACTCGGAGTCGTAGCGGTGTTTGTCTACTGTGGACGGACGCTTGCGGGTGCGCGGAGCTGACATCACGTGTTCCTCAATGGTGGGAGGTCGCCGAAGGGAGCTGGTGTGTGTCAGGCGGGACAGGAGGTCCGCAGCGGCGTGCGTGTCATGTCCCCAGTGCAGCAGCGTCGGTGCGGCACGGTCAACGCCGGGTCGGCATCGTCACGAGTCGTGGACTAATTGCTATCTAGACAGTAGGATTACTAGAAAGTGTGTTTCGGCTCAACCGGCGGCCGGGGCCGGTCGATCTGGTGGGGGTGCTGAGACTCCTGGCGGTCGCCGCCGTCGCCGTGCTGGCCGTGTCCGGCTGCGCGGGCGGCGACGTGGGCGCGCCCGAGAGCGTCGGATACGCGAAGGACCGGCCGCCGGTCACGATCGACTTCTGGTACATGCCGTCGGTCGGGCCGCTGCAGGAGAAGGCCGTCGCCGAGGAGGCCAAGGAGTTCCACGCCGCGCACCCGAACATCACCGTCAACCCGGTGCGGGTGGTGTGGGAGGACGCGCTGACCAGGCTGAGCACCGCGTCGGCCAGCGGGGAGGGGCCGGACGTCACGCAGCTGGGCACCACCTGGGTCGGTGGGTTCAGCCGGCTGGGGGCGTTGCGGCCCTACACGGCGGCGGAGATCGACGCGGTCGGCGGGCAGGCCGCGTTCACCGCCGCGAGCTGGAGCTCCAGCCACCTGATCGGCTCCCCGGACACGACCGCGATGCCGTGGCTGGTCGACGTGCGGGCGCTGTTCTACCGCACCGACGTGCTCGCCGCCGCCGGACTGGACCCGGCCACGGCGTTCCGGACGTGGGAGTCGCTGGAGGCGACGCTGCAGCGTATCCAGGTCGCGGGCGGCGGGGTCGCGCCGCTGGCGATCGGCAACGAGAACACGTTCGGGATCATCCACAACGTCGCGCCGTTCGTCTGGAGCGCGGGCGGTGACCTGCTGGACCCGGCGGGCATGACGTCACGGCTGGCCGAGCCCGCCGCGGTCGACGCCGTGCACTTCTACCAGCGGCTGGTCGCGAAGTACAACGACCCGCAGGTGGCGCGGCTGGTGTCCAACGACGTGCCGCCGCGTTCGCGGCGGGGCGGGGCGCGGTCACCATCGACAACTCGCAGTCCGTCGGCGACTTCCTCGCCGACCCGGAGCGGCCGGGGCTGAAGGCCGGCTGGGCGACCGCGCCGCTGCCGGCGGGCAAGGCCGGCCGGTGCGGCTTCCTCGGCGGCTCCAACCTGGCGATCCTGAAGGAGGCGAAGCACCCCGGCGCCGCGTTCGAATGGGTCCGGTTCCTCACCGGCAAGCAGAGCCAGCAGCGCTACGCGGTGAGCACCGGGCTGTGGCCCGCCCGCTCCGAGGCGTTGGCCGGCACGAAGCTGGAGACGGAGCCCGCGTACGCCGCGTTCCGGGAGATGATCGGGCACGGCCGCATGTACCCGTCGGTCGCCGCCTGGATCGTCGTGGAGAGCGTGATCGCCAAGGACTTCGCGGACCTGTGGCACGCGCCGGGGGAGCTGACCCGCGACCAGGTGCGGGCGATCCTGGACCGGACCAGCGCCGACATCGACGAGACCCTGGCCGACCCCGGCAACACCGGCATCGGAGGGTGACCGGCGCCCCGGCGGCTTCCCGTCAGTGAGGATCCGAGTTGTCCTCAGGTGCGGCGCCGGGTTGCCGATGGGTTGTCAGACCTATCGCGCCGAACCCGAGGGGAAACGTTGGGCCTCTTGCGCGCACGCAGCCGAACCGAGGAACGGCACGCCGAGATCCCGAGAGACGTCGAGTCGTTGGAGCAGCTGATCGTCGACCTCGAACGGGCCACCGACGAGGCCTCCACCTGGAGGATCACGGCCGAGTCCCTCGTCGCGTCGTACGGGTTCATGTACGGCGCCGTCTGGCTGCCCGGCCCGCCCGGCGAACTGCGGATCGCCTTCGAGACCGGCCGGCTCGCCGGTGACCTGCGCGCGGCCATGGGCGGGCGGAACCTGCCGATGTCTGCGGGCCTGGTCGGCCGTGCCCACCAGTCGCGGCGGCCGACGTACATCGAGCACACCCCGGACGTGCACGACTGCCTGCGCTGCGAGACGGCGACCCGGGCCGGCGCGGTGTCGGCGGTGGTGATCCCGGTGGTGAAGGCCGGCGAGGTCGTCGCCGTGTTCGAGTACTACTCGCCGCACGAGCTGCGCGTCGACGGGCCGCGGACCGAGAAGTGGAACGCGATCGCCCGCATCGCCGAGCAGGCCCGCAACCAGGCGCTCGCCGCGGTCCAGCTGCAGCAGCTCGCCGACGACCGGCTCGCGGTGACCACGGTCGTCGCGGCGCTCGGCGAGGCGCACGACACGCCGAGCACGATCCGCGCCGCGCTCGACACCGTGCGCAGCGCGTTCGGCTGGGCGTACGGCTCGTACTGGGAGATCGAACCCGGCGGGCACGAGCTGCGCTTCAAGTTCGAGTCGGGCTCGGCCGGCGACGAGTTCCGCGAGGTCACCCTGGCGGCGACGTTCGCCGAGGGCGTCGGGCTGTCGGGCCGTGCGTGGCGGGCCCGCGACCTGGTGTTCATCCGCGACCTCGCCGAGCTGACGGATTGCGTACGCGCACCGGCGGCCCAGCGGGCGGGCGTCCGGTCCGGCATCTGCTTCCCGATCATGAGCGGCGGCCGGGTCGTTGGCACGATGGACTTCTTCACCACCGAGTACATCGAGCTGAGCGAGTCCCGGTCGTCGGCGCTGCGCAACGTGCAGCAGCTGGTCTCGCAGCGCCTGGACATCTGCCGCGCGCAGGAGACCGCGGCCAGCAACGCCCGGCAGCTGCTCGAGTCGATCTCACGGCTGCGCTCGGCGAGCCAGGACGCGACCAGGGTCGCCCGGGAGGCGGTGTCCCGCGCCTCGGAGATGACGGCGAACGTCACCGCGCTCAGCGAGTCGTCGACCGCGATCGGCGACGTCATCAAAATCATCTCGTCGATCGCGGACCAGACGAACCTGCTCGCCCTCAACGCCACCATCGAGGCCGCCCGTGCCGGCGACGTCGGCAAGGGCTTCGCGGTCGTGGCCGGCGAGGTCAAGGACCTGGCCCGGGAGACCGCCACGGCGACGCAGAAGGTCGCCGACCAGATCGCCGGCATCCAGACCAACGCCCAGTCCGTCACCGACGGCATCCACGTCACCAGCGAGACGATCGGGCAGATGGACGCCGTCCAGGCGCGCATCAACGAGGTCCTGGAGGACCAGGCGCGCATGGCGCAGCTGCTCGAACGCGGCTGAGGCACGGCGAAGGGCCCGGCCGGATCCCGGCCGGGCCCTTCGGCTGTACGTCACCTGCCGGAGTCGTCCTTCGGCGCCTTCTGCGACAGCGCGCTGCCCGCGGCCTGCTTCTCCTCGGTGGACGCCTTCGGGTCCCGCAACACGTCACTGGCCGCGGTCGCCGCCTGCTCGCTGGTCTGCTTGGTGTTCTCCGCCATCGATCCGCTCCTCACAGTCATCAAAGAACAAAGGCTGCTCCTGCGTGGTTGCCCGCTTCGACAGGGTTTAATCGCCCGGCCCTTGACGGCGGCCGATATGTTGCCGCCATGCAGCCGTGGCAGACCTCGCTCGGGGTCGATCTGGGCACCTCCCACACCGTCGCGGTCCTCGCCACACCGGACGGTCGTGACCAGCCGCTGTTGTTCGACTCCAGCCCGTTGCTGCCGTCGGCGGTGTACGGCGCCGCGGACCGCCGGCTGCTCGTCGGGCGGGACGCGCTGCGCGAGGGACGGCTCGCTCCGCAGCGCCTCGAACGGCATCCGAAGCGCCGCGTCGACGACGGCGCGATGCTCCTGGGCGGCGAGGAGTTCCCGGTCGTCGACGCGCTCGCCGCGCTGCTGCGCCGGGTCGGCGAGGAGGCCGTACGCGTGGCGGGCACCCCGGCACGGGTCGTGCTCACCCACCCGGCCACCTGGGCGGCGCCGCGCCGGCAGATCCTGGCCGACGCTGCCGCGGCCGCGGGCTTCCCATCGGTGACGCTGGTGCCGGAGCCGGTCGCCGCGGCCGTCTACTTCACCACCGTGCTGCGCCGGGACGTGCCGCCCGGGCACGCGCTGGTCGTCTTCGACCTCGGGGCCGGCACCTTCGACACCAGCGTCGTCGGCCGCCGGCCCGGCGGCGGCTGGGACGTGCTGTCCGCCGACGGGTCCGACACGCTCGGCGGCGTCGACCTCGACGCGGCCGTCGCCGACCTCGTCGGGCGGCCCCTGGCCGAGCGCGACCCGGCGCTGTGGGGCCGGCTCACCGCGGACCCCGGCCACCGGCAGCAGCTGTACGACGAGGCCCGCGTCGCGAAGGAGCAACTGTCCCGGCAGGCCACGGCGACGGTCAGGGTCCCCCTCTTCGACGCCGACGTGCAGGTGACCCGGGAGGAGCTGGAGCGGCTCGCCCGCCCGCTGCTGGAGCAGGCGGTGGCGCTGACGGCGGCGACGGTGCTGCGGGCCGGGCTGCGCGCGGAGCAGATCGCCGGGCTGTTCCTGGTCGGCGGGTCGAGCCGGATCCCGCTCGCCGCGACGCTGCTGCACCAGCGGCTGGGCGTGGTGCCGACGGTGATCGAGCAGCCGGAGCTCGTCGTCGCGTACGGCAGCCTCCGGACCCTTGCCCCGCCGCCGGTGCATGCGCCGGCTGAGCACCGGCCGGCTGAGCACCGGTCGGCGGCGCCCGTCCCACCCCCTTCTGGGGCGCGGCCCGCACCGGTACCGGCGCGGCGCCCACAACGAGGAACGCGGACCCGGTTGGTGGTGCTCGCCGCAGTCCTGGCCGTCGTGGTCCTGGCGGGCGCCGGCTACGCGATCCAGCGCCGGACGAAGGACGCCGCCACGGGCCGCACGACCAGCAGCGGCGCACCGGCGGCCGGAACGCAGTCGGTCACGGTCCCCACCGTCGTCTGGTACGCGGCGGCGAAGTTCACCTTCGGCACCGTCACCTACCGGCCCGGTGACGGCAAGCTCACCGCCGAGGTGAAGGTCGAGAACCTCTCGCCGAGACCGCTGACCCGCAACGTGTTCGCCGTCTACACCAACGGCGCCGGGCAGACCTTCAACGGGCGGCTGGCCGACGCCGGCCAGGTACCGGCGAAGACGACCGCCGCGGGCACGTTCCAGTTCGCCGTCGACCCAGCCAAGGTCGGCGACCTCAAGACCGGCGCCATCACCATCGGCGAGGGCACGGAGGCGAAGGCCGTCGTCCCGTTCGGCGGCGGGCCGGCCACCGCCTTGGAGCCGCGCGAGGTCCTGCCCGCCACGTCGAAGACCGTCGGGAGGCTGCAGTTCGAGCGGCTGGCCTGCACGCTGCGCGCCGACCTGCTGGACGGCGACGGCCTCAACGACGCCCACGAGCAGGTCAAGGACGGCTACCGGTTCCTCGTGTGCCAGTTCGACGTGCGGGCGCCGAGCAAGCTCGGCTACGGCGGCCAGGACGTCGGCCCGCTGAACTTCCGCCTCCAGGAGCCCGGCGGCGCCGTCCTCGCCCCGGTGAACGTCGCCGCCAGGGCCCTCGGCCCGGACGAGGTGTGGCGCGACCGGTGGACGTGGTTCGAACTGCGGACCCCGCCGCAGCCCGGCGCGTACGTGCTGCAGCTGCGCTACCTCGGCGAGTCCAACAAGGACGCCCCGACGGCCGCGAACACCGTGACGCTCGACCTGTCCCTGACCTGAACTGCGGGTTCCAAGCGTGATGGTGCTCTGCCCGCCCGGACCGAGCACCGGGCGGCCGGGCGGCGGCGGTCAGCCGCGGGTCGGGGCGTCGTCCGGGGCGCCGTAGATCGCCTTGTAGGTGACGTACGCCGTCAGGCCCTCCGGGCCCAGTTCGCGGCCGAAGCCGCTGGCCTTCACGCCGCCGAACGGGGCGGCGTGGGAGGTGCCGTACATGTTGATGCCGATCGAGCCGGTCTCGATGCGGCGGGCGACGCGCAGCGCCCGGTCGACGTCCTCGCTGAAGACGCAGCCGGCGAGGCCGTATTCGGAGTCGTTGGCGATGGCGACCGCCTCGGCCTCGTCGGTGTACGGGATGACCGCGACGACGGGGCCGAAGATCTCCTCCTGGGCGACCCGCATGCTGTTGTCGACCTGGTCGAAGACGGTCGGCTCGTAGTAGTAGCCGCGGTCCAGGCCGGCCGGGCGGCGGCCGCCGAGGACGACCCGGGCACCCTGGTCGCGGCCGGTGGCGACGGCCTGCTCGACCCGTGAGCGCTGGGCGGCGGAGATGAGCGGGCCCATCGTGGTCTCCTCGAGCCGCGGGTCGCCGGTGACGGTCGCGGCGAGCGCGGCGGCCACCGCCTGGACCGTCTCGTCGTAGCGGGCGCGGGGAGCCAGGACACGGGTGTGGGAGAAGCAGACCTGGCCGGTCTCGGGTGCGCAGAGCCGGGCCGCCTTGCTGGCGAACAGGTCCATGTCGGCGTCGTCGAGCAGGATCGCCGCGGACTTGCCGCCGAGCTCGAGGGTCACCGGCTTGAAGGTGGCGGCGCACGCCTGGGCGATCGCCCGGCCGGCCGCCGTCGAGCCGGTGAAGCCGACCTTGTGCACGCCCGGGTGCCCGACGAGCGCCGCGCCGGTGCCGGCGCCGCCGGTGACGACGTTGAAGACGCCGGGCGGGAAGCCGGCCTCGGCGACGGCGTCGGCCAGCAGGAACGCGTCGAGGCTGGTCTGCGGCGCGGGCTTGAGCACCACGGTGCAGCCGGCCGCCAGCGCCGGGGCGATCTTGAACGCGGCGAGCGGCTGGGGGCCGTTCCAGGGGGCGATCAGGCCGGCGACCCCGGCGGGTTCCTGGCGTACGAGCGTCGTCGCGCCCCGATACGTACGGACTTGTTCGAATTCGTACCCGCGGGCCACGCCGGCGTAGTACCGGTAGAGGTTGGCGGCGCCCATGACGTGCAGTCGTTGCATCCCGACCGGGAACCCGTTCTGCGGCAGGAGGGCCTCGACGAACTCCGCGGCGCGCCGGTCGAGCACCGCGGCCAGGGTGTCGAGCAGGTCGGCACGGTCGCCGGGGGCCAGGTCCCGCCAGGCTGAGCCGGTCAGGGCGGCACCGGCGGCGCGCACGGCGGCATCGACGTCGGTGGCGTCGCCGTCGGCGATCGAGCCGAAGCGCTCCTCGGTCGCCGGGTCGACGATGTCCAGCCGGGTGCTGCTGTGGGCGGGTTCGCGGCGACCTGCGACGTAAAGGTGGTTCACGTGGGTTTCCAAGAGGCGCTCCTGCCAGCACGGATTACGAGTCAGTTAACGCTGGTAGTGTACTCCGGTACATGAGTGTAGTGTCTGTACTCATCTTCGGCAGCGACTCCACGGGGGTCGGGACGGGTCGCCGCGCGAGGAGTGGCAGCACCCGCGTCACAGCCCGGTCGCACACACCTCTTGCTACATAAAGGAGACCCGGTGACCCGTTTGAAGACGGCTCTGACCTGCTCAGTCCTGGCCCTGACCACCGCGCTGGCCGCAGCCTGTGGCCCCACCACCGCGAGCTCCGACCCGTCCACCGGGGCGTCGGCCAAGCCCGACGAGGCGAAGAACGCCGCCGCCACGCTCCGCGTGGTGGTGCCCTCCATCTCGCAGTTCCTCGGCAATCCCTTCCAGGCTGCCTCGCCGCCGCGGGCCGAGTCCACCTCGGCGATCTTCGACGCGCTCACCCGGGTCGACAACGAGGGCAAGCTCGTGCCGTGGCTGGCCACGTCCTGGAAGCGGGTGGACGACAAGACCTGGCAGTTCGCGCTGCGCACCGACGTGACGTTCTCCAACGGCGAGAAGGTCGACGCGGACGCCGTCGTCGCCACCGTCACCACGCTGCTCAGCCCGGCGGGCGCCGGCAGCGTCGCGAAGCTCTACAACCCGTCGCTCGCCGGCGCGACCAAGGTCGACGCCGCGACCGTCAACATCAGCACCGCGACGGCCGACGGCGTGCTGCCGCAGGAGATCGCCGCGCTGTACATCGCGCCGCCGAAGTACCTCGCCGAGGTCGGCATGGACGGCTTCGCCAAGGCGCCGATCGGCACCGGCCCCTACACGGTCACCTCGATCAGCAGCACCGAGATCGTGATGAAGGCCAACCCGACGTCGTGGCGCAAGCCGATCGTCGGCAACCTGCAGATCAAGCAGGTGGCAGACCAGGCCGCCCGCACCAACGCGATCCTCTCCGGCGCGGCCGAGATCAACACCGGGCTCGACCTCGACCAGATCGACGCCGTGAAGGCCAAGGACTTCACCGTGTACCCGCTGAAGAACCAGGCCATCTTCCTGCTGCAGTTCACCGGCGCCACGGGCGGCTCCAAGCCGCTGGACAACCCCCTCGTGCGGCAGGCGATCAACTACGCCGTGGACAAGGAGGCGGTGGTCAAGTCGGTCTTCCAGGGCCTGACCACCGTCGCCAGCCAGGGCACCGCCCCGGGCACCTCCGGCTACGACGCGAGCATCCAGCCCTACCCGTACGACCAGGCCAAGGCCAAGGAGCTGCTCGCGCAGGCCGGATACGCGGGCGGCCTGGAGCTGACCGGCGTCTACTCCCTCGGCGCCTTCGCCGGTGACAAGGACTTCCTGGCGCAGACCCAGAGCGACCTGGCCAAGGTCGGCATCAAGCTGACCATGAAGCAGGAGACCACCGCGAACATGACCAGCTACCTGCTCAAGGGGCAGTGGCCGGCCGACATGTTCACCACGGCGTACCTCACCGCGCCGACCCAGGACGCCACGAAGGCCTACTCCTTCAACAGCTGCCTGCGCAAGCCCGGCTCGTGGTGCGACCAGACCCAGGCCGACCTGATCAGCAAGGCGCTGACCCAGACGGTCGGCACGCCGGAGCGCGAGGAGACCCTCAAGGCGCTCGCCAAGGCCATCCACGACAACCCGCCGGCGCTGTTCTTCAACAACGGGCTGAAGGTCATCGCCTACACCAACAAGCTCGCTGGTTACACCATCGACACCTCCACGAACACGACCTGGGAGACGGTGTACTTCAAGTAGCCGATCTTGTACACCTGTTCATAGGTGCCGGCACCAGGGCAAACGGTGCCGGCACCGGAGCGGAGGAACGAAACGTATGGACGGTACCGTAACCACTGAAACCCCCTCAGCCGCCGCGCTGCGCTCACTGAGTGTCACGTACCGGCGCGGCTCCCGGCAGGTCCACGCCGCCCGCGACGTCAGCATCGACATCCCGCGGGGCCGCATCGTCGGGCTCATCGGCGAGTCGGGCGCCGGCAAGTCGACCGTGCTGCGCGCCCTGCTGGGGTTGACCAAGCCGAGCAGCGGCGTCGTGGAGATCGCCGGCACCGACCTGTCGACCGTGCCGGCCAAGACGGCGCTCGCGCTGCGCAACCGCATCCAGGTCGTCATGCAGAACCCGTACGCGAGCCTCGACCCGCGCTGGTCGGTCGCCGACTCCATCGCCGAGCCGCTGCGGGCCATGCGGGCCAGGCAGGCCCGTCAGCGCGGCACCGAGCCGATGAGCAAGGCGGACATCACCAAGCGGGTCGGCGAGATGCTCGACCGGGTCAAGCTGCCCACCAGCAAGCTGCACTCGCTGCCCCGCCAGCTCTCCGGCGGCGAGCGCCAGCGCGTCGCCATCGCCCGGGCGCTGACCGTGCGGCCCTCGATCCTCGTCGCCGACGAGCCCGTCACCGCGCTGGACAACGCCACCACGGCGGAGATCCTCACCCTGCTGGAAGACCTGCACGCCGAGGTCGGCCTGGCCATCCTCATCGTGTCGCACAGCATGTCGGTCATCGCGCAGCTCGCCGACGACGTGCACGTCATGCAGGACGGGCGGCTCGTGGAGTCCGGGCCGGCGGAGTCGGTGCTGGACGACCCGCAGCACCCGCACACCGCCATGCTCATCGCGGCGAGCCGGTACCTCGACGAGTGGGACGGCTCCGGCCCGCAGCTCACCCCGGCGGCGGCCCGATGACCCAGCTCGCGTCCCCGCCCGTGACGGCCGCCGCGCAGGCCGAGCCGCGCGACCCGGTGCTGCGCAGGATCGCGGTCCGGCTGGCGGTGCGGGTGGCCGAGCTGGTCGGCTTCCTCGTCCTGCTGGTCACCGTGCTGTTCTTCCTGGCCCGCGTGCAGGGCGACCCGGCGGTCACCCTCGCCGGTCCCGAGGCGACCCCGGAGGACGTGGCGCAGATCCGGGTGCTCTACGGCCTGGACAGCCCGCTGATCATCCAGTACCTCAACTTCCTGCGGCACTTCCTGCTGTTCGACTTCGGCACCTCGATCACCGAGAAGGTGCCCGCGCTGGACCTGGCGACCGGGCGGCTGGGCACCACGCTGATCCTGTGCGTGATCGCCACGGTCATCAACGTCCTGGTCGCCACCCCGGTGGGCATCTACATCGGCGGCGGCGCCCCCGGCGGCAAGCCCCGTCCGGTGCGCCGGTTCATCAGCGGCGTCGTGCTGGCCACCCAGGGCATCCAGTACTACGTGGTCGCGATCCTGCTGATCACCGTCTTCGCGATCAACCTGCAGCTGGTGCCGGCGATCGGCTTCGACCGGGCCGACTCGTGGATCCTGCCGAGCGTCAGCCTGGCCTGGCTGGCCGCGCCGCGGCTGGCCAGGGTCGTGCAGAGCGCCGCCCGCCAGGTCTGGTCCTCGGAGCTGGTGCATACCGCGACCGCCTACGGGCTGTCCCCGTCGACCATCCGGACCAGGTACGTGCTGCCGAACGTGCTGGTCCCGCTCATCGCCACCGCGGGCACGCAGTTCACCCTGCTGCTGTCCGGCGCGGTCATCGTCGAGCAGCTGTTCGGCATCAACGGGCTGGGGCAGCTGCTGGTGGTCAGCGTGCAGAACGCGGACTTCCCGACGCTGGCCGCCGGCGTCACCCTGATCGGCCTGGTCGTCTTCGCGGTCACCGCGCTGTCGGACGTGCTGTACCGGATCGCCGATCCCCGGCTGCGGAGGAACGGCTGATGGCCGCCACGGGCACCAGACGCCGGCGGTGGCTGCCGCGCGGCGTGAAGAACTCCCTGTTCTGGCTGATCAGCCTGGGCATCCTCGGCCTCACCGTGTGGAAGCACGGCGCCGGGCACGCCGAGCAGAACGTCCGCGACCGGCTGCAGGGCCCGAGCGCCGAGCACTGGCTGGGCACCGACGGCGCCGGCCGGGACAACCTGCAGGAGCTGCTGCACGGCCTGCCCTGGTCGGTGGAGGTGGCGCTGCTGGCCACGCTCATCGCCGCGGTGCTCGGCACGGTCGTCGGGGTCGTCTCCGGCTGGTACGGCAACTGGTGGGCGCGGGCCATCCTGCGCCTCGTCGACTTCGAGGTCGCCTTCCCGTTCGTCGTCATGGCGGTGGTGCTCATCGGCGTGCTCGGCCGGGGCACCCTGCAGATCGCGTTCGTGCTGGGCATCGCGCTGTGGCCGCTGGTCGCCCGGGTCGTGCACAGCGAGACGCTGCAGCTGCGCGAGCAGGACTACGTCGTCTACAGCAACATCGTGTGGGGCGGCGGGCCGCGGGTCATCCGCGAGCACCTGATCCCGGCCCTGCTGATCCGGATCTCGGTGGTCAGCGCGTTCGTGTTCGGCGACGTCCTCGGCGCGGCGGCGGCGCTGTCGCTGCTGGGCATCGGACCGTCGCTGGAGACCTCGTCGTGGGGCAACATGCTCGCCGACGGGCAGCAGTTCCTCAACCGTGACCCGTGGATCGCCTTCAGCTCGGCCCTCGCGCTGGTCACCCTGCTGGTCTTCGTCAACCTCCTCGCCGACCGGCTGGCCGCCAGAGCGTCCCGCACCGGCACCGCGGCGTCGATGAGCGACCTGCTGGCCCCGGCCGAGACCGAGCAACCTGACACCGCCGGCGCCGGGGGGAACCGATGAGCGAACACACCGACCCAGTGGTGGACATCCGCGAGTTCAGCGTCGAGCTCGGCGACCCGGACGACGGCACCGGGGTGCGGATCGGGCCGGTCGACCTGCGGGTGGGCAGGGGCGAATGCGTGTGCGTCGTCGGCACGTCGGGCGCCGGCAAGAGCACGATCGGCCAGGCGATGCTGGGCATGCTCGCCCCGGGCGGCCGGGTCACCGGCGGCTCGGTGCGGGTGGCCGGCACGTCGCTGTTCGAGGCCGACGAGCGGACGCTGCGCGGGCTGCGCGGCGCCACCGTGACGATGATCTTCCAGGACCCGACCGCGGCGCTGAACCCGGTCCGCCGCCTCGACAAGATCTTCGCCGACGTGCTGAAGGCGCACGGGACCACCGGCAAGGCCGAGATCGAGGCCCGGACCCGGCAGGCGCTGACCGCCGCCGAGCTCGACCCGGACGTCGCGATGCGGCACTACGCGCACGAGCTGTCCGGCGGTATGCGGCAGCGGGTGATGGTGGCCCTCGCGCTGGTCAACCTGCCGGCGGTGATCGTCGCCGACGAGCCGACCACGGCGCTGGACCCGACCACGCAGAAGGAGGTCATCGAGCTGTTCGGGGTGTTGAAGCAGACGAACACCCTCGTGGTGATCACCCATGACCTGCGGGTCGCGCGGCGGCTGGCGGACCGGATCGTGGTCATGAGCCTCGGCCGGATCGTGGAGACCGGCACCGTCGAGGAGATCATGACCGCGCCGCAGCACCCGGTGACGCAGGGCCTGGTCGCGAACCAGAAGGCCACCCGGGTCGCCAAACGGGTGACACCGCATGCCTGAGACCGAGTTCGACACCGTCGTCGTCGGTGGCGGCACCGCCGGGTGCGTGCTGGCCAACCGCCTGTCGGCGACCGGGGAGCGGGTCGCGCTGGTGGAGGCCGGCCCGGACCTCGGGCACTCGCAGGGCGGCGGCTGGCCGGCGGAGCTCAACCGGGCCGCCTACGTGCCGACGCCGTTCGACTGGGGCTACCACGTGGCGCCGTACGGCGAGACCATCCCGCTGCTGCGCGGCAAGGTGCTCGGCGGCTCGTCGGTGATCAACGCCGCCGGGATCAACTGGGGGCTGCGCGAGGACTACGCGCGCTGGGTGGAGCTCGGCGCGAAGGGCTGGGGGTTCGACGACCTCGAGCCGTACCTGCGCATGGCCGAGGGGCTGCGCGGCGACGACGCCCCGGGCCGCGGGCACGACGGCGCGGTGCCGGTCACCCGGGACGTGGCCACCTCGCCGTTCCTCGCCGACCTCAGCCGGTCCTACACGGCGGGCGGCCTGCCCGGCCCGGTCGACGCGTCCGGCCCCGACGCCGTGGAGGGGTGGGGGCACGGCACCCGCAACGTCGTCGGCGACGAACGCTTCCACGCCGCCCGCGCGTACCTCGACGACGTCCGCGCCCGGCCCAACCTGACGATCCTGGGCGACACCCTCGCCGACCGGCTCCTGTGGCGCGACGGCACGGTGACCGGCGTCGCGGTCGTGCGCCACGGCGTGCCCGTCGAGCTGCGCGCCCGGCGGGTCGTCCTGGCCGCCGGCGCGATCGGCACCCCGGCCGTGCTGCAGCGCTCCGGGATCGGCGACGCCGCGGTCCTCGGTCCGCTGCTGCACCCCGGCGCGCCGCTGCACCACCTGCCGGGCGTCGGCCGGAACCTGCGCGACCACTACGGCACCCGGCTGTTCCTGCGGACCGCACCCGGCTTCGCCGAGCGGCTCGCCGCCGGCGGTCAGGTGCCCCGGCAGCGGCAGTCGCTGTTCGCCAGGGTCCGCAGCGACCCGGGACTGCCCGCCTACGACCTGAGCATCGGCGTCTCCCACGGCGACGACCGCCCGGCGGACGACCTGCTGCCGGTGACCGTGTTCCTGGTCCACCTGGCGGCCGAGGGCTCGGTGACGATCCCGGACGCCGATCCGCGCTCGCACCCGGTGGTCGACCTGGACATCGGCCGCGCCGAGGACCTCGCCGCCATCGCCCGCGGCGTCGGCTGGGTGCGGGACCGCGTCGCCGACCCCGCCGTGAGCGACTGGTTCACCGGCGCCGACGAAGCGGCGGGCGACCCGGTCGAGCGGATCCGGCGCAACATCTTCCTGTTCCACCACGCCACCGGCACCGCCCGGCTCGGCCCGGCCGGCGACCCGGGCGCGGTCACCGACCTCGACGGGCGGGTGCACGGCTTCGGCAACCTGTACGTCGGCGACGCCAGTCTGATGCCGGCGATCCCGCGCGGCATGATGATCCTGACCGTCTACGCGATGGCGGAGAAGATCGCGGCGGGGCTGGTGTCCCGATGACCGGTCAGCTGCCCCTCGCGGGGCTGACGGTGGTCAGCCTGGAGCAGGCGGTCGCCGCGCCGTTCGCCACCCGGCAGCTCGCCGACCTCGGCGCCCGGGTGATCAAGATCGAGCGGCCGGGCACCGGCGACTTCGCCCGGCGCTACGACGAGGCGGTGCACGGCGAGTCGAGCTACTTCGTGTGGCTCAACCGGTCCAAGGAGTCGATCACCCTCGACTTCAAGCACCCCGACGGCCGGCAGATCCTCGACGAGCTCCTCGAATCGGCGGACGTACTGGTGCAGAACCTCGGACCGGGTGCCTCCGCGCGCCTCGGGCTCGACGCGGCCGGCCTGGCCGCCCGCCTGCCGCGGCTGGTGGTCTGCGACATCACCGGCTTCGGCGCCGACGGGCCGTGGTCCGCCCGGAAGGCCTACGACCTGCTCGTGCAGTTCGAGACCGGGCTCGTGTCGCTCACCGGTACCCCCGGCGAGGTGGCGAAGGTCGGCATCTCGGTGGCCGACATCGCCGCCGGGATGTACGCCTACAGCGGCATCCTCACCGCGCTGTACACCCGGGCCACCACCGGCGTCGCGCACCCGGTGTCGGTGTCGCTGTTCGAGGCGCTCGCCGAGTGGATGGGCCAGCCCGCCTACTACACCGCGCACGGTCCGGGGCAGCCCGCCCGGGTCGGCGCCGCGCACGCCACCATCGCGCCCTACGGGCCGTACCGGACCGGGGACGGCGGCACGGTCCTCGTCGCCGTGCAGCACGACCGGGACTGGGCGGTGCTCTGCCGCGAGGTGCTGCAGCGCCCCGAACTGATCGACGACCCGCGCTTCGCGCGCAACTCGGCCCGCGTGGCGCACCGCGCGGAGCTGGACGGCATCGTCACCGACCGGTTCGCCGCGCTGGACGCCGGCACGGTCCGGGCGCTGCTGGACCGGGCCGGGATCGCCAACGCGCGGCTCAACTCCGTCACGGACTTCCTGGCCCACCCGGTGCTCGGCGGGCGGGACCGCTGGCGCGACGTGGCCACCCCCGGCGGCCCGGTCCCGGCGCTGCTGCCGCCCGCGGTGCTGCACGGCACCGGGGTGGTGATGGGCCCCGTGCCGGCCCTCGGCGAGCACACCGACGCGGTCCTCGCCGAGCTGGGCCGCACCCCCGAACAGATCGCCCTGCTGAGGGCGGCAGACGTCATCTAGGACTGAAGGAGGTGGCGTAGTGGCGGACCTCAGTGCCGAGGAACGCGCCGTGGTCGACCTGGTGCGGGACTTCGTCGACCGGGACGTGCGCCCGGTCGCCCGCGACCTGGAGCACGCGAACGAGTACCCCGAAAAGCTCATCGACACGATGAAGGAGATGGGGATCTTCGGGCTCGCGATCCCCGACACGTACGGCGGCAACCGGGTGTCGATGGGCTGCTACGTGCGGGTGACCGAGGAACTGGCCCGGGGCTGGATGAGCCTGGCCGGCGCGATGGGCGGGCACACGGTGGTGGCGAAGCTGCTGCTGGCGTTCGGCACCCCGGAGCAGCGGCGGCGCTACCTGCCGGCGATGGCCTCCGGCGAGATCCGGGCGACGATGGCGCTGACCGAGCCCGGCGGCGGGTCCGACCTGCAGGCGATGACGACCACGGCGCGCCGCGACGGCGACGGGTACGTCGTCAACGGCGCGAAGACGTGGATCACCAACGCGCGCCGGTCGGGGCTCATCGCCCTGCTCTGCAAGACCGACCCGCAGGCCGTGCCGAAGCACCGCGGGGTGAGCATCCTGCTGGTCGAGCACGGCCCGGGGCTGACCGTGTCGCGGGACCTGCCGAAGCTCGGCTACAAGGGCGTCGAGAGCTGCGAGCTGTCCTTCGACGACTACCGGGCGCCAGAGGGCGCGGTGCTCGGCGGGGTCGAGGGGCAGGGGTTCGCGCAGATGATGACCGGCCTGGAGACGGGACGGCTGCAGGTGGCCGCCCGGGCCCTCGGCGTCGGGCGGGCCGCGTTCGAGGACGCGCTGCGGTACTCGCAGGAGCGGCACTCGTTCGGCAAGCCGATCTGGCAGCACCAGTCGATCGGCAACTACCTCGCCGACATGGCCACCCGGCTCACCGCGGCGCGGCAGCTGGTGCTGTACGCGGCGGAACAGGCCGAGGCCGGCCGGCGCTGCGACCTGGAGGCCGGGATGGCGAAGCTGTTCGCCTCGGAGACGGCGATGCAGATCGCGCTGGACGCGGTGCGGGTGCACGGCGGGTACGGCTACTCCACCGAGTTCGACGTCGAGCGGTACTTCCGCGACGCCCCGCTGATGATCGTCGGCGAGGGCACGAACGAGATCCAGCGCAACGTGATCGCCCGCCAGCTGGTGGAGCGCGGCGGCGTCTGACCGCCTCAGGTGAGAAACTTAACCTTAGTAGTTCACTTGAGTAAGTGATATGGTGCAACGACCTTGAGCGCGGCGGAGGACATATGAGCGGGTGGGACCGGTTTCTGACCGAACACGACCGGGAGATCGCCGCCCAGGCCGGCTACGGCGCGAGAATGGGGCTCGGCAGCAAGGTCGCCCTGCTGCTCATCGACGCCACCTACCTGTTCTGCGGTGACCCGGAGCTGAGCGAGGCCGAGTCCCTCGCGATCTACCGCAACTCCTGCGGCCCGGCCGCCTGGCAGTCGGTCCAGGCCATGCAGGGCCTCGCCGCCGCCGCCCGGGAGCAGGGCCTGCCGGTCGTCTACACCCGGCCGGTGCGCCCCCGCCCCGACGGGCTCAACCGGGGCCGCTGGCTGGACAAGAACCGCCGCGGCCGGGAGGACATGCGCCCGGCACCGCGCGCCTTCGACATCGTCGACGAGATCGCGCCGCACCCCACCGACGTGGTCCTGGACAAGGAGAAGCCCAGCGCGTTCTTCGGCACCCCGCTGTCGGCCTACCTCACCGACTGGGGCGTCGACTCGCTCCTCGTCGGCGGCGGCGTCACCAGCGGCTGCATCCGGGCCTCGGTCCTCGACGCGTTCTCGCTCAACTACCGCGTCGGCGTCGTGCGGGAGCTGACCTTCGACCGGATCGAGGCGTCGCACTGGATGAACCTGTTCGACCTGGACCAGAAGTACGCCGACGTCATCGGCATCGACGAGGCCCACGACTGCGTCGCGCGGGCCGAGAAGGGACCGTTCCGTGCGGCTGCCTGACTCCGGCCGATACCCGTTCCGCCCCATCACCGACCGGCCCGCGTTCACCTGGCCGCACGGCACCGGGCTCAGCGCCTACATCGCGATCAACGTCGAGTGCTTCGCCTACGGCGGCGGCGGTGCCACCCTCACCCCCGGCATGGACCCGCCCAACAGCGAGCACCGCCGCTACGGCTGGCGCGACTACGGCATCCGGGTCGGCCTCTGGCGCCTCCTCGACGAGCTCGCCGAACGGGACCTGCCGGCCGCGTTCCTGCTCAACGCCTGGGTCCCGGAGCTGTACCCGGCGGTCGCCGACGCGCTGAAGGCCGCCGGCGGCGAGATCGTCGGGCACGGCCGCACCAACTCCGAACTGCAGGGCGGCATGGCACAGGACGAGGAACGCACCCTCATCGACGAGTCGACGGCACTGCTCACCGAGGCGTTCGGCGCCCGGCCCGCGGGCTGGATGTCGCCCGGCGCCACGCAGAGCGCGCACACCCCCGATCTGCTCGCCGAGGCCGGCTACAGCTACACGCTCGACTGGCCGATCGACGACCAGCCGGTGTGGCTGAGCACCCGCGGCGGGCCGCTGCTCAACGTGCCGTACCCCCTCGAGACGAACGACTACCCGCAGGTGCTGTCCCGCGGGCACACCGGGCGCGAGTTCGCCGACATCGCCCACGACCACCTCACCGAGATGCTCCGCCAGGCGGAACGCACGCCCCTGGTCTACGCGCTGTCGCTGCACCCCTTCACCGCCGGCCAGCCGCACCGGCTGCACGCGCTGCGCCGGGTCCTCGACCTCCTCGCCGAGCGGCGCGACGACATCTGGCTCACCACACCCGGCGCCATCGCGTCGCACTATTCGGCGGCGGTACCGGCGGCATGAGCGGCCAGCGGAGCGGCTCGGGCCGCGAATCATGTAACAGCATTGGCTCGGGCCGACGCTGGAGCGCAGCGGAGGCGGCGGCATGAGCGGAACGTATGGCAGCGACGTCATGGTGCAGGTGCTCGCGCGGCTCGGGATCACGCACCTCGCCATCAACCCCGGCGCCACCCTGCGCGGGCTGCACGAGTCGCTCGTGCACGCCGGCGCGCCCGAGATGGTGCTGACCCTGCACGAGAACGTGGCCGTCGGCATGGCGCACGGCTACGCCAAGGCGACCGGCCGGCCGATGGGCGTCGCGCTGCACAACCTCGTCGGCCTGCAGACCGGGTCGATGGCCCTGTTCAACGCGTTCCTCGACCTGGTGCCGATGCTCGTCGTCGGCGGCAGCGGCCCCGCCGACGCGGCCCGCCGCCGCCCGTGGATCGACTGGATCCACGCCTCCCGCGACCAGGCCGCCGCCGTGCGCCCCTACACCAAGTGGGACGACCAGCCGGCCAGCCTCGACGCCGCCGTGCACAGCCTCGCCCGTGCCCACCAGATCACCACCGCCTACCCGCAGGCACCGGTCTACGTGGCGCTGGACGCCGGGCTGCAGGAAGACCAGGTCACCGGCGACCCCCGCAACCCGCTGTGGTCGCCGGCGACCGCCCTGGCCAGGCACAGCACCCCGACGGTCGCCGACAGCGACCTGCTGCCGATCGCCGAGGCCCTCGCCGGCGCCGCGCACCCGCTGATCCTCGCCGACACCGCGGGGCGCAGCGAGGCCGCGTACCGGGCGCTGATCGACCTCGCCGAACGGCTCGGCGCGGGCGTCGTCGACCTCGGCGCCCGGCACAACTTCCCCAACACCCACTGGGCCGACCGCACCTGGCGGCACCACGCCGAGCTCGCCGAGGCCGACGTGGTCCTCGCCGTCGACGTGCGGGACCCGTACTTCGCGCTCGGCCGCACCGACGTGGCCAACCGCGACTTCACGTGGCTGCCCCGGTCCGGCGCGCGGGTCTTCGTGCTCTCCGGCGCGGCGCTGCTCGAACGGGCGCCCGTCGACCGGTCCGCCGCCGCCTGGGACCGGATCGAGACGGTCCTCACCGGCGACGCCGGCCTCGCCCTGCCCCGGCTCGCGGAGATGGTCGCCGCCATCGAGGTCGACCGCGGCGAACGGATCGCCGCGATGCGTGCCGCCGCGCGGACCCCGGCGCAGTTCCGCGCCGCCCTGGACCGGGGACCGGGCGCGTTCGGCCCGGCCCGGCTGGCGGCCGAGACGTTCGAGGCGGTGTCCGGCGGGCCGTGGCAGCTGGCGTTCGGCGCGCTGTACGGCAACTCCCGCCGGGCGTTCGACATGGACGAGTTCAACTGCTACCTCGGCGTCTCCGGCGGCGGCGGGCTCGGTTACGGCGTCCCCGCCGCACTCGGCGCCGCGCTCGCCCACCGCGACGACGACACGCTCGTCGTGGACATCCAGCCCGACGGCGACTTCCTCTACACCCCGCAGGCGCTGTGGACCGCCGCCCGCGAGCGGCTGCCGCTGCTCGTGGTGATGGCCAACAACCGCACGTACAACCAGGACCGGATGCACCAGAGCGAGATCGGCCACCAGCGCGGCCGTGCCACGGACGTCGCCGTGGGCATCGACATCACCGACCCCGACGTCGACTTCGCCACCCTCGCCCGCGCGCAGGGCGTCGAGGGTCTCGGCCCGGTCACCGACGCGGCCGACCTCCCGGCGACGCTCGCCCGCGCGGCGCGCATCGTCCGCGAGGAGCGCCGCCCGGTGCTGGTCGACGCCGTCATGAACCGCGATCGGAGCTGACCCATATGAGTACCGGACCCACCGCAGAACGACCCGGTGTCGCGATCGTCGGGGCCCGCGACGCGAGCCTCTGGACCTACCTGCTCTTCGACAACCTGCGCACCTTCGGCGACGTGGACATCTGGCCGGTCAGCCGCACCCGGCCCCAGGTGCGGGACCTGCCGACGGTCGCCGACCTCGGCGACGTGCCGCGGACCCCGGACGTGGCGGTGCTGATCGTCAACTCCGGCGTCGCCAACGCGGTCGTCGCGCAGGCGGTGGAGATGAAGGTGCCGCACATCGTGCTCATCTCCGACGGGTACGCCGAACGCGGCACCGCCGAGGGCATCGCGCTGCAGCAGCAGCTGGTCGAGCTGGTCAGCGGCACCGGCAGCCGGCTGTACGGACCCAACGGCGTCGGGTTCGCCGACTTCCGCGCCGGGATCGTGCCGCTCGGCGCGCCGATCCCGGCCGGCCTGCGGCCCGGCGGTGTCTCCGTGGTGTCGCAGAGCGGCTCGCTCACCTGCACCATCCTCGGCGGGCTGGCCGAGGACGGGGCCGGCGCCGACCTGGTCGTGTCGATCGGCAACGGCGCGGTCTTCGACCCGGTCGACGCGATGGAGGTGATGCTCGACCGGGACACCACCACCGTCATCGCCGCCTACCTGGAGTCGTTCGGCGGGGACCGGGCCCGGCTCGAACGCACCCTGACCCGGGCCCGCGAGCGCGGCGTCACGATCGTCCTCGCGAAGTCCGGCGGCTCGGCGATCGGCGCGGCCATCGCCCGCTCGCACACCGCCGCCCTTGCCGGGCCGGACCGGCTCGTCGACGAGGTCCTCGCCGCGCACGGCGTCATCCGGGTGCGCACCATGGAGGAGCTGACCCGGGCCGCCTCGATCGCCGACTACCTGAGCCGCCGGGCCGCCACGAAACCGGCCACCGCCGGGTCCGGGGTCGCGGTCATCGAGACGTCCGGCGGCGCCGCGGCGCTCACCGCCGACCTGCTCACCGCCGAAGGCGTTGGGCTGGCCGTGTTCGGCGACGCGACGACCGCGGCGCTGCGGTCGGTCGCCCCCGACGGCGCCTACGTGAGCAACCCGATCGACCTGACCGCCTCGCCGAAGCCGTACGAGGAGGTGACCGCCGCCTTCCACGCGGTGTACGCCGACCCGGCCGTGCGCGCCGTGGTCATCCCGTACGCGCTGACGTTCCCGGACGCGGACGACGAACGCATGGTGCACCGCCGCTCGCTGGACCGTTACGCGGACCTCGGCGCCGCCGCCGGTACCCCGACGATCGTGTCGACGCTGAACACCTTCGCCTGGACCGGCTGGGCGGAGGAGTTCCGCGCCCGGCACCCGGAGACCCTGCTGGTGCGCGGCATCGGCACCACCGCCCGGATGCTCGCCCGGCTCTACCCGCCGCAGGCGGCCGAGCCCGCCGCGACCGGACCGGTGCGGGCCGCCGACGTCCTCGGCGACGCCCCGGACGGCCGGACCGCCCGCGACCTGCTCGACGCGATCGGGGTGCCGATGCCGAAGGCGGCGTTCGTGCCGGCCGCCGAGGTCGACACCGACGGTGCCGTCGGCGCGGCGGTGACCGGCCTGGCCTACCCGCACGTGGTGAAGATCGTCGCGGACGGGTTGCTGCACAAGGTGAAGGTCGGCGGGGTCGTCCTCGGCTGCGACAGTCCACAGGAGACGGAGGCGGCCGCCCGGCGGGTCCTCGCCTCCGCGGCCGGTGCCGGCCTGCCCGGCGTCCGCGGCGTGCTCGTCGAGGAGACCGGCACCGGCGTGGAGCTGTTCGTCGCCCTCAACCGCGACCCGTGGTACGGCCCGTACCTCATCGTCGGCAGCGGCGGCGGCGACGTGGAGAGCAAGGACGACTCGTCGCTCGTCGCGTTGCCCGCCACCGCCGACGACGTGGCCGCCGCGCTGGAGCGGCTGCCGGTGCCCGCCGCGCAACGCGCCGCCACCGTCGACCTCGTCACCCGGCTGGCCGCCGAGTTCACCGAGGGGCGGCTGCGGGACTGGTCGATGGTCGAGCTCAACCCCGTCATGGTCGACGCCACGGTGGGACCGCAGGTGCTCGACATCGTGCTGCTGCCGGTGCGGTGATGGCCCCCCGCATCTCGGTGGCCCTGGCCACCAGCCACCTCGGCCCGCTGCTGGACATCACCCGCGCCGCGGAGACCGCCGGTCTGGACCGGGTGTGGACGACCGAGGGCTTCGGCGGTGACGGCCTGACCCGCGCCGGGCACCTCCTCGCGCACACCGACCGGATCGGCGTCGGCACCGGCATCGCCTACTCGTTCACCCGGGCGCCCCTGGCCGTGGCGATGGCCGCCGCTGACCTCGCCGAGCTCAGCGGTGGCCGCTTCACCCTCGGCCTCGGCGCCGGCACCCGCGGGGTGCGGACGAAACGCTTCGACGTGCCCGGCTACGACCATCCCGCGCCGCGGACCGCCGAATACGCGACCCTGGTCCGGGCCGCGCTGCACAGCACCGGCGGGCTGCGCTTCGAGGGCCGCTTCTACCAGTGCGACTTCCCGCAGCTCGAACTGCCGCAGGACCTCGCGACAAGGCGGGGGGTGCGGCTGTACGCGGCGGCGCTCAACCCGGCGATGCTGCGCGCCGCGGCCCGCTCCTGCGACGGGATCGCCCTGCACAGCCTCGCGACCGCACCGTCCTACCTGCGGGACGTGGTCACCCCGGCGCTGTCGCCGGGCGTGTCGATCGCCGCGTGGAAGATCTGCGTCGTCGACCCAGACCCGGTCGCCGCCGCCGACGCGGTCCGCCGCCAGCTGGCGTTCTACTTCTCCACCCCGAGCTACCACCCGGTCCTGGCCGGCACCGGGTGGGAGGACGTGGCGGTGCGGATCCGGGACCTGGCCGCCGAGCTGCGGTTCAAGGACTGGGCGCCGGTCGCCCGGCTCGTCCCCGACGAGATGGTGGCCGCCTACTCGGTCGCCGGCGACGAGGACTCGTGCGCCGAGCAGATCACCGCCACCGCGCAGCGCTTCGCCGCGGCCGGCATCGACGAACTGGTGCTGCAGCTGACCACCGGCGCCACGCCGGAGCAGACCCGCACCAACGGCCTCGCGCTCGTCGCCGCCGCGGCGACAGCGATCCAGCACCGAGAAACGGAAGTGGCGGGCAATGCGCACCTGTGACAGCCAGATCCATCTCTTCCCCGCCGGCCACGAGGAACGGGCGGCGAAGTTCGGCCAGCGAGTCATCCCGCTGGCGCAGATCCTCGCCGACATGGACGCCGCCGGCATCGACCGCGCGGTGCTCGTGCCACCGTTCCCCGGCGCCATGCAGATCAGCCTCGACGCGGTCGCCGCGCACCCGGACCGGTTCCGCACCACCGCGCACCTCGCCCTGGACAAGCCCGAGGCGCGGGAGCAGGTCACCGCCTGGCCCAGCGCCGAGATCGTCGCCGTGCGGGTCGCGTTCCCGCCGTGGCACAAGGTCTCCTGGCTCGACGACGGCACCGCCGACTGGTTCTGGCCCGTCGCCGAGCGGCAGGGCCTGCCGGTCATGGTGTGGGCGCCGCAGCAGCTGGAGAAGCTCGGCCCGATCGCCGCCGCCCACCCCGGCCTCAACCTCATCGTCGACCACCTCGGGCTGTTCGTCGACGACAAGGACGCCGCCGTCGACCCCGTCCTCGACGCGCTGATCACCCTGGCCGTGCACCCCAACGTGTCCGTGAAGGCGTCGGCGGTCCCGTGCGCGACGGACGATCCCTACCCGTACACGAGCATGATCCCGCGACTCGAGCGCGTCTTCGACGCGTTCGGCCCGCAGCGCATGTTCTGGGGCACCGACGCGACCCGCCTGCCGTGCACCTACGCCGAGGCGGCCGCGATGTTCACCGACGAACTGCCCTTCCTCAAGGGCGACGACCTCGACCTGGTGATGGGCGGGGCGCTGCTGCGCCGCCTGGGCTGGGACAGCTGAAGCAGGAGGTGGCAGGAGTGCCGGCAAGATCATTCGCCGACCCCGCGGTGGAGGAGTTCCGCCGCGAGGTGACGGCGTGGCTGACCACCGCGATCCCCGCCGAATGGCGCGCGCGCCGCGACGAGCTCACGATGGACGAGGAGATCGAGATCCGCCGGGACTGGGACCGGCAGCTCTTCGACGCGGGCTACGCCGGGCTGTCGTGGCCCGAGCAGTTCGGCGGGCGCGGTCTCGGCGTCATCGAGGACTTCACGTTCAACGACATCGCCGCCCGGATGGACGCCCCCGAAGGGCTCGGCCGGGTCGGCCGGCTGCTCGCCGGGCCGGCCATCATGCACCACGGCACGCCCGAGATGTGCGCCCGCTTCCTGCCGGCCATCCTCAAGGGCGAGGAGCTGTGGTGCCAGGGCTTCTCCGAGCCGGGCGCCGGCTCCGACCTCGCCTCGCTGCACACCCGCGCGGTCCGCGACGGCGACGTCTACCGCATCCAGGGGCAGAAGGTGTGGACCACCTACGCCAACTTCTCCGACTGGTGCCTGCTGCTGGCCCGTACCGGCGCCGCCGACTCCCGCAGCCGCGGCCTGTCGCTGATGCTCGTGCCGATGCGCCAGCCCGGCATCGAGGTGCGGCCGCTGATCAACATCACCGGCACCCACGAGTTCAACGAGGTCTTCTTCGACGGCGCGGAGACCGGCACCGACCTGCTCGTCGGCGCCGAGGACGAGGGCTGGGCGGTGTCCGGCACGATCCTCACGCACGAGCGCGGCGTCGGCTTCGGCGCGATCGCGCTCAACCAGCTGCACGGCTACCTGCGGCTGTTCAACGAGCACTGCGCCGAGCACTCACCGGCGATCGCGGCCCGGCTGCCCGAGTTCACCACCCGGGTCGAGCTGCTGCGCTGGCAGATGATGCGCTCGCTGGAGAAGATGGCCGGCGGCGACCCGTCGCCGCGGTCCAGCTCGGTGCTGAAGGTGACCTGGAGCGAGACCGTGCAGGAGATGGTGCACCTGGCCGCGTTCGCCGGCTGCCCGCAGCACACCGACCTGTACCGCATGCGCCTGCTGTTCCATCGCGCCTCGACGATCGTGTCGGGCACCTCGGAGATCCAGCGCAACATCATCGGGGAGCGGGTCCTCGGCCTGCCACGCGAAGGGAGCTCGAAGGCGTGAGCACGACGTACCTGCCCAGCCCGCTGGGCCTGGAGGTCACCGAGGCCGTCGGGCAGATGGCCGTGGAAGGCACCGCCGGCGACGAACGCTGGGCACCGCCGCAGCTGTGGCGGGAACTGGTCGCCGGCGGCTGGACGGAGATCGCCGACGGCGACACCCCCGGCGCCGACGGCGAGGTCGGCCTGCTCGACCTGTGCGTGATGGCCGAGGCGTGGGGCCGCTCGATGGTCGGCCTGCCGCTGCTGAGCACCCTCGCGGTGCGGCGCTGGCAGGTGGACCGGCCCTCCGCCGGCACGCCGCTGACCGTGGTCGTGCCGGAGCACGGGCGGTTCCTGCTGCCGTACCCGTCGTCCACCGACGCCGCCGTCGACGACTACGCGCCGTCGCTGCCGGTCGGCCGGTCCGACACCGCGCCCGCGCCGGCCGCGCACCCCGGCGCGCTGCGGGACTTCGCGCTGCTGCTCACCGCAGAGGCCGTCGGCGCCACCGACAAGGCGCTGCAGGACACCGTCGACTACGCCAAGACCCGCTTCCAGTTCGGCCGGGCGATCGGCTCGTTCCAGGCGGTCAAGCACACGCTCGCCGACATGCACCGCGACGTCGAGCTGGCCCGCAGCGGCTACACCTGGTTCAGCAACGACCCCTCGGCGCTCGGGTCCGCGCCGTACGTCCTGCAGATGTGCGCGTCGGTCGTCGAGCGGGCGATCCAGGTGTACGGCGGCATCGGCTACACCTGGGAATGCGACCTGCACTGGTCGCTGCGGCACGTCACCCAGGCGCACCGCGTGGTCTCGGCCGCGCTCGCCGCGGGCGGTGCCGAATGACGGAGCTGCTGGAGGTCTTCTCCAAGGACCGGGTCGGCTACCTGCGGTTCAACCGGCCCGACAAGCTCAACGCGCTCAACCAGGAGATGCTCGACGGGTTCGTCGCCGGGCTCACCGCGCACGAGGCCGACCCGGACGTGCGGGTCGTCGTGGTCTGCTCCACCGGCCGCGCGTTCAGCACCGGCGGCGACATGTCCGGCCCCGGCCGGGCGGCGTCGTCGCAGCGCTCGTCGTACACCGACTGGCAGAAGCAGCGCGTCAGCCTGGCCCGCTGGCTGCGGATCTGGGACTCCCCGAAGCCGGTGGTCAGCGCGGTGCAGGGGTACTGCCTGGGCACCGCGACCGTGATGGCGGTGATGTGCGACCTGACGGTCGTCGCCGACGACGCGGTCATCGGCTGGCCGCAGCTGCCGGTCGGCGGTGGGCTGCTCTCGCCGGTGGCGAGCTGGTTCGTCGGCCCGAAGAAGGCCCGCGAGCTGTCCTACATCGCCGGCAGCCGGTTCACCGCCGCGGAGGCCGTCGAGCTGGGCTGGGCCAACAAGGTGGTGCCGGCGGACACCCTCGCCGGCGCGGTGCACGACCTCGCCATGAAGGTCGCGAACACGCCGAGCGACGTCCTCGCGGTCAAGAAGTACGCGCTGAACCGCACGATGAACATGCAGGGCTTCCGGGAGGCGGTCCTGGCGGGCGCGGAGTTCTCCGCGGTCGCGCACCAGGCGCCGGGCGCGGAGTTCATCGCCGCCCGCCGCACCGAGCTCGGCATGAAGGAGACCATCGCGGCGGTCCAGCAGGGCCTTCTCGCGGACGAGTACCCGGAGGTATTGGCGTGAGCGGGCAGCGGAGCGTCTCGGGCCGCTCACCGGGTGGTCAGTTCGAGGTCAGGCAGACGCCTGGAGCGAAGCGGAAGGTGGCGGCATGACCCTGGTGGGCAAGGTTGTCGCGATCACGGGCGCCGGGCACGGCCTCGGCAGGTGCGAGGCCCTCGAGGTCGCCGCGCTCGGCGGCAGTGTCGTCGTCGCCGAGTTCGACGAGACCGCCGGCGCCGCCGTCGTGGAGGAGATCCGCGCCGGCGGCGGGCAGGCGACCCTCGTCGTCGGGGACGTCGCCGAGATCGAGGTCGCCGACGCGATCGTCGCCGCGGCCGTGGACACGTTCGGCCGGCTCGACGCGGTCGTCAACAACGCCGGGTTCCTCCGGGACCGCACGTTCGTGAAGATGTCGGCGCAGGAGTGGGACGACGTCATCCGGGTGCACCTGCGCGGGCACTACGCGGTCGCGCACGCCGCCTGCGTGCACTGGCGCGACAACGGCGCACCGGGCCGGCTGGTCGGCACCGCGTCGACCGCCGGCCTGCTGGGCAACTTCGGCCAGGCCAACTACGGCGCGGCGAAGGCCGGGATCGTCGCGATGTCCTCGATCGTCGCGCAGGAGATGGCCCGCTACAACGTGGTCAGCAACGTCGTGTGTCCCGCGGCCCGCACCAGGATGACCGCCGGTGCGTACGGCGAGATCGGCGACGGCTCCGAGGGCTGGGACTTCTGGGCACCGGACAACGTGGCGCCGATGGTGGCGTTCCTGTGCGGCGACGCGGCCGGCACGATCTCCGGCAAGGTGTTCGGCGTGCAGGGCGACGTGGTCGAGCTGTACGAGCCGTTCACCAGCGTCGCCTTCGTCCGCAACGGCGAGCGCCGCTGGACCCAGGACGAGCTCGGCGCGGCGGTCCCGGACCTGTTCACGCAGGCGGGCCGGGACCCCGAGGTGGAGAACATGATGGCCCGCCTGCGGTTCTCGATGACGGACCGGACCCGCCGCGCCCGCTCATAGTCCGTTGAAGTCGGGCGGCCGCTTCGCGAGGAACGCGGCGGCCGCCTCAGCGGCGTCCTGCGACCGGGCGGTGGAGACCTGCCGCCGCGCCTCGGCCACCAGGTGCTGGCCGAGCGTCGCCCCGGCCGCCCCGGCGAGGTTCTGCTTGATCGCCGCCACGGCCAGGGGCGCCTTCGCCGCGCACCGCCGCGCGAGCTCGTCGACGGCCGCTTCGAGGTCCGGCACGACCCGGGTCAGCAGGCCGAGGCGCAGCGCGGTGGCCGCGTCGAGCTTGTCGGGCAGCAGCATCAGCTCCCGCGCGCGGGCCTCGCCGAGCAGGGTGGGCAGCAGCCAGGTGATGCCGTAGTCGCCGCTGACCCCGGCGTCCAGGTAGGCGGTGCGCAGTACCGCGTGCTCGGCGCCGACCCGCAGGTCGCAGGCCAGGGCCAGGGCCAGCCCGGCGCCGGCGCAGCCGCCGTTGACCGCCGCGATGCTCACCTGCGGCAGCGCCCGGATCCGCTCGGCGAGCCGCCCGCGCTGCACCTGGGCGGCGATGTCGTCGTCGAGGGGCAGGTCGCGGCGGGCCGTGGCGAACGCGTCGCCGGACAGGTCGCCGCCGACGCAGAAGTGCCGCCCGGCGCCGGTCAGCACGACGACCCGCACGTCCCGGCGGTCCGCCACCGCGGCGACCACCGAGTGCAGCTGGGCGGCGAGCTCGTAGGTGACGGCGTTGCCGCGGTCGGGACGGTTGAGCGTGATCCGGGCGACCGGCCCGTCGACGTCGAGCAGGACGGTCACGGTGCCACCCGCTCGAACAGCGCGGCCAGGCCCTGCCCGCCGCCGATGCACATCGTCTCCAGGCCGTAGCGGGCCTCCCGGCGGTGCAGCTCGTACGCGAGGGTGGTGAGGATCCGGGCGCCGGTGGCGCCGACCGGGTGGCCGAGCGCGATGCCGGAGCCGTGCACGTTGAGCCGGGCGAAGTCGCCCGGCGCGAGGTCCCATTCCCGGGTGACGGCGAGGACCTGCGCGGCGAACGCCTCGTTGAGCTCGATCACGTCGACGTCGGCGAGGGTGAGCCCGTGCCGGTGGAGCAGCCGCCGGGTGGCGGGCACCGGCCCGAGGCCCATGGTTTCCGGTGCGACCCCGGCCAGGGACCAGCCGGCGAGCCGGACGAGGGGCGTGAGGCCGAGCTCGGCGGCGCGCCGCGGGGTGGTCACGACGCAGACGGCGGCGCCGTCGTTCTGCCCGCTGGAGTTGCCGGCGGTGACCGTCGCCGCGGGGTCGTCCCGCCCCATGACCGGTCGCAGCCGGGCGAGCGCCTCGAGGGTGCTGTCGCGGCGCGGGTGCTCGTCGGTGTCGACGGTCTGCGGGCCGCCCTTCGCGGGCACGGTCACCGGCACGATCTCGGCGGCGAACACGCCGGCGTCCTGCGCGGCGACGGCCCGGCGGTGCGATTCGAGGGCCAGCTCGTCCTGCTCGCCGCGGGGGATGTCGTACCGCCGGCGCAGGTTCTCCGCGGTCTCCACCATCCCGCCCGGGACGGGGTGGTCGCGGCCGCCGGCGGTGGTGCGGGCGCGGGCCAGCCGGTCCAGCAGCCCGACCTGCTCACCTGCGCCCCAGCGCAGCCCGGGGGCGTAGTGCTCGACCTGGCTCATGCTCTCCGCGCCGCCGGCGAGGACCAGGTCGCTGACCCCGGTCTGCACCTGCATCGCGGCGGTGAGGACGGCCTGCAGGCCGGAGCCGCAGCGGCGGTCGACCTGGGTGCCGCCGGCGGTGACGGGGAGCCCGGCGTCCAGCGCCGCGACCCGGCCGATCGCGGGTGCCTCGCCGCTGGGGTTGCACTGGCCGAGGATGACGTCGTCGACGGCGGCTGGGTCCAGGCCGGTGCGTTCGACGATGGCGCGGATGACGGTGGCGGCGAGTTCTGCGGCGGTCACGGCGCGCAGCACGCCGCCGAACCGGCCGATCGGGGTGCGCAGCGGTGCGCAGATGACGGCGTCGAGCATCGAGCCGGTCTCCTCACTCAGTCAGGCGACGATGCCGCCGGCGAACAGGGTGTCGATGGTGGCCCGGTCGCGGCCGAGCTCGGTGAGCACGGCGCGGGTGTGCTCGCCGAGGCCGGGGGCCGGCCGCGGCCCGCCGAGGGTGCGGCCGTCAGGCCCGCCGGTCAGCGGCGACCCGGGCGCCAGGTGCGGGCCGAGGCCCGGCTGGTCGAGCACGTCGAAGACGCCGCCGGCGAGCAGGCCGGCCCGTCCGGTGGTGACGATGTCACGGAAGGTGCGGAACCGCGACCACAGCACCGACGCCGGGCGCAGCGCCGCCTCGACGCCGTCGGTGTCCCGGGCCGCGAACCACGGCTCCAGCAGCGCGTCCAGCAGCCGCTGGTGACCGTACCGCTGCTCCTCCTGGGTGAAGTCGGCGCCGAGCGCGGTCTCCACCGCCGCGACGGCCGCGGTCAGCCCGGTCGCGTCGAGCAGGTCGCGCCAGTGCCGGGCGGTCAGCGCGACGATCATCACGTACCCGTCGCGGGTGGCGAACGCGTGCCCGTACGTGCCGTAGACGGCGTTGCCGATCCGTGGCCGGTCTGCGCCGCACACCTCGGCCTCGGCGAGGTAGCCGAGGTTCCCGGCGGTGGCCAGGGCCACGTCGTCGAGCGACACGACGAGGTGCGCGCCGCGGCCGGTCTCCCGGCGGGCACGGTGCGCGGCGAGCAGCCCGGTCGTGGCGTAGAGCCCGCAGGCCACGTCCCAGGCCGGCAGGACGTGCCCGGTCGGGGTGGTGGTGTCGGCGGTGCCGGTGGCGAGCGGGAACCCGGCGGTGGCGTCGGCGGTGTAGTCGACGGATCCGCGGCCGTCCCGCGCGCCGGTGACCTCCACGTAGATCAGGTCGTCGCGGACCGTGCGCAGGTCGTCGTAGCGCTGCCCGGCCCGCCCGCCGGCGTTGGTGAGCACGATGCCGGCCTCGGGGCCGCCGGAGCCGACCAGGTCGGCGAGCAAGTCCCGGCCCGCCTCGGTGCGCAGGTCCAGGGCGATGGAGCGCTTGCCTTTGTTGAGGCCGCTCCAGTACAGGCTGACCCCGCTGGGCGCGAGCGGCCGGCGCCGCCGGTCGGGTGTGCCGCCGATCGGGTCGACGCGCAGGACGTCGGCGCCGAGCTGGGCGAGGGTCATCCCGCCGAGCGGTGCGGCGATGTAGCTGGCCAGTTCGATCACGCGCAGCCCGGCAAGCGGTCCCTGCGCGGCGTCGTCGGTGTGGTCCATTGCGGTTTCCTCGCTCATCGAGCGGATGGAGAAGAGACTTGGTTACTGTACTTAAGTAAGATAGTCTTATACCAGACCTAGACTACAGGAGTCGTTGTGACGATGACGCCGGCCGGCTGCACGCCGGAGAGTTTCAAGGAAGCGATGGGCCGCTACGCGTCCGGGGTCACGCTCATCACGGTGCACGACGCGCAGGGCGACCCGGTCGGCATGACGGCCACCGCGTTCAGCTCGGTGTCCACGGAGCCACCGCTGGTGCTCATCTGCATCCACAGCGCCACCCGCACGTACGAGCGGGTGCTGCGCTCCGGCTACTTCGGGGTCAACCTCCTCGGCGCCGGCGGTCAGGCGATCTCCGACTACTGCTCCCGTCCCGGCGGCACCAAGGTCCTGCCCCCGGACTGGCTCCTGCCCGCTCCACAGTGGACGGCGCCGGCGGTGGCCGGGTCGCTCGCGTTCGTGGACTGCGAGACCTACCGGCACTTCCCGGCCGGCACCCACCACGTCGTCGTGGGCCGGGTGCGGGGGATCGGCCTGGCCCCCACCGCCGACCCGGGCACCGGCCCGCTGGTGCACTACCGGCGCGGCTACCACGACCTGTCTCCAGCCGAACCGCACGTACAGGAGATGACGCGCATGTCCTTGACCGCACCGCTCACCGCGAACGGCAGTCCCCGATGACCCGCAGCGGCGCAGAGTATCTCGAAGGGCTGCGCGACGGCCGGCAGGTGTTCATCGACGGCGAGCTCGTCGGCGACATCACCCGGCACCCGGCGTTCAAGGGCGCCGTCCGCTCGGTCGCGGCCCTCTACGACACCGTCGACGACAAGGCCAACCGCGACCAGCTCACGTTCGCCTCGCCCACGACGGGTGAGCCGGTGAGCCTGGCACATCTCATCCCGCGCTCGGCGGCCGACCTGACCCGCCGCCGGATCGCGCTCAAGACGATGGCCGAGCAGACCTACGGGCTGATGGGCCGCGGGCCGGAGCACGTGGCAGGGTTCCTCGCCGGGTTCGCCGGGCACGCCCACGTCTTCGCCGCCGGCGGTGAGCACTTCGCCCGCAACCTCACGGACTTCCACGCCAAGGCCCGCGACGAGGACCTGTACATGACGTACACGATCCTCCCGCCGCAGATCGACCGCTCGAAGCCCGCGCACCAGCAGGCCGACCCGCACCTCTACGCGGGCGTGGTCGCCGAGCGCGACGGCGGCATCGTGGTGCGCGGCGCGCAGATGCTCGGCACCGGCACCGCGATCTCCGACTACGTGTACCTGAGCAACATCGCCCCGCTGCAGCCCGGCGACGAGGCGCACGCGCTCGCCGCGATGATCCCCGTCGGCGCGCCCGGCGTGAAGATCTACGCCCGGCGTTCCTACGCCGCCGCGTCGTCGAGCCTGTTCGACTACCCGGTCAGCGCCCGCTTCGACGAGACCGACTCGCTGCTCGTGTACGACGACGTCTTCGTGCCCTGGGAGCACGTCTTCGCCTACCGCAACCTCGACGTGGTCAAGAAGCAGTGGTTCGCCACCGCCGGGCACCTGCTGGGCAACAACCAGGCGCAGATCCGCTTCTGGACCAAGCTGGAGTTCCTCGCCGGCCTCGCGCACCGGGTCGCGGAGATGAACGGCTCGGTCAACCTTCCCCCGGTCAAGGGGGCGCTGGGCGAGATGGCCGCGCAGGTCGCCACCGTCGCCGGCCTCGTGCTCGCCCAGGAGCAGCACGCCGTCGTCGACGAGCACGGGGTGGCCTGGCCCGGCCGCGCGGAGTGCTTCGCCAACATGACGCTGCAGCCCGAGCTGTACTCCAAGCTGCTGGTGATGATCCGCGACCTGTGCGGCGGCGGGCTGATCCAGCTGCCGTCCTCGGCGAACGACTTCGCCAACCCGGCCATCGCCGCCGACGTCAACCGCTTCGTGCAGTCGCCGGGTTTCCCGGCCGTGGAGCGGGTGAAGCTGCTGAAATTGGTGTGGGACATGGTCGGCTCGGAGTTCGCCAGCCGCCACCACCAGTATGAGATGTTCTACGCGGGGGCCCCGTTCGTGGTGAAGATGCGGATGTACGACGCCTACGACTTCGGCGCGGGCCGCAAGCTGGTGGACACCATGCTGGACAGCTACGACCTCGGCGGCCTGAAGGACCCGGCCGGTCCGCTCGACGCGGCCCGCGGCTGATGGTGGCGCAGGACCTCCGCAGCGCGTTCGCCGCCCTGGAGGAGCACGGCCGGGCCGTCACCGTCACCGAGCCGGTGAGCTGGGAGTACGAGGCGGCCGCCGTGCTGTGGGAGCTGGCGCACGGCCCGGCGGTCCGGTTCGCCGACGTGCCCGGCTACCGGGTGCCGCTGGTCGGCAACCTGCTCAACACCCGCGACAAGCTCGCCTGCGTGCTCGGGGTGCCCGACGACCGGCTCGGCGAGGTGATCGCCGCCGCGCTCGACACCCCCGTCGCGCCGCGGGTCGTGCCCCGCGAGGAGGCGCCGTGCCAGGAGGTCGAGATCCGCGAGGGCGTCGACCTCACCGGCCTGCTGCCGATCCCGGCGATCAGCGAACGCGACGGTGGGCGGTACCTGTCCGCGGGTGTGCTGCTGTGCTCCCCACCGGACGGCGGCCGGCAGAACCTGGCCATCGCGAGGCTCCAGGTGCAGGGCCCGGACCGGCTCGGCGTCAACTTCGCGCCCACCCACTCGTGGCAGTTCCTGCAGCAGTGGTGGGCGCGCGGCAAGCCGATGCCGGTCGCGGTCGCGCTCGGCTGCCACCCGGCCGTGGTGGCCGCCTCGCAGCTGCTGGTGCCGTTCGACGAGGCGCACGCGGCCGGCGCGCTGCTCGGCGAACCGCTGCGGATGGTGCGCGGGCGCACCGTCGACGTGCTGGTGCCCGCCGAGGCCGAGATCGTGATCGAGGCCGAGCTGCACCCGGGCGACACCGCCCCCGAAGGGCCGTTCGGCGAGTTCCCCGGCCTGTACGCGCCGCTGCGGGACAACCCGGTGCTGCGGGTCACCGCGATCACCCACCGCCGGGACCCGTGGCTGAGCATGATCGTCGGCGGCAACCATCCGGAGCATCTGGTCACCGGCGCGGTGGCCCGGGAGGCGACGCTGCTGCGGGCGGTCCGCGCGGTCGTGCCCGGCACCCGCCGGGTGGTGCTCACCGAGGCCGGCAGCTGCCGCTTCCACGCGGTGCTGTCGATCGAGCAGCGCAGCCCCGGCGAGGCGCGCCTCGCCATGCTCGCCGCGTTCACCTGCCAGGACCTCATCAAGCACGTCACCGTCGTCGACGACGACATCGACCCGGCCGACGCCCGGCAGGTCGAGTGGGCGGTGGCGACCCGGATGCGGGCGCACGAGGACGTGCTCGTGGTGCCGGGCATGAAGTCCAACCCGGTCGACCCGATGTCGGTCGGGCGCACCATCTCCAAGCTCGGCATCGACGCGACCCGCCCCCTCGGCACGGATCCGGAGCGCGGGGTGGTCGCCGACGTGCCGGCCGAGGTCCGCGCCGCGGTACGCGCCCGCTGGGCGGCGCTGCTCGGCGAGCGCGCCACGACCCTCGGAGGAGACCGTTGATCGACGCACCGGCCGTCAGGGACCGCCTGGCCACGCATCCGCCGCGGATCCACATCGGCGGCGCGCCCGTCGCCGGCCTGGCCACGGCGCCGACCGTCGACCCGTCCACCGGCGAGCGCCTCGCCGACGTGCCCGTCGCGGACGCCGCGACGGTCGACGCCGCCGTGCGTGCCGCCGCGGCCGCCCAGCCCGCCTGGCGCGACCTCGGCGTGCCCGGCCGGCGCCGGCTCCTCGAAGCGCTCGGCGCCGCGGTCCGCGAGCACCGGCACGAGCTGGCGATGCTCGACGCGATGGACGGCGGCAACCCGTTCCAGGCGATGCTCAGCGACGTCGAGCGCTGCCTGCACCAGTTCGTCACCTGGCCGGCGGTGGCCGGCATGACCGGCGGCACGACCGTGCCGATCGACCCGCAGGACCTGCACTTCACCGAGTACGAGCCGTTCGGGGTGGTGGCCCGGATCGTCGCCTACAACCACCCGGCCTACTTCGCCATCAAGGCGATGCTGCCGCCGCTGGTGATGGGCAACGCCGTGGTGCTCAAGCCCGCCGAGCAGACACCGCTGTCCGCGCTGCGGCTGGCGGAGATCGCGCAGGAGGTGCTGCCGGCCGGGGTGTTCACCGTCGTCACCGGCGGCGCGGAGGCCGGCGCCGCGCTGGTCGGGCACCCCGCGGTGCGGCGGATCGGCTTCACCGGCAGCGTGGCGACCGGCCTGGCGATCCAGCGGGCGGCCGCGGCGGACGCGGTCAAGCACGTGTCGCTGGAGCTCGGCGGCAAGAACGCGATGATCGTCTTCCCGGACGCGCCGGTGGACGCGGTCGCCGACGCGGTCGTCGCCGGGATGAACCTGGACAGCTGCGGCGGGCAGTCCTGCGGCTCCACGTCGCGGGTCTTCCTGCACGAGGACGTCCACGACGACGTGGTCGAGGCGGTGGCGCACCGGCTGGGCCGGTTCGTCCCCGGGGTCGCCTACGCCGCCGGTACGACGATGGGACCGCTGGTGTCCGCGGCGCACCGCGACCGGGTGGCCGGATTCGTCGCGGCGGGCAAGCAGGAAGGCGCCCGCCCGGTGTACGAGGGCGGCCTCCCGGACCTGCCCGGCGGCGCCTACCTGCCGCCGGTGCTGTTCGACCGGGTCGAGCCGCGGATGCGCATCGCCCGGGAGGAGATCTTCGGCCCGGTCCTGTCGATGCTGCGCTGGTCCGATGTGGACACCGTCCTGGCCGCGGCCAACGCGGTGGACTACGGGCTGACCGGCGCGGTGTGGACCAACGACCTGCGGCAGGCGATGCGCGTGGTGCGTGGCCTGCACACCGGCTACGTGTGGGTCAACGACGTGAGCCGGCACTACTGGGGCATGCCGTTCGGCGGGGTCAAGGACAGCGGCCTGGGCCGCGAGGAGACCCTGGACGAGCTGTACACCTACGCCGAGGTGAAGGCGGTCAACATGAGGACCCGCTGGTGACCGTCACGCTGCTGCGCGCCCCGGTCGCCGCGCTGCCGCCGGGGGAGCGCTGGACCGACGAGTCGGGCGAGGGCCTGGCCCTGCTGCCCGGCGCGGTCCCCGGCGGTCTCACCTGCACCGTCCGCGCCGACTCCGGCACCGGCCGCGGCGCGTTCCTGCTGATGGTCGCCTTCGCGGTGCCACCCTCGGAGCTGGGGCGCTTCGACGACTGGTACGACACCGAACACTCCCCGCTGCTGCTCGCGGCACCGTCGTGGCTGCGCATCCGGCGGCTGCACGCGCCCGAGGTGCCGGCGGGGGAGCGCAACTGCTTCGTCCTGCACGACCTCGCCGACCTCGACGTGCTCGACGGCCCCGAACGCGCCGCCGCGGCCCGCGGTCCGAAGCGCGCGGAGGTGGCGGCCCTTCCGTGGTACGCCACCTCGAAACGCTGGCTTCATACCCCGGTTCAGTAGTCGCGCAGCAGGAACCCCGCGTCGGGGCGCTGGTCGGTGATGCCGGACTCGCGCAGCGCGTGCCACACGGTTGCCGCGTTCATCGCGATGGTCGGCACGCCCAGCCAGCGCTCCGCCTCGGCGGCCAGGGCGACGGCGCCGAGGTTGGTGCCGACCTGGACGAGCGCCTCGACGCCGTGGCCGGCCAGCCCGCGCAGCCCGGCGACGATCCGGTCGGGGGTGACCTCGGCGATGTCGGTGGCCGAGGTGCAGCGCAGTCCTTCGGCGTGCACGACGTCGAAGCCGCAGTCCTGGAAGTATTGTGTGGTGAGCCGGTCCGACTCGGGCTGGTAGGGGGTCAGCAGGCCGATGCGGGTCGCACCGAGACGCCGCAGCCCGGCGATGACCGCGTCCGGGCCGGTGCTGACCGGCAGGCCGGCCCGCTGGGCGACGTCGTCGACGAATTCCGCGCCCTCCTTGACGCCGCGGCGCATGACTTCGGCCGACATGGCGATGACGATGCGGTCCGGGCGCAGGGTGAGCACGTCGCGCAGCGCCGCCCCGAAGGAGGCGTCCATCTGGTCGAGCAGCGCCTTGGCGTCGGCGTCCGAGGCCATCGACGGTTTTGCGATGTATGCGCGGCCGGCGTGGAAGGTCACACCGTACGGGCACAACATGGCAAAGTCGTGTTCGACCATGATGTTCGTCGACGGAATGATGACGCCCCACTTCGCGCGGAACTGTGCTGGAGGTACCATGGCCGCCAGCATAATGATCCTGAGTACTTATTCCTAGTGCTATACTTGAGGCCCTAACCGGGCTGATCCGAGGGGACCCACGTGAACGAGACCGAGATCGCGCTCGCGGCCTGGGAGCAGAGCGGCCAGCCCGAGGCCACCGACCAGAAGACCTACGTGCAGGCGGTCGCCACCGCTCGCTACGTGATCCGCAAGGTGATCCGCATCGTCGACGACGCGGCCCGCGAGCACGGCTTCGATCCCCTCGCCCATCAGGCGCTGATCCAGATCTTCGGGGTGGCCGACGAGCCGCTGACCGTCAGCCAGCTCGCCGAGCGGCTCGACGTGGTGCCGGCGTTCGCCTCGCGGCTGGTGCGCGACCTGGAGCGGCAGGGCCTGGTGGAGCGGCAGCGCACCGACCAGGACCGGCGGATGACCCGGGTGGTCGCCACCGACGCCGCCGCGCCGGTGCTGGCCGAGATCAACGACCAGGTGCAGGCGCACGCGGCGCTGTTCCACCGCCAGCTCAGCGACGACCAGCGGCAGGCGGCGCTCGTCGTCCTCGCGTTCTTCGTCGGCATCAAGAGCGGATCGCCGGTGGGCGAGAGCCTGCGGGCGAGCCTGATGCCGGGCTCCGGCGCGGCGGCGGAGCGCCCCGCGGCCCGGACCGCCAAGGCGCGCAAGGTCAGGGCCGACGCCACGGCCTGACGACGTGATCTACCCGGCCTGGACTTGGTGATCCTAAGTAGTTAACCTTACTTAGGCACTTTAGTCGAAGACTGGGGGCGGTCGTGTTCGCGTCATCGTTCGCCGGGCTCGCGTTGCGGGTCCGCACCTCGGGCGTCGAGCCGTCCGTGCGCTCCCGGGCCGAGGGCGCTCTCGCCGCGGCCCGCCCGCTGTCACCGGACCCGGCCGCCGCCCGATACCCGGCCGGATACACCGACGACGGCAGCGACGCGCTCACGGCCGCGCTGCTGACCGGTGCGCCGGGTGCGCCGGATGTGCCTGGTGCGGCGGATGTGGTGAACGGTCCGGGCGCGTGGGTCTGGCGGGTTTGCGCCGGAGCGCTGGACGGCACAGAGGACGCCGAGCGGGCCACGGTGGCCGCACTCGTCGGCGCCGAACTGGCCTGGCGGCTCCACACCGCGCTCGGCCCCGGCCACACGGCGGTGTGGGACCCGGCGGGCAGCGCCGGCGTCCTCGGCGCCGCCGCCACCGCCGCCCTCGCCCGGGGCGCCGACCACGACCGGCTCGCCACCGCCGTCAGCATCGCCGCCAGCCTCACCTGCGGCCACCGGGTGCATGACGGCACCCCGCTCGGCGACCTCACCCCGGGCTTCGCCTCGGCCGCCGGGGTGCTCGCCGCCACCCTCGCGAAGCACGGTCTCACCGCCTCGCCCACCGCCCTCGAAGGCCCGCGCGGGCTGCTCGCCGGCTACGGCGACCGCACCGCCGCCGAGCACCTCCTCGACGGCTTCGGCGTGACCTGGACCGTCCTCGACGATGCCCCGGCCGCCGCGTCACCCGCCGCGTCGCCGGCTCCGGCCGCCGCGCCGGCACCCGCCTCCGGGGCTCCGGGTGCCGACCTCGCGGCGCGGCTCGCCGAGTTCGGCGCCGGTCTCGATCTCGCGGCCGTGCCCGAGTCCGCCAGGCACGCCGGGCGCCGCGCCGTCGCCAACGTCGTCGGGCTCGCCGTCGACGCCGGCGGGCACCCCGCGGTGCGGACCGTGGCCGCCGCCCTCGACGACCTCGGCCTGCGCGGCGCCGTGCCGGTGCTGGGACAGGGCGCCACCGCGTCGGCGTACGGCGCGGCGCTGCTCATGGGATACGCCATGCACGTCGAGGACTTCGACGACACCCACCTGCGCACCGTGCTGCACCCGGGCGCCCCGGTCGTCGCCGCCGCCCTCGCCGCGGGCGCGGCCACCGGCGCCACCGGGACCGAGATCCTCGCCGGGGTGGTGGCCGGCATCGAGATCGGCAGCCGGACCGCCGTCGCGCTCGGCACCGGGCACTTCGACCGTGGCTGGCACGTCACCGGCACCGCCGGGCACGTCGGCGCCGCCGCGGCCGCCGCCCGGATCCTCGGCCTCGGCGCGGCGCAGACCCGGCACGCCCTCGCCATCGCCGGTGCCCTCGCCGCCGGCGTCACCGAACAGCTCGGCTCGATGACCAAGGCGCTGCACGCCGGTCGTTCCGCGGCCGGCGGGCTGCAGGCGGCGCTGCTGGCCCGGGCCGGCGTCACCGGCGCCGCGGACGCGTTCGGGGGCGCGGGCGGCCTCGGCGACGCGTTCAGCCCCGCCTACGACGCCGATGCCGCCCTCGCCGGGCTCGGCAGCGAGTGGGAGATCGAGCGCAACGCCTTCAAGCCGTACAGCTGCGGCATCGTCAGCCATCCGGTGATCGACACGGCGATCGCCGGCCACGAGGCCGGGCTGCGGGCCCAGGACGTGGAGCGGGTCGTGGTCACCGTGCGCCCGGTCGTGCTGGAGGTGATGGGCGTGCAGGAGCCCCACACGGGACTGCAGAGCAAGTTCTCGGTCTACCACTGTTTCGCCGTCGGGCTGATCGACGGCGGCGCCGGGCCGGCGCAGTACACCGACGCGCGGGCGACCGACCCCGAGGTGGTCCGGTTGCGCCGGACGGTCGAGGCGGTCACCGACCCGGCGATGCCGAAGGACGCCTGCCGCACCCAGGTGTGGCTGCGCGGCGGCGTCACCCGTACGTTCACCGTCGAGCACGCCACCGGCAGCGTCGACGCGCCCATGACCGACGAGCAGCTCGCCGCCAAGTTCACCCTCCTCGCGGCGCCGGTGCTCGGCGAGGACGGCGCGGCCGGGTTGTGGCAGGCCGCGCTGCGGCTGGACACCGACGCCCTGTTCCGGGCGGTGCGGGCGTGACCGCGCCGGAGGTGCTCGGCACCCTCGCCGCGAAGGCCGCCCCCGCGCACACCGCGCTGGTGCTGGTCGACATGTGCAACGACTTCCTCGACCCGGCAGGGAAGACCGCGACCCGCGGCGGCCGTTCACTGGAGCACGGCCGCCGCGTCATCCCCGCCATGCGCCGCCTGCTCGACGCGGCCCGCGGCGCCGGCCTGCTCATCGTGCACGCGCAGCACACCACGCTGCCCGGCCACGCCAGCGACTCCGGCCCGTGGCTCGACGCGCGGTCGCGGGCCACGTTCTCCGTCACCGACCTGTGCGTGCAGGGCAGCTGGGGGCAGCAGATCATCGACGAGCTGGCACCCGGATGGGACGACGTGGTGGTGCAGAAGTACCGCTACAGCGCCTTCGCCGGGACCAGCCTCGACCTGGTGCTGCGCTCCGCCGGGGTGCGCACCGTCGTGTGCGCCGGGGTGTCCACCAACGTCTGCGTCGAGGCGACCGCGCGGGAGGCGTTCAGCGCCGACTACTACGTCGTGCTGCCCGAGGACGCCTGCGGCTCGTGGTCGGTGCCGCTGCACGAGGCGGCGCTGGAGACGGCCCGGCACCGGTACGCCACCGTCTGCACCACCGCCGAGCTCGTCGCCCTGTGGGAGGAAGCCTGATGGACCTGCGACTCACCGGCCGCCTGATCGCCGTCACCGGGGCGGGTGCCGGCATCGGCCGGGCCGCCGCCCTGCTTCTGGCCGCCGAGGGCGCCCGGCTGGTGCTCGCCGCGCGCGACGCCGGCCGCCTCGCCGCGGTGGCCGAGGAGGCCCGCGCCGCCGGCTCGCCGCAGGTCGCCGTCGTCGCGGCCGATATGACCGCGCCCGCAGGAATCGCCGAGCTGGTCGCCGCGGTCGACGGGCCGCTGTGGGGGCTGCTCGCGTGCGTGGGCTCCACCCCGATCGGCACGTTCGACGAGATCGACGACGACGCCTGGCAGGTGGCGTTCACCACGAAGTTCCTCGCCTCGGTCCGTGCGGTACGCGCCGCCGCCGCGCTGATGGACGGCGGCCGCATCGTCGTCGTGGCCGGCAACGCCGCCGCCGACGCGCCGCCCGGCATGGTCACCTCGACCGCGATCAACGCCGCGCTCGCCGGCCTCGTGGCCAGCACCGGCCGGCTGCTCGCACCCCGCGGCATCGGCCTGGTCGGGCTGCACCCCGGCCCGACCCGCACCGGCCGGTACGCCGCCCTGCTGGCCCACCGTGCCGCCGCCGCTGGTGTCGACGAGGACACCGCGGCGGCGACCCTCGCCGCGCAGATCCCGGCCGGGCACCCGGCCGAGCCCGACGACGTGGCCGCGGCCGCCGCGTTCCTGCTCTCCCCGCGGGCGGCGCACCTGGTCGCCACCTGCGTCACCGTCGACGGCGGACAGACCCGGTAACGGAGGCGATCATGACCTGGATACCGCACCGGCTGCCGGCGGACCTGCCGCGGCTGACCGGGCTGCGCGGCGGCACGCTGATCGTCATGCCCGTGCTCAACGTGGAGTCGTGGCCGTTCGACCGGCCGATGCCGCGCAAGCTGCTCACCCCGCCGCACGGCAAGGACAACGTCCCCGACGTGCCCAACTACAGCTGGGTCGAGTACGGGCTGCGGGCCGGCGTCGAACGGCTCGTCACCGGCTTCGCCGAACGGGACCTGCCGGTCGGGCTGAGCGTCAACGCCGCCGTGCACACCGACTACCCGGCCGTGTTCGAGCTGCTGCTGGACACCGGCTGGGACTTCATCGCGCACGGCGTGCGGCAGGAGGCGCTCACCGGCGCCGCCGACGAACGCGCCGCGATCACCGAGTCCTTCGAACTGCTCACCGCGAGCACCGGCCGGCGGCCGCGGGGCTGGATGGGGCCCGGGCTGGCGGAGACCGTCCGCACCCCGCAGGTCCTCGCCGAGCTGGGGGTGCAGTACGTGCTCGACTGGGCGCTCGCCGACCATCCACTGTGGATGAGCACCGATCCGCCGCTGCTCGCCCTGCCGTACAACCTGGAGCTCAACGACAGCGTCGTGGTCGCGGTCGAGCACCAGCCGATGCCGGAATACGTGCGCCGGCTGCGGGACACCGTCGCGGTGCTCAAGGCCGAGGCCGCCGAGCGGGGCGCCCGGGTGCTGGCGCTGCCCATGCACCCGCACCTGCTCGGCGTGCCGCACCGCGTCGGGGGACTCTTCGGGGTCGTGGACGAGCTGGCCGCGGACCCGGCGGTCACGTTCGCCGGGCCCGACGCGGTCGCCGACTGGTTCCGCGCGCAGGTGCCGGCATGAGGGGCGGCAGCGCCGTGCTGTTCGTGCCCGGCAACCGGCCCGAACGCTTCGACCGGGCCGCGGCCACCGGCGCCCTCGTCGTGATCGACCTCGAGGACGCCGTCCACCCGCCCGACAAACCCGCCGCCCGTGCGGCGGTGCGCGAGTGGCTCGCCGCCGGCCATCGCGCCGTCGTGCGGATCAACGGCGCCGGCACCGAGTGGCACGACGCCGACCTCGCCATGATGTCCACTGTGGACGACGCCGCGGTGATGGTACCGAAGGCGGAGGACCCGGCGGCGATCGGCGCGCTGGGCCGGTGGGCCGCGGTGATCGCGCTCGTCGAGACCGCCGCCGGGGTGCTCGACGCGGGCCGCATCGCGCGGGCCACGGGGGTGCGCCGGCTCGCGTTCGGGCACCTGGACCTGGCCGCGCAGCTCGGCGTCGACCCGGCGGACCGCCCGGCGCTCGCCGCGTCCCGCGCCGCGCTGGTCCTCGCGAGCGCGGCGGCCGGGCTGCCGGGCCCGATCGACGGGGTGACCACCGACCTGTCCGACGCGGCGCTGCTGGCCTCGGACACCGCGTACGCGCGCGGCCTCGGGTTCACCGGCAAGCTGTGCATCCACCCCCGCCAGGTGCCGGTGGTCACCGAGGCGTTCCGGCCGGCGCCGGAAGAGCTCGCCTGGGCCGCGCGGGTCGTGGCGGCGGCGGAGGGCGGGGCCGCGGTGGTGACCGTCGACGGCCGTATGGTGGACCGGCCGGTGGTGGAACGCGCCCGGCGCCTGCTCGACCTGTCCGGGGACGGTGCCAATGCCTGAGGTGGTCCTGCGAGCCGGTCCGGTGCGGGCCCTCGCCGCGCTGTTCGACGACGGGTTGCCGGCGCCGGCCCCCGGCGACCCGCTGCCGCCGCTGTGGCACTGGGTCGCGCTGCCGACCTGGCCCGCGGCCGGTGACACCGGCCCCGACGGCCATCCGCGGCACGTGACACCGCCGCATCCGCCCGGCTTCCCGCGCCGGATGTTCGCCGGCGGCACCGTGCGCCTGCTCGCCCCGCTCACCGTCGGCTCGACCGTCGACCGCACGGTCGAGCTGCTGTCGAGCGAGTCGAAGTCCGGCCGGCAGGGCGAGTTCGTGCTGTCCACCGTGCAGACCCGGCTGGTCCGCCAGGACGGGGTGCTCGCGGTCGTGGAGACCCAGGACATCGTGTACCGCCGCCCGGCCGCACCCGCCGAGCCCGCGGCCGGCGTCGTGGTGGAGCCGGCCGGGGACCTCGCGGGGGCGCTGCTGACGGCAGGGCCCGAGGCGGGGGAGTGGACGCTGCGCACCGACCCGATGCGGCTGATGCGGTTCAGCGCGGCGACCGCCAACGGTCACCGCATCCACTACGACCTGCCCTACGCGACCGGCGTGGAAGGCTACCCGGGCCTGGTGGTGCACGGCCCGCTGATGACCCTGTCGCTGCTGGAGACCGTCCGCCTGCGCGACGCCGGTCCGGTCCGCGAGGTGCGGCACCGCAACCTCCGGCCGCTGTTCTGCGGGCAGCCGGCCCAGGTGCGGGGCAGCACCGACCTGTCGCTGTCCACTGTGGACCCGGACGGCACCCCGGCGGTGCACGTCCGGGTGCAGGTCAGCTGATCCCGTATTCCTTGAGCAGGCCGCGGCTGATGATGGTCTTCTGGATCTCGCTGGTGCCTTCGCCGATGAGGAGGAACGGGGCTTCGCGCATGAGGC
>NZ_JBVJIJ010000014.1:274591-315302 GCF_055586325.1 Dactylosporangium sp. NPDC051087 | reverse complement strand
CCGTACCGCATACCCCCAGCACACCGCCGCCACAGGCCAGAGCGATCACCCACAAAGAAGGAGCAACCCAAACCCTGACCCCGAATGGTCTCTAGCTGCGACCGTCCAGGCACCACACTGGCCATGACGGCCCGAGCGCCACAGTCACCGCGACAGACCGAACGCCACACCGGCTACGACCGTCGGGGCACCACACTGGCCATGACGGCCCGAGCGCCACAGCCATTGCGACAGACCGAACGCCGCACTAGCTGCGACCGTCCGGGCACCACACTCGCCATGACGGCCCGAGCGCCACAGCCACCGCGACAGACCGAACGCCGCACCGGCCGCGACAGGCCGGGTGTTGCACTGGCTGCGACGAATTGACCCTCACCGCCGCGACGGCATGCCGAGGTCGCCGTGGTGGACGCAAGGGCCCGGCCGTCACAGCAGCAGCGGCCGCGGCCGCGGCCGGAGCACCGCCGCGAACGCCCGAGGAGGCCGGGCCGGGGGGTCGGTGGACGTCACACGAGACGGTGACCGCCGTCGGCGTGCAGGACCGTGCCGGTGATGTACGGGTTGTCGAGCAGGGCGAGGAATGCCAGGGCGATGTCGTCCGGAGTGCCCACCCGGCCGGCCGGGAGTCTGGCGGCCATCGTGGCGAAGCGGTCGTGCTTCGTGGTGCCGGCGAGGGTGTCCCAGATCGGGGTGTCGACCCAGCCGGGCGAGACGACGTTGACCCGGATCGGGGCCAGTTCCAGGGCGAGGGTCCGGGCCAGGGCCTCCAGGGCGCCGTTGGCGGTGGCGATCATCGAGGCGCCCGGTCCGGGGCGGTACGCGGCGATGCCCGACGTGAAGGTCAGCGAGCCGCCGGGGCACAGCAGCGGGCCCAGGTGTTTGGCGACCAGCCACGGGCCGAGGACCTTCGTGGCGAGGACCGTCCGGGCCGCGTCGAGCGTGAAGGACGGCAGCGGCGCGTACGCACCGGCGGCGTCCGCGGCCGTCACCACCACGTGGTCGAAGGTGGCCGACGTGAGGGCGGCGACCTCGGACTCGACGCTGACGTCGAGCTGGACCGTGCGGGCCTGCGGGAGGGTGGCGGCCGCCGCGGCGAGGCGGGCGGAGGAGCGGCCGGCGATCGTCACCGCGCGGCCCGTGGACAGGAGGCGGGCGACGAGCGCCAGGCCCATGCCCGAACTGCCGCCGATCACCAGTACGTGCTGCTGTGTCATGGCCGTCAGCATGCCGCGGCGAAGGCGGGAGTGGGAGCACCGGACGAGGCCAGGCCCTCGCAGGGCCCCTCCCGGGCGGACGGGGAAGCGGCAGAATGGGGAGTGTGAGCCTCGGGGAGTTCCTGCGCAGCCGGCGGGCCCGGGTCGGTCCGGTCGAGGCCGGCCTGCCGGCGGGGACCGGGCGCCGGCAGACGCCCGGCCTGCGGCGTGAGGAGCTGGCCGCGCTCGCCGGGGTCAGCGTCGACTACTACACGAGGCTGGAGCGCGGCAAGGACACCAATCCGGGCCGGTCGGTCCTCGACTCCCTCGCCACGGTACTGATGCTCGACGACGACGAGCGGGCGCACCTGCACCAGCTGGCGCACCCCGCGGCGCGGCGGCCGGAGGCGCGGGAGCGGGTCAGACCCGGCCTGGTGCGATTGCTGGAGATGGTGCGGCCGACGCCGGCGTACGTGCTGACGCAGACCAGTGACCTGCTCGCCGCCAACGAGGAGGGCCGCTCGCTTCTGGACGGCCTGACCGTGCCGGGGAATCTGGTCGTGTACGTGTTCACGCACCCCCGGGCACGGGACGTGTTCGTGTCGTGGCGGCGGATGGCGGAGGACTGCGTCGCGCACCTGCGGACGGTCGCCGACGGGCCGGCCCGGGCGGCGCTGGTCGGCGAGCTGTGTGAGCGCAGCGACGAGTTCGCGGACCTGTGGGCGCACTACGACGTCCGGGCGAAGAGCGGCGCCAGGAGGGCGTTCCGCCACGAGCGGGCGGGGTGCCTGGAGCTGACCTCGGAGATCCTGACCGCCGTCGACGGGCAACGGTTCGTCACGTTCCAGGCCGCCCCGGGCAGCCCCGACCAGGCCGCGCTGAGCAGGCTCACCTAGTGGCGGCGTACCGCAGCATGACCACCCCGTCGGCGAACGGGCGCGACTCGAGGAACCGCAGGCGCAGTGACGTGCCGGGGCGGAAGAGCGGATGGCCTTCGCCGAGCACCGCCGGGTGCACGTAGAGGCGGTACTCGTCCACCAGGCCGTGCGCCTGGAACGTCGCCAGCAGGTCCGGGCCGCCGACGAACAGGTCGCCGGAGGCCGCTGACCTGAGGGCCTCCACCTCGGCGGGCACGACCTCGCGGACGATCGTGCTGTTCCACTCCGCCGAGGGCAGCGTGCGGGAGTAGACGACCTTCGGCACGTCGCGCCAGATGCGGGCGTAGTCCGCGACGACCTTCGGCGCCGCCGGGTCCTCGTCGGCGTGCGGCCAGAAGCCGGCCATCAGCTCGTAGGACACGCGGCCGTTGAGCAGCCCGCCGGAGGCGGCGATCTCCTCGTTGAAGTGGGTGTGCAGTTCGTCGGAGATGTTCTGCCATTCGAGGGTCCGCGAGCTGGTCTCGAAGTAGCCGTCCAGCGACACCGACATCATGAAGATGATCTTGGTCACGAGGGAATGTCCTTCCAGCGGTAGGAACTTTCCCGTACTGACGAAGCGCGGGCGCCGAACTCATCGCACCCGAGAGGTCAGGCGAAAAGCAGTGCGAGCAGTTCCCGGCGGGAGGCGCCGAAGCCGGGCGCGTCCACCGCCCGCGGCCGCGGCAGCGTCACCGGCCGGTCCTCGGCGATCCGCCCGCCGTCCAGGACCAGCACCCTGTCGGCGAGCAGCAGCGCCTCGTCGACGTCGTGGGTGACGAACAGTGCCGCGAAGCCGTGCGTGGCGCGCAGCCGGCCGAAGAGGTCCTGCATCCGCAGCCGGGTCAGCGCGTCCAGCGCGCCGAAGGGCTCGTCGAGCAGGAGGAGGTCCGGCTCCCGTACCAGCGCCCGGGCGAACGCGACGCGCTGCGCCTGGCCGCCGGACAGCTCCGCGGGCCAGGCGTCCCGGCGGTCGGCGAGCCCGACCTCGGCCAGGGCCGCGTCGACGCGCTCGCCGACGGAGGCGCCGCGCACGCCGAGCGCGACGTTGGCCGCGACGCGTTTCCACGGCAGCAGCCGGTGCTCCTGGAACACGACCGCCGTCGTGCCGGTGGTCTCGACGTCGCCGGTCGCGTCGCCGTCGAGCCCGGCGAGGATCCGCAGCAGCGTGCTCTTGCCGGAGCCGCTGCCGCCGAGCAGCGCCACGACCTCGCCGGGCGCGATGGTGAGGTCGACGCCGTCGAGGACGACGGCGGCGCCGAACGACCGCCGGACCCCGACCGCGTTCACCGGGCCCGCAGTCCGTGCCGCCATGCCAGGAGCCTCCTCTCGCCGAGTCGCAGCAGCAGGTCGGAGACGAGGCCGAGCAGCGCGTACGTGACGAGGCCGAGCACGACGACGTCGGTCTGGCTGAACTCGCGGGCCTCCATCATCATGAACCCGAGGCCGCCCTGCCCGTTGACCTGCTCGCCGACGACGAGGCTGAGCCAGCCGGCGGCGAAGGCGAGCCGCACGCCGAGGAACAGCGACGGCAGCGACCCGGGCACGACGACGTGCCGGACGCGCTCCAGTGCGGTGAGGCCGCAGGTGCGGGCCGCCTCCACGAGGCGCTCGTCGATGTTGCGGATGCCGGCGTACGTGTTGAGGTAGATCGGGAAGAACGCGCCGAGCGCCACGAGGGTCACCTTCAGGGACTCGCCGATGCCGACCCAGATGATGAGCAGCGGCACCAGGCCCAGGTGCGGCAGCATCCGGGCCATCTGCACCGTCGGGTCGACCAGGTCGTCGCCGAGCCGGGCCAGCCCGGCGAGCGTGCCCAGCGCGAGGCCCAGCAGCCCGCCGATGAGCAGCCCGAGGACGGCCCGCTGGACGGAGTCGAGCAGGTATTCGCCGAGGGTGCCCTCGGCGGCGAGCCGCCAGCCGGTCGCCAGGACCGTGCTCGGCGCGGGCAGCTTGTCGGGGTCGAGCAGGCCGCCCCGGACGCCGCCCTCCCACGCGGCGAGCAGGGCGAGCGGCGTCACCGCCCGGAGCCGGCGCCGGGCGGCGGACCGGCGGCGGGCGGCGACGCCCACCACCGCGGCCCGCCGGTCCAGGAGCGTCGTCATCGCAGGATGTCCGAGAACTGGTCGTCGATGCGGCCCTTGATGTCGACCTTGCCGGGGATCAGCTGCAGCTCGGTGAACCCGTCGGCGATCTGCTGCAGCTCGTCGCCGATCGCGCCGTCGATCGCGGCCAGCGGCTGGGCGCTGCGGTCCAGGGCGCGGCGGGCGACGTCTTCTCCGATGTTCAGCTCCGGTGCGAGGATCTTGACGCGCTCGTCGGGGTTGCCGATGCCCCAGTCGGTGACCTCGCGGTACGTCTTGAGGAACTCGCGGATCTTGCCGGGCTTCGACTTCAGTGCCTGCGGCGACACGAGGATGTACTCGCGGTTGTTGGCCAGGCCGGTCGCGTCGACGAGCACCTTCACGCCGGGGGTCTCGGCGAGCGAGAAGTAGGGGTCCCAGATGATCCACGCGTCGACCTGGTCGTTGTCGAAGGCGGGCCGGGCGTCGGCGGGCTTGAGGTACTGCACGTCGATGTCCTTGATGGTCATGCCGTTCGCCTCCAGCAGGCGCACGAGCAGCCAGTTGACGTTCGAGCCCTTGTTGAGCGCGACCTTCTTGCCCTTGAGGTCCTTGAAGGAGTTGTACCCCTTGGCCGCCTTGACGAGGACGGCCTCGCCCTTCGGCACCGGCTTGGAGGTGCCGATGATCCTGAAGTCGATCTTTCCGGCGGCGGCGAAGATCGGCGGGGCCTCACCCACCTGGCCGATGTCGATGGCGCCGGCCTTGATGCCCTCGGTGAGCGCCGGACCGCTCTCGAACAGCGACCAGGTGGTGCCGGCGGCCTCGGCCTTGCGCGCCTTGACCAGGCTGAGCCCGCCGAAGCGCTGGTATCCGACCTTCAGCGGCTCCTCGGCCGCGCCGGGCGTCGCGGCGGCCGGCTCCTTGTCGGCGGCACACCCCGCGGCCAGGGTGGTGCCCAGCAGAACCATGACACCGGTCAGGACGACCGAGAGCCGACGCATCGATGACGCTCCTCATTGACGGACTTGGTGCCGCGCACTATACCCACTTCTCCTACTGGTTGACTAGGGAAGGGTGGTCGGGGTTGTCGCCGTCATCCGTGGTGCCGCACACTGCGACCGTGACCGCACTCACCGCACCGCCACCCACCCGCCGCCGGCCCTGGCGCGCCGGTGACGGCTACCTGGCGGTGACGTCGGCCCTGGCGCTGGGCTGGTTCGCGGTGGTATGGCGGTGGCACGACGGCTGGGACACGCACCCGGCAGGCACCGACGCACCCTTCCTGGCGCCGCTGCTGCTCACCCTGCCGCCGCTGCTGCTCATGCTGGTGGCGCAGGCCGTCAATCTGCTGCAGCTCCGGCGGCGGCGGCCGGTCGCGTTCGACCTCCGCGACGGCGCCTTCGTCGCACCGCCGGCCGACCGGCTGAGCGCGTCGACCGCGGTGACGGTGCTCGCCGCGTGCACCGTGTCCACCGGGCTGTTCCTGTGGCCGGCGTCCATCCCCGGCGCGTACGTCGTCGCCGGGCGTGTCTCCGCGGCGATGCTGCTGGTCCTGTTCCTGCTGCGGGTCGCCATCCACGGCCGGGGCAGCGGCCGGATCCTGCTGCGTCCCGAAGGCCTGCGGATCACGTACCAGTTCGGCAGCCGCGACGTGCCGTGGGAGGCGGTGTCGGCCGGCCCGTCACGCACCGCCTCGGTCGTCGAACCGCTCATGCGCATCGGCCGGCCGGAGCTGCTGCGCACCACCGGCCCGCTCCGCCGCCGGCCGGTGAAGGTGCGCCTGCCGGCGGGCGAGGCCTGGATCTGGCGCGAGTTCCTCATCGACGCGGTCAACTACTACCTGGCCGTGCCCGCCGCACGGGTGAGCATCGGCACCGCCGACGGATACACGCATCTGCGCCGGGTCCTGCGGGCGGACTGAGCATGGACGACGCCGTCGCCGCGGTCATCCGGCGGATGGAGGACGGACTGGATCGGCTCGCGCCGCATGACGCCCGCCGGCACTTCCACGGCACCTACCTGCGCACCACGCACGCCGTCGCGGAGGAGATCGACCGGGGCGGGTTCCTGGACGCCGCGTGGCTGAACCGGTGGGACGTCGCGTTCGCCGACCTGTACCTGGACGCGTTCGACGCCGCCCTCGCCGGCGAGGGCGAGGCGGTGCCGCGGCCGTGGCGGATCGCGTTCGACACCGCGCGGGACCGGCCGGGGCTGCCGCCGCTGCGGCACGTCCTGCTCGGCATGAACGCGCACATCAACTACGACCTGCCGCAGTCGCTGATCGCGGTGATCGGCGAGGCGGAGTTCGACGACCCCGCCGTGCGCGCCGCCCGGGAACGCGACCACACCCACATCGACACGGTCCTCATGGCGCGGGTCGGCGCGGAGGAGGCCGAAGGGCGCGCCCTGGCCAGGCCGGGCCTGCTGGACCGGGTCCTCGCGCCGGCGAACCGGGCCGCGACCCGGCGGCTGCTCACCGAGGCGAGGGCGAAGGTGTGGCGCAACACGGCGGTGCTCGACGCCGCGCGCAGGCAGGGGCCTCAGCAGTACACCGGCCGCGTCCGCCAGCTGGAGGACGCCTCCGCGGCGAAGCTCGCCACGCTCACCGCGCCGGGACAGGTCCTGCTGCGCCTCGCCCGGACCGGCTTCGGCGTGCTCATCCCCGGAGCGTAGAGACGCGTCAGGGGGAACTCAGGGTCGGCCGACAGGAAAGCCCTGACGCGGCGGGCGGCCGGGCGCACCACACTTGAGCCATGACCGTTCGCCGTACTCTGCAGGCCGTCGGCGCCGCGCTCGCCGGCGCCGTCAGCGCACCCGACACCGCCGCCCCGCCCGCCGACCCGCGCGACGTCCGCGCGCTGCTGGCGGAGATCGGCCTGCTGCGGCCGCGCTCCCCGCTGTCGGACGTGCCGCTCACGCTGTGCCGCTTCCAGTCCCGCGCCGGGCTCGTCATCGACGGCGTCGCCGGGCCGAAGACCGTGCAGGCGCTCACGCGGGCCGCCCGCGAGGCCCGCCACATCCGCAGCCTCGGCATCGCCGCCTGAAACCGGCTACAGCCAGCCGTTGCGCCGCAGCGCCCGGTGCAGCAGCAGGCCGCTGCCCAGCATCAGCGCCAGAGCGTAGAAGTAGCCGTACCGCCAGTGCAGCTCCGGCATGAAGACGAAGTTCATGCCGTAGACGCCCGCGATGGCGGTCTGCAGCGCGGCGAGCGCCGCCCACGACGCGATCTTGCGCATGTCGTCGTTCTGGTCGATGGTGACCTGCGCCAGCCTGGCCTGCAGGATCGAGTTGAGGATGTCGTCGTGGTTGACGACCTGCTCCACGACCCTGGTCTCGTGGTCGTTGACGTCGCGGAAGTACCGCCGGATCTCCTTGGCGAGGGCGAACGTCTGCTTGTCCAGCAGCGTCAGCAGGGGCCGCTGCAACGGCACCGCCGCGGTGCGGAACTCCATCAGCTCCCGCTTCAGCTGGTAGACGTGCTCGATGCTGATGCCGCTGTCCCGGCGGAACACGGCCTTCTCCAGTTCCTGCACGTCGGTGTCGAACGCGGTGACGATGGCCAGGTACTGGTCGACGATGCGGTCCAGGATGGCGTGCAGCACCGCCCACGGCCCGGCCGCGAGCTGCGCCGGGTTGGCCTCCAGGTCCTGCCGGGCGGCGCGCAGCTCACTGGCCTCGCCGTGACGGACCGTGACCACGAAGTGGCCACCGAGGAACACCCTGACGGAGCCGGTGTCGATCACCTCGCTGGTCTCGGTCAGCTCCGCGTGCGGCAGGTACCGGGCGGTCCGCACCACGAAGAACGTCACGTCCTCGTACCGCTCGACCTTCGGCCGCTGCGGCGACGGGTTCAGCGCGTCCTCGACGGCCAGCGGATGCAGCCCGAACACCTTCTCGACGTCGGCGAACCGCTCCGGATCCGGTTCGTGCAGCCCGATCCAGACGAACGCGTCCGGTCGCTCCCGGGCCCGTTCGTACAGCGCGCCGAGCGGCAGGTCGTCCGGTTGGCGGACCCCGCCGACGTACAACGCGCAGTCGACAACCGCGGGCCGAGAGTCCAATTGCACCGCAAATGCACCTTTCGTCGGGCGGAGACGTATCGCGGGGGCTCCTGGTTGCGTACCCACCCGGGTTCCTCTCGGAACACCCGCGAGAACACCCGCGCGACCAGTCACCGCCCGCTTGTCGGATCACCCGCAGCGACGACCGGCTGTCCAGCCACCGGCCGGTCGGGTGGTCCCTCCACCTGGACAGAGGTTCACGGACCGTCACGGCGGACCGTATCGTCGCAGCATGGCAGCTCTCACCTTCGCAGTGGACCGACTCGCTGCCGCGACGGTGCTGACGTGTCACGGCGCGCTGGTCGCGGCCAGCGCGATGCAGCTGGAGACCGCGCTCTCCCAGCTGCTGCTGCGCCCCGAGCCCAGGATCGTCATCGACCTCGCGAGGGTCACCGCCATCGACTGCACCGGCGTCATGATGCTGCGCGTCACCGCGGGTATCGCCCTTGAACAGGGCGGATCCCTGGTCCTGGCGCTGCCCACCGCCGCGGTCGTCCACACGCTGCGTGAAGGCGGGACGCTGTCGACGATCCCGACCTACCGGTCCCTGGAGAGCGCGCTCTCCGGCGACCCGCACGGCCTGGTCACCGACGCGGAGGTCGCCGCGCAGTCCACGACCACCCCGTGGCCGATGAACGCCGACCGCCGCCGCAGCGCATAAGGCCGCGACGGCGGGGACGGACGACGGCGACGGTCAGCGGGGCTCGCCGCGGTACGTGCCGAACGACCACAGGTTGCCCTCGGGGTCGCGGACGATGAAGTCGCGGGAGCCGTAGTCCTGGTCGGTGAGCTCCATGTGCACCTTGGCGCCGGCGGCGACGGCCCGCGCGTAGAGCCCGTCGGGGTCGTCGGTCACCACGTAGGCGCCGAACGTGCCGGGCCGCAGCGGAAACGTGTCGCCGTCGGAGTCGCGGGCGCTGCCGAGCATGATGCCGCCGCCGAGCGGCCAGGCGAGCTGGGCGTGCTCGACCCGGTCGCCCTCGCCGTGCACGACGACCTCCCGGAAGCCGAACGCCTCGACGAGGAAGCTGATCAGGGCGCGGGCGTCGGCGGCCCGCAGCGTCGGCCAGACCTGCGGCTCGGGCGGAGTTGAAGAAGTCATACGGCCAGTCTGCCGAGGCACCCGGCACCGGTCTTGGACGTTTCGGAACCGTACGGAGGAACCCACGGACGAGGACGCTCAGCCGGCGACGTCGCTGAAGGGCGGCAGCTGCTCCGCGGCGAGCCACCGCGCCGGCGGCAGCCCCGCGAGCGCGGTGAACTCGCGGGTCAGGTGCGCCTGGTCGTAGTAGCCGCAGCCGGCCGCGAGCGCGGCGAGGGAGTCGGCGCCCTCCTGCAGCCGGTGCCGGGCGACGTCGAACCGCGCGACCCGCGCCACCGCCTTGGGTGCCAGGCCGATCTCGACGTTGAAGCGGCGGCTGAGGTACCGGCTGCTCCACCCGACCTCCCGCGCCACCTCCGCGGCCGTGACGGTGCCGCCGCGCAGCAGCCGCCACGCGTGCACCACCTCCGGCGCGGGCAGCACGGGATCGCGGAGCCGGGCGGCGAACATCTCGTCGACGATCCGGAAGCGCTCCGCCCACGTGCCGGCCGCGCGGACCCGGTCGCGCAGCACGTCGACGAACGGCCCGAGCACGGCGGAGGCGGTGACGTCGACGTTGGCCAGCTCCCCGGCGGGCAGCCCGAGCAGCGTCCGGGCGCCGAGCGGTGACAGCGCGATCTGGATGCCCGACTGCCGCCCGTCGTGCACGAGCGTCGCCGGCGCCGTGTGCAGCCCGCCGAGCAGCGTGTCGTACGTGCCCGGCGGGATCGCCGGATCGGGGTGCGCGGCGACCCGCAGCGGGTCGTCGAGGGTCACGATCAGCGTCAGGAACGGCGACGGCAGGCCCCGGTGCACGCCGGGCACGACGCCGGTCTCGCGGTAGCCGCTGTACCAGCCGGCGAACGGCCGGACCCGCGGCCCCGCGAGGCGGCGCACGTACTCCGAGAGCATCAGGCCACCGTAGGCCTCAGCCGACCGCCTTCTCCAGCTGCGCCTTCGTCATCTTCGAGCGGCCCTTGATGTTCTTGCGCTTCGCCTCCTCGTAGAGCTGGTCGCGGGTGCGGCCGCCGGGGCCGGTGTGCGAGCGCAGCCCGCCGCGCCGGGCGGAGGAGATGTCCTCGGTCGAGGTGCGGCTCGCGGTCCGCGCCTCGCCCGCGCGGGCCCGCTCCTTGTTGACGACGCGGGCGGCGATCTCCTCCGCGACGTCCTCCGAGCGGCCCTGCGCCTTCTGCTGCCGTTTGATGTGTCCGTACTGCCGTTCCCGCTTCGCGTTCCACGCCTGCTGCGGCATGCCGGCCCTCCTTACAGGAATTCGCGCTTGTACAGGTCGATGAGCTCGGCGTAGTGGGGGCCGACGTTCGCGACGTACACCTCGTCGAAGCCGGCGTCCTCGTACTGCTTCAGCTGGGCCGCCTGCTTGGCCGGGTCGGGGCCGCACGCGATCGCGTCGCGGGTCATGTCGGGCGTGACCAGCTCGGCGGCCTGCTCGAAGTGCTTCGGTGAGGGCAGCACCTGCGACAGCTCGCCGGGGACGCTCGCGTTGGCCCACAGCTCGTGCGCGATCCGCACGCCGGCGTCCTCGGACTCCGCGTAGCAGGCCTTGAAGCCGCCCTGCGCCGGCTTGTCCCCGCCGCCGCCCTTGCGGAAGGCCTCGACGTGCTCGGCGACGGGCGCCACGGACATGAACCCGTCCGCGATCCGGCCGGCGAGCTCCAGCGCCTTCGGCCCGAACGCCGACATGTACACCTTCGGCGGGGTCTCCGGCCGCGTGTACACCTGCGCCTGCTCCACCGTGTAGTGGGCGCCGCGGTGGTTGACGAAGCCGCCGTCCCACAGCTCCCGCATCACGTGCACGGCCTCCTCGAGCATCTCCAGGCGCTCGGCCGCGCCCGGCCAGGCGTCGCCGTGGATGTGCTCGTTGAGCGCCTCGCCGGTGCCGACGCCGAGGACGAACCGCCCGTCGTGCATGACCGCGCTCGTCGCCGCCGCCTGCGCGACGACCGTCGGGTGGATCCGCATGATCGGGCAGGTCACCGCGGTCGTGACCGGGATGCTGACCACCTGGCTCAGGGCGCCGATCACCGACCACACGTGCGGGCTCTGGCCCTGCGCCTCGTTCCACGGATGGTAGTGGTCCGAGATCCACAACCCGGTGAAGCCGGCGTCCTGGGCGAGCTTCGCCTGCTCGACCAGCTGCGCCGGGGTGTATTCCTCGCTGGACAGGAAGTAGCCGATTCGCATGCCGTCACCCATACCCACCCGGGCCGGATCGACGCGCCCCGGCGACGAAGTCGGCGACGATCCGGTCCCACTCCCCCGGCCTGCGCAGCATCGCGTGACCGTCGCCCGCGACGAGCGTGAACTCGGCACCGGTGCTCGCGGCGTACCGGGCGGACATCGCCGGGTCCGTGATCCGGTCCTCGGCGCCGTGCGCGAGCACGACCGACCCGGGCGCCCCGAACGGATCCCGCGGCTCGATCGGCTCGTTCGGCTCGATCCACGGCGCGAGCGCGCACACCCCCGAGACCCGCGACGCGAGCCGCAGCGCGGTGCGGCCGCCCATCGAGTGACCGACGAGCACGACGGGGCTGCCGGGCTGCCGCCGGGCGGCCTCCCGCAGCGCCCAGCCCGCGTCGGCGACCGGATGCCGGTCCGGTTCGTTCCAGCCGCGGTACCGGTACCGCAGCCGCCAGACCGCGACGTCGGGGAACCGTCTCCGGACGGACCACCCGAACGGCAGCATGCGCAGGTAGGCGAGCCCCCGCGGGGACCGGGCGAGGCTGCGGGCACGGCCGCCGGGCAGCAGCACCACGACCGCCGCCGCGTCGCGCTCGGGACCCGTCGTGACCAGGCGAGGTTCGCTCACCCAGGGCATTCGGCGCGGGACCGGCACCGGATGGGTGACCAATCCGGCCCGCGGCGGGCGCCGAATGACGGCTGTGAGAACAGTAGCTGTCATCGGCGCCGGGGTGTCCGGCCTCACCGCCGCGTACGTGCTGCGGCAGGGCTGGGACGTCACCCTCTTCGAGGCCGAGCCGCGGCTCGGCGGGCACGCGCACACCCACGACGTCGACGACGGCGGCAGGACCGTCGCGGTCGACTCGGGGTTCATCGTGCACAACGAGCGGACCTACCCGCACCTGCTGCGCCTGTTCCGGGAGCTCGGGGTGCCGACGCAGGCCACCGGGATGAGCATGTCGGTGCGCTGCGAGGGCTGCGGCCTGGAGTACGCCGGCGCGAAGGGCCCGCGCGGCCTGCTCGCCCGGCGGCCGACGGCCGCGTTCCTGCACACCCTCGGCCAGGTGCCGCGCTTCCATCGCCGCGCCAGGCGGCTGCTGGAGACCGGTGGCGACCCGTCGCTCGGGGAGTTCCTGGCCGCCGGGGGTCACAGCCGGCACTTCGTCCAGCACTTCGTGGTGCCGCTGGTGTCCGCGGTCTGGTCGTGCGGCCCCGAACTGGTCGCCGAGTACCCGGCGAGGTACCTGTTCACGTTCCTCGCCAACCACGGGATGCTGTCGGTGTCCGGGTCGCCGACGTGGCGGACCGTCGTCGGCGGGTCCCGGACCTACGTCGACCTGCTCGCCAAGGAGCTGACCGCGGTCCGCCAGGGCGTGCCGGTCAGGTCCGTGACCAGGCACGCGGACGGGGTAACGGTCCGCGACGACGCCGGCGGGACGCACACCTTCGACGCCGTCGTCGTGGCCACCCACGCCGACCGGGCGCTCGCGCTGCTCACCGACCCGAGCCCGGCGGAGCGGGAGGTGCTCGGCGCGTTCCGCTACTCCCGTAACGAGACCGTCCTGCACACCGACGCCTCCCGCCTGCCCCGCCGGGAGGCCGCCCGGGCCGCCTGGAACTACCTGCTGCCGGGCTGCTCCCCCGGCGCCGGGCCGGCCCGCGTCACCTATGACATGAACCGGCTGCAACGCCTGGACGCGCGCCGCCGCTACCTGGTGACCCTGGGCGGCGACGGCGGCATCCCGGACGACGCGGTGATCGCGCGGATGACCTACGAGCATCCGATCTTCACCCGGGAGTCCGTCGCCGCCCAGGGCCGGCTCGCCGAGCTGCGGGACGGCCGGACCGCGTTCGCCGGGGCGTACCACGGCTGGGGCTTCCACGAGGACGGCTGCCGGTCCGGCGTCGCGGCGGCACGGTCGCTCGGGGTCGCGTGGTGACCGCCGCGACGGTGTACGAGTGCGTGGTCCGGCACCAGCGGACCGCGCCGCTGCGGCACGGGTTCGCGTACCGGACCTCCCTGTGGCTGGTCGACCTCGATCACCTGCCGGCCGGCTTCGAGGCGCGCGACCACGCCGGCGACCCGGCGAGGTCGATCCGCGCCAACCTGGACGACTTCCTCGCCGGCCACGGGATCGGCCCGGCCGGCACCGTGCGGATGCTCGCCAACCCGCGCGTGCTCGGCCACGTGTTCAACCCGCTCACCGTGTACTGGTGCCGCGACGCCGCCGGGCGGCTGGCCGCGATCGTGGCGGAGGTGCACAACACGTACGGCGGCCGGCACCGGTACCTGATCGACCCGGCGGAGCAGACGGCCCGCAAGGCCTTCTACGTGTCGCCGTTCTTCAGGGTCGCCGGCCGGTACCGGATGCGCCTGCCGGAACCGGGCGCCCGGCTGGCGCTGAGCATCGCGCTCGAACAGGACGGCGGCCGGCCGTTCGTGGCGACGCTCGCCGGACGGGCCCGGCCGGCGGGCCGCCGCTCGGCGCTCGTCACCAGGCTCGTCAGCCTCCGCATCCGGATCCAGGGGATCCGCCTGTACCTGCGGGGCCTGCCCATCATCCATCGCCCGCAGGAGGACGTAGCGTGACCTCGACCATTCCGCGGACCGCCGGGTCCTTCGCCGACGCCGACCGTGAGCGCTGGCCGGACGTCGCGGCGGTGCCGTCCGCGCGGCTGCGCGGTGCCGTCGCCACGGCGCTGCTGCGGCGCGTCGCCGCGCGGGTCGCCGTGCGGATCGTGTTCCCCGACGGGCGCGTCTTCGGCGACGCGGGGCCGGCGCTGCTGGTCCGCCGCCCGGAGGCGTTCCTGGCCCGGCTCGGCGCCGGCGGGCTGATCGGCTTCGGCGAGGCCTATCAGGCCGGCGACTGGGACGCCGACGACCTCGTCGGGCTGCTCACCGTCCTCGCGGCGGACCTGCCGGCCCTGGTGCCGCCGCGGCTGCAGTGGCTGCGCCGCTTCCACGGCGCGCGGCCCCCGGGCGACGACGAGAACACCCGCGACGGCGCCCGGCGCAACATCGGCCGGCACTACGACCTGTCCAACGAGCTGTTCGCGCTCTTCCTCGACCCGTCGATGACCTACTCGGCGGCGCTGTTCCCCGACCCGGCGACGGCGACGTCCGCCGGGCTCGAGGCGGCGCAGCACCGCAAGATCGACCGGCTGCTGGACCGCACCGGCGTCGCCACCGGCACCCGGCTGCTGGAGATCGGCACCGGCTGGGGCGAGCTCGCCATCCGCGCGGCGCGGCGGGGCGCCTACGTGGTCACCGTGACTCTGTCACGGCAGCAGCGGGACCTCGCGGTGCGCCGGGCGGCCGAGGCGGGCGTCGGGCACCGGATCGAGGTGCGCCTCTGCGACTACCGCGACCTGCCGGCGTCCGGCGAGCGCTTCGACGCGATCGTCAGCGTCGAGATGATCGAGGCGATCGGGCCGCGGCTCTGGGCCGACTACGTCGCCACCCTCGACGAGCTGCTGTCCCCGGGCGGCCGGGTGGGGCTCCAGGCGATCACCATGCCGCACGACCGGATGCTCGCGTCCCGCGACACGTACACCTGGATCCAGAAGTACGTCTTCCCCGGCGGGCTGCTGCCGTCCCGGACCGCGATCGAGGGCGCCCTGGCCGGCCACACCCGGCTGGGCGTGCTGGACCGGCTCTCGTTCGGGCCGCACTACGCGGCGACGCTGCGGCTGTGGCGGGAGCGCTTCGCCGCCCGATCCGCCGACGTCGCCGCGCTCGGCTTCGAGGCCACGTTCCAGCGGACGTGGCAGCTCTACCTCGCCTACTGCGAGGCCGGCTTCGCCGCCGGCTACCTCGACGTCTGCCAGCTCGTCCTCGGCCGAACGGAGCCCACCGCATGACTCTCACGATCGCCAGGAACGGCGTCGCCCAGCAGCTGGAAGCCGCCGTCGCCGGGGTCACCGCCGGGCGGCTGCCGATCCGGCTGCGGGCCTGGGACGGCAGCGAGGCCGGCCCCGACGCCGGCCCGACCCTCGTCCTGCGCGACCGGCGGGCGCTGCGGCGGCTGCTGTGGCACCCGGACGAGCTCGGGCTCGCGCAGGCGTACATCGCCGGCGAGCTCGACGTCGAGGGTGACCTCGCCGAGGGGCTGCGCCAGGTGTGGCGGCACGCCCGCGCGCACCGGCTGACCGGCGGCGCGGCGAAGGTGGGCCGGCTGCGGGCGGTGCGGACCGCGCTGCGGCTCGGCGTCCTCGGCCCCCGGCCGAAGGCACCCGACGCGCAGGCGAAGCTGGCCGGCACGATCCACAGCCGGGAGCGCGACCGGGCCGCGATCAGCTACCACTACGATCTGTCCAACGCGTTCTACCAGCTCATCCTCGACGAGCACATGGCGTACTCCTGCGCGTACTGGACCTCGGCCGGACCCGGCTACGGCCTCGCCGACGCGCAGCACGACAAGCTGGAGCTGATCTGCCGCAAGCTCGGCCTGCGACCGGGCATGCGGATGCTCGACGTCGGCTGCGGCTGGGGGTCGCTGAGCCTGCACGCCGCCCGGCACCACGGCGTCGAGGTCGTCGGCGTCACCCTGTCCGAGCAGCAACGCGCCTTCGTGACCGCCCGCGCCGCCGAGCGCGGGATCACCGGCGTGCAGATCCGGCTGCAGGACTACCGGGACGTCGCCGACGGGCCGTTCGACGCGATCGCCACCGTCGAGATGGGCGAGCACGTCGGCGCCGCCCAGTACCCGGTGTTCGCCGCGAAGCTGCACGGGCTGCTCGCCCCGCGCGGCCGGCTCCTGGTGCAGCAGATGTCCCGGCGCGGGCACGCGCCCGGCGGCGGGCCGTTCATCGAGTCCTACGTGGCGCCCGACATGCACATGCGCCCCGTCGGTGAGACGGTCGCGCTGCTGGAGGACGCCGGCCTGGAGGTGCGCGACGTGCACGCGATGCGGGAGCATTACGTGCGCACAGTCCACGCCTGGCTGGCCACCCTGGAGCGGCGCTGGGACGACGTCGTCGGTCTCGTCGGCGAGCCCGTCGCCCGGGTGTGGCGGCTGTATCTCGTCGGCGGCGCGCTCACGTTCGAGGAGGGCAGGATGGGCGTCGACCAGATCCTCGCGGTGCGCCGCACCCCGGAGGGCGACAGCGGCCTGGGCGCGGTCCCCCGGTGAGCCCGCTGCTGGTGAGCCTGCTCGGCACCCTCGCCGCCGCGCTGGCCGTGGTCCTGGTGGCGTTCGCGGTCGGCGCCGTGACCGGCCGGCACCGGGTCGTCGACGTCGCCTGGGGGCTCGGCTTCGCCGCCGTCGCGGTCACCGGCCACGTGCTGTCCGGCGGGCACGGCGACCCGGCGACCCGCTGGCTCGTCACCGCCCTCACCGTCGTCTGGGGCGTGCGGCTCGCCGCGCACATCGGGATCCGCTCGATCGGCGCGCCCGAGGACCCGCGCTACGAGCAGCTGCTGGCCAACGCGAAGGGCAGCCGCAACCTGTACGCGCTGCGCATGGTCTACCTGCTGCAGGGGGTCACGCTGTGGTTCGTGTCGCTGCCGGTGCAGGTCGCGCAGCTGCACGACGGGCCGCTGTCGTGGTGGGCGGCGATCGGGGTCGCGGTGTGGCTGGTGGGCTTCGTGTTCGAGGCCGTCGGCGACGCCCAGCTGGCCCGCTTCCGCCGGGACCCGGCCAACAAGGGCAAGGTCCTGTCCAGCGGGCTGTGGCGGTACACCCGCCATCCCAACTACTTCGGTGACGCCTGCGTCTGGTGGGGCCTGTTCGCGCTGGCCTGCCTGCAGTGGCAGGGCTGGCTGACGGTGCTGTCGCCCGTGCTGATGACGTGGTTCCTCGCGGCCAAGACCGGCAAGCCGATGCTGGAGGAGCAGCTGCGGCGCACCAGACCCGGCTACGCCGACTACGTGGCGCGCACCAGCGGCTTCATCCCCCGCCCGCCGCGGTCGGCATCGAGTGCAGCCGGTCGAGGAGGCGCTTGAGCTCCGCGAGGTGCTCCGGCGGGTACACCCGGCCGGCCGGGTCGACGACCCGCTGCACCGGCTGGAGCAGCCGCCACGCCTCCGCCACGTCGCCGAGCTGGGCGAGGGCCTGCGCGTCGAGCCAGTCGCAGTAGTCGCGGGCCACCCCGGCGCCGCGCAGCTGCGCGGTCAGCACCAGGACCGCCTCGTCCATGCCCGCGCCGAGCAGCAGCCGGGCGAGGGCGTCGGTGCCGAGGATCCACTGCCGGGTGCCGGGCGCGATCTCCCGCAGCGTCTCGAACGCGTCGACGGCGTCCTGGGTGCGGCCCGCGCCGACCAGGCTGCGCCCGAGGTCCAGCAGCGTGTCCGCGGCCTGCGACGGGTCGCCGGAGCCGTCGGCGATCGCGTCGAGCATCGACTGGGCCAGCTCGACGTTGCGCTCGGCCTTGCTGCGCCGCTCGTCGGGGTCGGCGTAGCCCTGGTGCTCCAGCCGGATCGCCTCGCGCGGCGCCGACGGCCACTCCACGATCCCGATGCCCTGCACGGTGCCCGTACCGTGCCCGGTGCCGACGCTCGTGCCGTGCCCGCGGTCGACGAACACGTCCGGTGCGGCGCCGCCCTTGATCCGCACCAGGTGCTCGTGCACCCGGCCCTTCCAGCGCAGCTGCGCCGGGCGGAACAGCCGGGCCGTGCGGAACGTGTAGGGCAGCTCGTCGTGGGCGTTGTCGATGTCGACCAGCAGCGCGTCGGCGGTCGTCGCGGCGAGCACCTCGCGCAGCTTGCCGGCGCTGGCCACGGCCCGGTCGTCGGCGTCGATGCTGAGCACCCAGTCGGCGGGCGCCCACGGCGCGCCGCGGGCCGCCGCGGCCTCGGCCAGCGCCTTGTTGCGGGCGGCGGCGAAGTCGCCGGTCCACGTGCCGTGGCTGACGACGGCGCCGAGGTCGCGGGCCATCGCCGGGGTGTCGTCCTTGGAGCCGGTGTCGTGGACGTGGATCGTGTCGACGACCCCGCGCAGCGACGTCAGGCACCGGGACAGCATGGTGGCCGAGTCACGCACGATCAGCACCGCGGCAAGGTTCACCTCCGCCCGATCGGCGGCCGTTCGGCGGACCTGAGCGTTTACCTTCGCGCGGCACCATAGACACATGACGATCGATGGCGACGATCCGGCGGACGACCTCGCGGTCCCCTACTGGCTGACGGCGACCGCGGAGGCCGCCTCGGCGTCGTTCGGCAAAATGGTGCGGCGGCTGCCGGGGCTGCTGCTGCAGGCGTGGCGGCTCGCCTGGCGCACCGACCGGCGCACGACCACCGCCGTCGTCGCGGGCAACCTCGCCGCCGGGGTCGCCTCCGGCGTCGGGCTGGTCAACGTCGTCGGCGTCCTGGACGGGCTGCTCCGCGAGGGCCCGACCCCCGACCGGATCCGGGCGGCGGTGCCGTCGCTGCTGGTCATGATCGCCGCCGGCGCCGCCCGGACGCTGCTCTCCTCCGCCGCCACCGCCGCGCAGGGCCGACTGTCGCCGCAGGTGAGCCAGGCCGCCGAGCTGCGCCTGCTGGAGCTGACGACGCGGGTCGACCTGGCGACCTTCGACGACGCCGGCTGGCGGGACCGGATGCAGCGGGCCCGCGACCGCGGCATCGACGCCGCCCAGCGGGTCGTCGACCACGCCATCGAGCTCGGCACCAACGTCATCTCCCTGGCTGCGGCCGCCGGGGTCCTCGCCGTCCTCCACCCGCTGCTGCTGCCGCTGCTGGTCCTGGCCGTCGTGCCGAACTTCTGGGCGTCGGTGCGCTCGGCCCGGCTCGGGTACCGCCACCAGCTGCGCCTCATCGCCGTCTGGCGGCGCAAGTGGATGCTGTCGGACCTGCTCGCCGAGCGGGACCAGGCCGGCGAGCTGCGGGCGTTCACGCTGCAGCGGTACCTCCTCGCGGAGGTGCGCCGGCTGCTGGACGCCTCCACCCGGGAGCAGGTGAAGGTGTCCTCGGCGCAGGTGCGGACCAACCTCGTCGGGCACGCCCTCGGCTCCCTCGCGACCGGCGCCGCGTACGCCGCGCTCATCGGGCTGCTGCTCACCGGGCGGATGGACATCGCGGTCGGCGGCGCCGCGGCCTACGCGATCAGCACCGGCATCAACGCGCTCACCCAGGTCGCGTTCTCCGTCAACCACCTCTACGAGCAGGGCCTCTACTTCGGCGACTACGAGTCCTTCTGCGCGCTCGCCACCGCCCGCTCCGAGCCGCTGCACCAGCCGCCGGCGCCGGCCGGCTTCGAGGTGCTCACCCTCGACGACGTCACCTTCACCTACCCGGGCGCGGAGCGCCCCGCGGTCAGCGGCGTCACCCTGAGCATCCGCCGCGGCCAGACGATCGCGCTCGTCGGCGAGAACGGGTCCGGCAAGTCGACCCTCGCGAAGCTGCTCGCCGCGCTGTACCGGCCGGACCGCGGCGTCATCGCGTGGGACGGCGTCGACCTGGCCGGCGTCGACCCCGACAGCGTCCGCGAGCACGTCGCGGTCGTCATGCAGGACCCGACGAACTGGCCCCTGTCCGCGGCGGAGAACATCACCACCGGGCGGCACGACCGGGTGACCACGCAGGCGGAGATCGAGGCGGCGGCCGGGCGGGGCGACGCCCACGGGTTCATCCTCGAGCTGCCCCGGCAGTACCGCACGCTGCTGTCCCGGCACTTCCACGACGGCGCCGAGCTGTCCGGCGGGCAATGGCAACGGCTCGCGATCGCCCGCGCGTTCTTCCGCGACGCGCCGCTGCTGATCTGCGACGAGCCGACCGCCAACCTCGACGCCCGCGCCGAGCACGCCGTCTACGGCCGGCTGCGGGAGCTCGCCGCCGGCCGGACCGTGGTGCTCATCACACACCGCATGGCGAGCGTCCGCGAGGTCGACCGCATCTACGTCCTCGACCACGGCGTGCTGGTCGAGGAGGGCAACCACGAGGAGCTCTCCGCCGCCGGCGGGCTCTACGCGCAGCTGTACGCCCTCCAGGCGACGGCATACCAGGACGGGAATGTTCTGGATGATCCAATCCTTGACCACAAGATGTGACCGCAAATCCCGTGCGACTGGTGCTCGTCCTCGGATCGCTCATCGCCATCGGCCCGCTGACCATCGACATGTATCTGCCGGCGCTGCCGAGCATCACCGACGACCTGCACACCTCCTCGACAGCCGTGCAGCTCACCCTCACCGGCACCCTCGCCGGGCTCGCGCTCGGGCAGCTGGCGATCGGGCCCTGGTCCGACGCGGTCGGCCGGCGCCTGCCGCTGCTCGCCGGGCTCGTCGTGCACGTCCTCGCCTCCGTCGCCTGCGTGTTCGCGCCCGACGTGACCGTCCTCGGCGGGCTGCGGGTCCTGCAGGGCCTCGGCGTCGCCGCGTCGTCGGTGGTCGCCATGGCGATCGTGCGGGACCTGTTCAGCGGGGCCGCGTTCGCCAGCCTGTTCTCCCGGCTTATGCTGGTCATGGGCGCCGCCCCGATCCTCGCACCCACGCTGGGCAGCGCGGTGCTGCGCTGGACCGAGTGGCGCGGCGTCTTCGTCGTCCTCGCCGCCTTCGGGGTGCTGCTCACCACCCTCGCCGCGCTCGCGCTGCCCGAGACGCTGCCGCCGGCCCGGCGCCGCTCCGGCGGTGTCGTCGCCACCCTCGGCGTCTACGGCTCGCTCCTGCGCGACCGGATCTTCGTCGGCCTGGTCCTCGTGGCGGGCTTCGCCATGGCCGCGCTGTTCGCCTACGTCGGCGGCTCCTCGTTCGTGCTCCAGGAGGTGTACGGGCTGAGCGAGGCCCAGTTCGGGCTGGCCTTCGGCGCCGGTGCGGTTGGACTGATCGGCGGCACGCAGTACAACGTGCGGCTCCTGCGCCGGTACTCGCCGCAGCGCATCCTCACGTCGGCCCTGATCGGCGGCACGGTCGCCGGCGCGGTCCTGCTCACCCTCGCCGCCACCCACGTCGGGGGGCTGCCCGCCCTGCTCGCGGCGCTCTGGGCGGTGCTGACCGCGGCCGGTCTGGCCCTGCCCAACGCCCCGGCCCTGGCCATGTCCCGGCACGGCGAGGCGGCCGGCACCGCGGCGGCGCTGCTCGGTGCGGTCCAGTTCGGCGTCGGCGCGGTCGCGGCCCCGCTGGTCGGCGTCCTGGGCACGGGCGCGACGGCGATGGCGGTGGTGATCGCCGGCGGCATGCTCGTCGCGACGGCGACCCTGCTCGTGATCGTGCGCCCCGGCTCGCTCCCGCCGGTCCCGGACGACGCCGTCGAAGCGGCCGCCCTGGCCGGCGCGGCCCACTGACCCCGGGCGGCGGTCACCCTGCCGGGTGAGCGACGCAGAAGCGGATCCGGTCGGCGACCGGATCCGCTTTTTCGTGCGTCCTGCCCGGCGGCGCTGGTCAGCGGCCGGCGGCGGCGTGATACTGGTCGACGATCTCCTGCTTGATCCGGCCACGGTCGGAGACCTGGTAGCCGGCGCCCTGCGCCCATTCGCGGATCGCGCGGTTCTGGTCGCGGTCGCCGCGGGCGGCGCCCCGGCCCCGACCGGACCCGGACCGGGCCGCGGCGACAGTGCCGCGTCCGACCTTCGTGCCGGCGGAAACATAGGGCTTCAAAGCGGCACGCAGTTTCTCGGCGTTCTTCTTCGACAGGTCGATCGCATACTGCACGCCGTCGAGACCGAACTGCACGCTCTCGTCGGCCGGCTTGCCGTCCAAGTCGTCGATCAGTTCTTGAATGACGCGCTTGGCCATGACGGCGCCCTCCTCGGCAACGGAACGGGTGACGGTGGCGACCGAACGGCCGACCATCGCAGGAATAGTATCGCCCATTCTGCGGATTTGAAGTGCACTCGGTTTCAAATAGGCACCGTCACCGATCGTGGCGGTTCAATTACGACGACACCCCTGATGCCGCACATGATCCGAGCATCGGCGAGACTCTACCCATGGCGAACACTTCCACACCCGATTGGGGCGACCTGCTCGTCGGTCAGTTGGCGTTCTACTGGGACGCGCATCTGCGGCCCAGGCTGGACGGGCTCACCGACGAGGAGTATTTCTGGGAACCGGTGCCGGGCTGCTGGTCGGTCCGCCCCGACGAGGACGGGAATTACCGCGTCGAGCTCGGCGCGGATGCCGACCCACCGCCCGTGACGACGATCGCTTGGCGCATGATGCACATCGCGGTCGGTTGTTTCGTGATCCGGAGCAGCACGTTCTTCCGCGAAGGAAGCGCCGACGGCGCCGACATGTTCGACCCGCGGCACGTCCCCGCGGATCTGCCGCACACCGCGCGGGAAGGCGTCGCGTTCCTGGAGGACAGTTACCGAGAGTGGCACGGTCACGTTTCCGCACTCGACCTGGCCGGGCTCAGCGCGCCATTGGGACCGAAGGGCGCCTATTTCTCCGCGGACCCGATGGCGGCGCTGATCGCGCACGTCAACCGCGAGACGATGCATCACGGCGGCGAGATCGGCGTGCTGCGGGACCTGTTCCGCGCCACCGGGGCGAAGGAGCGCACGGACCGCCTCACGGTGGCGCGTTGATGACATCGATCATCGCCACGGTCTGGAAGACTTCCTGGCATGTCGACGATCGGTGGCCTTCTTTCCGTCCGGTCCGTGCTGCGGGCACAGTATCTTGATCGCGAGACCCTCGACCGGCTGACCCTGGCCGGGCTGCGGGACGCGCTCGGCCACGCCCGCGCCCGCGTGCCCGCCTACGCCACCGGGTCGTTCGACATCGGCACGCCGCGCGACCTCGAGGACTTCGCGCGGCTGCCGATGCTGCGCAAGACCGACGTGCTCGCCGCCGGCGAGGAGCGGTTCCGCGACCCGGCGTACACCCGCGACGCCGTCACCGTCTACACGACCAGCGGCACCAGCGGGCAGATCCTCGAGGCGTGGCACGACCCGGCCAACTACGCCCACGACCGCGCCTGCAACATCCGCCGCTTCGCCGCCGCCGGCGGCCGCTACCGTCCCTGGTCGCGGCTCGTGCACTTCAAGCCGTTCCCGCTCGACACGGCCTGGTACCAGCGGCTCGGCGTGTTCCGCCGGTCGGTCGTGCTGAGCGCGCTGCCGGTCCGCGACCGGGTGGAGCAGCTGCTGCGGGAGCGGCCGCACGCGATGATCGGCTATCCGGTGATGCTCCGCGACCTGCTGCGCGGCATGCGCCCCGACGAGCTCACCGCGCTGCGGCGCACGCTGCGCGTGGTGTTCACCGAGTCCGAGCTGCTGACCCCGGAGGTGCGCCGGCAGCTCACCGAGGGCTTCGGGGTGCCGGTCTTCAACGAGTACTCCGCCTATGAGCTCATGCACATCGCGTACGACTGCGGCGAAGGCGGGCTGCACGTCGCCGAGGACCGCGTCCACGTCGAGATCGTCGACGCCGACGGCCGGGCCGTCCCCGACGGCACCGAGGGGCACGTCGTCGTCACCGGCTGGCGGGAGCGGGCGATGCCGCTGCTGCGGTACTGGCTGGGCGACCGCGCGACCCGCCACACCGCCCCGTGCCCGTGCGGCCGGACGTTCGCCCGCCTGGAGCTGACCAAGGGCCGCGCCGACGACTACGTCGTGCTCCCCGACGGCGAGCGGATCTACGCCGGGACGTTCATCGGCATGGCGATCAGCACCCCGGGCGTCGCGGAGTGCATGGTCCGCCAGGACCCGGCCGGCAACATCACCGTCTGGCTGGTCCCCGACGACACCCACGGCACCGGCGGCGGCTCAGGTGGCGGCTTCGACGATCTGGCCCGCGCGGCCCGGGCGTGGCTGCACGACAGCGCCGGCCGCCCGTTCGACCTCGACGTGTGCCGCGCGGAGTCCCTCGAGCTCACCAAGGGCGGCAAGGGCCGCTTCGTCGTCTCCGAGTTCCGGCCCTGACCCCGGCCCCGACGCCCGACCCGCGGCTCGGCCATCAGGCCCGGCACGGGGTCCGGCCTTGAGGCCAGACACGAGGTCCGGCGTTGAGGACCGGCACGGGCCCGGCGCCGAGGACCGGCACTGGGTCCCGGCCTTGAGGACCGGCACGGGTCCCGGCCTTGAGGCCAGACACGAGGTCCGGGTTTGCGGTCCGCTACAGCGTCAGGGCGGCGCGCTGCGGGACGAGCCTGGCGCCGAGGTCGGCCTTCAGGTCAGGCATGCCTTTGCCCAGGACGATGCCGCTCGCGCCGCGCTCCGAGACGCGCTGCACGAGCCGGCGGAGCAGGTCGAAGTACAGGTGCCGGCGCCCGCCCTCGTCGACCGGCAGCGCGCCCCACGACAGCCACAGCGGCCAGGCCGGGTCGTCCAGGACGGTGCCGGCGGCGAGGAGCCGGCCGGTGAGGTCGCGGTAGACGACGGCGTGCACGTCGTCGCGGCCGGCGAGGGCCGACTGCCAGACCGCCGATCTGGGGCCGCTGTGCCGTTCGACGCCGCCGGCCGCGTGCTTGGCGGAGTTGAGCCGGGCCAGGTGCGCCAGCTCGTCGGGTGCGGCCACGTCGCCGACCGCGCCGGCGCGCACCACCAGGTCGGGGTCCTCGCCGACGATCCGCAGGATCCGCCGCATGTCCGCCCGGCGCTTCTTGCGCAGGCCGGCCAGCCAGGCGTCGGCGGACTCAGGAGCGTCCAGCACCGCGAGTGCCTCGGTGTCCCTGAAGTACCGCGGGCGCGGCAGCCACGCTTCGTCCGCGCCGACCTGCCGCCACAGGATCCCGCGGACGCCCGGCCCTAACGCCCGCCGGGCCGCGCGCCGGAACGCCGACATCAGCGCCGTCCGTCCGTCCACCGTGGACGGTGCCAGCCACCATCCGGGCACCGCGCTGCTCTGCGGCGCCTGCACGTGCAGGTAACCGGCCCGTGGCCAGCCCGAGGCGGGCCGGCGGCGCAGCGGGACCACGGAGGCGGCGAACAGGCCGACCGGACCGTCCACATCGGACAGCACGGCGAGCAGCAGCGGGTCGGCGCCGGAGCGGACGCCGGCCCGCATCACCGGCCAGGCCCAGTTGGCCCGCAGCCCGGCGCGGGCGCGCAGGGCGTCCCAGCCCGGCGGCTCGGGGTCGGCCGCCGGGTCGTGCAACCGGACCGTCAGCCCTTCCCGCTGCAGCGCCACGTCCACCATCATCGTCGCCCGGGCCGCGCCGCGCCGTCCCGCCCGGGGCGGCGCCACCGTCCGCCGAGGCCGATGTCGAGACTCAGCGCGCTCGCACCGGCCGACAGGAGCAGTGCCGCCATCGCACCCGACGAGCTCGCTCGCGGCACCAGTACCGCAGCGGCCGCGGCGACGACGACGAGCCCGATCGACGCGGCCATGGCCGTGAGCCGGGGCGACCGTCCGTCGGTGTTCTCCACCAGGTAGCCCGCGTATGCCACGAGCGCGAACAGCGGCGTCTCCAGGCAGGTCAGCACGACGAGCAGCGGCGTGCCGGGCTCCAGGAGCAGCACCAGCGGCAGCCCGGGCAGGCACAGCAGCACCGCGAAGCGCAGGATCCGGCGCGCCTTGGCCCGTCCGGCCCGCCCGGCCGTCCCCCGCAACCGCAGCGACGTCGCGGGCTGCCGCAGGCGCAGCAGGTAGGTCAGCGCGCCGGCGCAGAACCCGGACACCGTCACGGCCACGTAGAACGGCCCGCTCTCGCCCCCGTGCCCGGCGATCCGCAGGATCAGGTAGCACACGGCGAGGCAGAGACCGGCGAGCAGCTCGGGCAGCCCGAGCAGCAGGCTCGTGCGCAGCACCAGCACCGCGACCCGCCGCCCCCGCCGCCCGGTCAGCCCCGGCGACCGGGCGACGGACCACCCCCGGGGCAGGCGCCACAGCAGGACCGCGGACGCGGTGAGGCCGGTGGCGGCGAGCAGGAGCAGCTGCACCAGCGGCGGCCAGCCGAACACGAAGGTGGCCGAGGACAGCATCAGCAGGACGCCGGTCAGCGTGGCGAACGTGACCGCGTCGGTGCGGGGGTGCCCGCGGACGCGGTGCAGGCCCACGGAGAGCTGGAGCATGCCGAGCGCCGCGGACCACAGCAGCGCGGCGGCGATCAACCGGCTGCCGCCCATGACGGTGGTGACGGCGAACGCCGCCGCGGCCACCGCGACCGGCAGCGCGGCGACCCGCAGCACGACCCGGGCGACCGCGCCGCCGAGGCGCCGGGTGCGGGGCACCAGCTTCAGGGCGGCCTTCTCGCCGCTGGAGGCGACGAACACCGTCCACGCCGACACGCCGACGGCGCCGGCGTAGTCGGCGAAGTGGGCCGCGCCCCACGGGACGGCGAGCAGCAGCGGCGCGAGCTGGTTCGTCCCCCGGAACGCGCCGCGGCCGGCGAGCAGCACCAGTGTCATCCGGCCGCCCGGCGCGACGGTGCGGGGCTCAGCCTCCGGCGCGAGCAGCGTCATGGCCGACCGGCGTGGACCGACCGTGCCGGGGCGTCGGCGCCCCGGGAGGTGGGACGGGAGCGGCGGGACGGCCAGCACAGCACGGCGACCGCGGCGGCGAGGTGCACGGCGATGAACACGAACGCCTCGGTGCGGGAGGCGACGTGCCCGAGCCGCACCGTCATGTGGTCGGCCCAGTCCCACCGCTGCGGCACCGGCTGCCCGCGCCACAGCCAGAACGACAGGTCCTCCAGCCCGGACAGCATGACGAGGATGCTCGCGTAGCTGATCCGCCGCACGGTCGCCGCGGGCGAGCCGCCCAGCCGCTGGTGCAGCGCGAACGCGAGGATCAGCAGTGGCGCGAGGATCCGCACGAGGGAGTAGAACCCGTCGAAGTCGTCGGCGATGACCCGGTCGAACATGCGCGGCACGAAGCCGCAGAACACGGCCGTGAACGTGAGGACCCCGACGACCTCCGGCAGCCGCCAGCGGCGCAGCCACTCCGGGTCCAGCGCGGCGATGGTCTCCGCGGCGAGGACGAACGGCACCAGGTACGCCAGGAACAGCCACAGCGAGTCGAGCTGCTTGCCGCTCGGGGCCAGCGCGACCAGCAGCACCCCGGAGACGAGCGTGGCGAGGACGAGACCGAAGAACCGCTTCACGGCCGCACCTCGAAGCGCACGGTCGAGCGCAGCCGCTCCGCGACGGCACGCAGCCGCTGCGGGGTGTCGGCGGTCAGCAGGGCGTAGCCGAGCTTGCTGGTGAGGTCGATGGTGGAGGTGACGGCGCGGCCGGGCTCGGCCAGCAGCGCGATCCTGAGCACCTCCGGCCAGGACGACGCCTCCTCGACACCGTGGATCGCCGCGAGGGTACCGGTGGACCCCGCGTTCAGCAGCTGCACCATCACCGGGTGCGGCGCCGTCGCGGGCGGGACCGGCGGTAACGGCGCGCCGACCGCGACGCTGATGGACGCCTCGATCGGGTCGACGCCGTAGCAGTGCCGGGCGAGCTCGCCGAGCGGGTCGCCGCCGGTGCGGGCGCCCATCTCGACGATCCTCGGCCGGCCGTCGGCGTCGACGACCAGGTCGAGGTTGAGCGGCCCGCGGCGGTAGCCGAGCCGGGCGCAGATCGCGTCGACGGCGGCGACGATCGCGTCGTAGGTGCCGTCGGGGACGGCGGCGGGCAGCACGTGCGCGGTGGTCGTCGCCTGCGGCGGCGGCGTGAGGTGCCGCTCGGTGAGGGCCATGAAGACGACCCGCCCGCCGTCGACGACGCACTCGCAGCCGCAGTGCTGGCCCTGTACCTCTTCTTCGATGACGATGCCGGCGCCGTAGGAGAACCGCAGCGCCTCCTCGATCGCCGCGTCCACTCCTGCCTCGTCGGAGCACCGGGTCACGCCGCGGCTGCTCTGCGCGTCGGCGGGCTTCACCACGAGCGGGAAGGTCAGGCCTGCGGCGCGCCAGTCCGGGCCGTCGACCCAGCGGTAGCCGGGCAGGCCGAGCTCGTCGCAGACGGCGCGGAAGCGCCGCTTGTCCACCGACGCAGCGACGGCCTCCTCGGTCAGCCCGCACGGCAGCCCGAACCGCTCGGTGAGCGCCAGCTGCGTCGGCAGCGCGATGTCGCTGCTGGGGGCGAGGATCCCGGCGACGTCGGTGCGGTCGCGCAGGATCGCGCTCAGGGCGGCGACGTCGCGGGTGCTCACCGGCAGCAGCTCGTCGGCGAGGGGGACGGCCGGGGCGGTGTCACGCAGGTCGACGGCGATCGTGCGGTACCCCAGCGCCCGTGCGGTGCGGTAGGTCGCCATCGCACCGTCGGCGGCGCCGAGGATCAGCAGGCTCTTCATGCGGCGTCCTTACGCTGTACGGGGATGAGCGGCGCCGGCGCGGCGCCCGGGAACAGTGCGTCGGCCGGGTCGACCGGGATCGACGCCTCGCGGATGTAGAACATGGCGGGGCGGGGCTGCGCGTCGGCGACGAGCACCGTGTAGCGCAGCATGACCGCGGCCCCGGCGAGCGCGACGCACTGCGCGAGCAGCCCGCCGCCGACGGCGGCCGCGACCCCGAGCAGGCCGGCGAGCGCGGCGACCGCCAGGGCGGCGCTCACGAGCGCGGCGAGCAGGAGCACGATCGCGACCAGGTGCACGGCGCGGCGGGAGAACGCGACGTAGAGCTCCAGCGCGTGCCCGATGAGCCGGCCGAGCCGGAACTTCGACGTGCCGCGGGTGCGGGCCCGGTGCTCCACGGGCACGGTGGCGATCCTCGACGTGAGCAGCGGCACGGTCGCCAGGAAGTACGGCGTGCCGAGGCGCAGGTCGACGACCCGCCGGGCGAGCTCGGTGCGCAGCACCCGGAACGTGGTCGCGCCGGGCGGGATGCGGATGCGCAGCCGCCGGCCGAGCCAGTGGTAGCAGGCCGCACCCCACCGGCGGTGCCACGGGTCGTGCCGGGAGCGGCGCACCCCGAACACGGCGTCGAAGCCCTCCCGCGCGCGTTCGACCAGGTGGTGTACCTCGCCCGGCGGGAACTGCAGGTCGGCGTCGAGGTGCACGAGCCAGGGCTTGCGCGCGTACTTGTAGCCGGCCGAGAACGCCGCCTCGAAGCCGAAGTTGCGGCTGAACGACAGGTACTGCACGCGGGCATCGGCGGCGGCGAGGCGCTGGATCTCCTCCAGGGTGCCGTCGCCGCTGCCGTCGTCGACGAAGAGGATCTCCAGGTCGTAGCCGCCGAGCGCGGCCACGATCTCGGCGTGGGTCTGCGCGACGCTGTCCGCCTCGTCGTAGCAGGGCACGACGGCGGTGAGGCCGAACGGTTGCATGGGACGGCTGGGTCTCAGCGGCCGGCGAGCGCGAGCGGCTCGGGCGCGGTCCAGTGCTCGCCCTGGCTGGCGATGAACCAGTCGACGGTGCGCTCCAGCCCGGCCTCCAGGGACACCAGCGAGCCGGGGTCGATCCCGACGGCGCGCAGGGTCTCGGCGTCGGCGCTGACGACGGCGCCGGGCTGCTCGCCGGGGCGCATCGGCAGGTCGACGATCTCCACCCGCGGGTAGCCCTTGGCCTCGCACTGATCGATGACGATCTCGGCGACGTGCCGGATCGTGGTCGACGCGGCCGGGCCGCACTCCACCACGTGCGGAAGGACGGTGCCGGCCTCGGCGGCCTCGAACGCGGAGACGAGCGCCCTGGCGACGTCGCCGACCCACACCATGTCGGAGACCTGGTGGCCGCCGCCGTAGAGCTCGACGGGCATCCCGCACAGCGCGCGGCAGACCACCGCGGGGGTGATCTTGCGGACCTTGCCGGGGCCGAAGGGCGCGGCGGCGAGCTGGCGCGGGCCGTAGGCGTTGACGGCGCGCACGATGTTGACCCGGCTGCCACGATCGGCGTTGAACATGGAGACGAAGCGTTCGACGGCGGTCTTGGAGATGGAGTAGCTGTTGTTCATCCAGTGGTTGCCGACCCCGATGTAGACGCCCGGCAGCTGGTACTGCGTGACCGCCTCGAGGAAGTTGAGCCCGCCGACGAGGTTCGTCTCGGCGGCCGGGCGCGGGTTGAGGATCGTCTCCTGGGTGCCCAGCACCGCGGCGAGGTGGATGATGCCGTCGCAGTGGGCGGCGAGCTCGACCATGGCGGTCGCGTCGCGGATGTCGCCGAGCATGACCTCACGCTCTGGCGCCTTCCCGCGCCGAGCGTGCGCGTGGTGATCAAAAACCAGCGCCTCGTGCCCTCGCGCCTCGATCTCCTCGCAGACGTAGCGCCCGATGAACCCGTTTCCTCCGGTCACACCGATCTTCATTGGCCGGTCCTATTCACTCGACGGGCGGATCTTCGCCCATGGCAGGTGTCGGCATTCCCGCCACAGGGTGCCTGCGCCGGTAGAGCCGTTGAGCAGCACAAACACGTGGACGGCATTGATCAGTTTTATGGATGATCGCATCCTCGCACGCGGTGGAAATCTACCTTCCAGGCGCCAATGATCACAGTCCGAGCCGAAAGAATTATTGACTGTGTCGTATGTGAGGCATCGTTTTGCCACCGTTGTCCGCGATGCGACGGAATTTACGCCAGGCGATGCGATATGGCCCTGTCCGTTGGACACCGTTGGACAGCCGCCGGCGGCTCCGGCCACCCGATCGGACGTCGCCCGCACCGCCCGCCACCTGCCAGGCTGCTGTGAAGCCTGGCAAAACCCTGGCAAACCCTCACCGGCGTCGGGTGGGTGGTCGACGTTGACCCCGCCGGGCCGATCGGCGGTCCGGCAGTACGGCACCACGGATGGAGCACACGTGACCTCGATCAGCGGCATCTCCGGCATCTCCGGCTCGTTCGCCACCCAGCAGGCCGGCCTGCGCCCCCCGCCGCCGAAGCGCGACGGGGACCCGATGTCGGCGGTCTCCAAGACTCTCGGCCTGTCCGCCGACGAGCTCAGGAGCAAGCTGGACGGTGGCCAGAGCCTCACCGAGGTGGCCGAGGAGCAGGGCGTCTCGCACGAGGACCTGATCGCCGCGATCAAGGCCGGCAAGCCGGCGTCCGCCGCCACCTCGGTCTCGGCCTCGGTCGAGAAGCCCGAGGACGACGACGCCGTCGCCGAGCAGATCGCGACGCAGAAGGGCCGGCCGTCGGGCCCGCCGCCCGGCGGTCCCCGCGGCGGCGCGGCCGGACTGTCCGACGAGTCGAAGCTGCAACAGCTCAGCTCCCTGCTGGAGACCGACAGCGACTCCCTGCGCGGCAGCAGCGCCACCGACGTCGTGAAGCGCCTGCAGGACAAGGGCATCGACCTGTCCCGGCTGCGCTCGGTCCTCAACAGCGGCGACCTGGTGGACTACGCGGCCTGATCGCCTTCGCCGAGCAGCCGGCCGGTGAGCTCCATCAGCCGCGCGGCGGCGCCCGGATCGAGGGTCGGGAAGTCCGGTGGGAGGCGCCTGCCGCGGTCGACGGCGGTCAGCGCCTCCACCGGCGGCTCGTCGAGGAACCCGTGGATCGGCGCGACGGCCCCGGCCACCGGCCGCGCCGACAGCGAGGCGACCGCGAGCAGCCCGCGCACCACCGGCGGCAGCCCGCGACGGTCGCCGCTCCTGGTGAACCCGGGGTGGTACAGCACGTACCGGGCGCGGCTGCCGGACCGCCGCGCGAAGCCGGCGCCGAGGAGGTCGTTCGCCCGGCCGGCCTGCAGCTGCGCCCGCACCATCGAATATCCCGACGACAGCTGCGGGTCCTGCCAGCGGACGGCCCCCTTGGTGACGCCGACACCTGCCACGTTGACGATCACCGGGGCGGCCGCCCGCTCCAACGCCGGCCGGAGGCCGAAGCTCAGCAGGTACCGGCTGAGGTAATACAGCGCGAAGGTGCGCTCGAGCCCGTCGGCGGTCACCTGCCGGCGGGGCGAGAGCGCGTTGGCGAACAGCGCGAGGCCGTCGACGACCGGGTGCCGGGCCAGCACAGTCTCGACGACCCGCCGGTTCTCCGCGACACTGCTCAGGTCGGCGGGCAGGAACGTGATCCCCCGGCCGGCCAGGGCCTCGCCCCGTTCGCGGTCGCGTCCCACGACGACGACCCGGTCACCGCGCCCGGCGCGCCCGAGGGCGAACGCGCGCCCCATCCCGTTCGTGCCGCCGCTGACCACGACCACGCCCATGCCGTCCCCCGTTACCGTTGACCTTCCGACGTGCTCATCCTCTGGCGGCGGCCGGGAGCGGCGAAAGAAGGCATTCTGATGTCCACTGCGCACACCGGTGTGCCCGCCTCGCTGCGGGATCACGTGCTGCCGGTGCCGGTGCCGGCCGGTGAGTACGAGCAGTGCCCGGTCACCGGGGTGCTGCGACTGTTGAGCGACAAGTGGACGCTGCTGCTGCTGTCGTTGCTCGGGCGGCGGCCGTACCGCTTCAACGAGCTGCACCGCGCGGTGGAAGGCATCAGCCAGCGGATGCTCACCCGGACGCTGCGCACCCTGGAGGCCGAGGGCCTCGTGGAGCGGGAGGTGTTCCCGACGCTGCCGCCGAGCGTCGAGTACCGGCTGACCCCGCTCGGCGTGAGCCTCCTGGAGCCGCTGTCGGCCCTGGCGGCCTGGGCGGTCGCGAACCCACGCCGGGTCGGGTAGCCGACGCCCGCTGCCGCAGAATTCACGGTAACGTCCTTACCGTGAATACGTCAGCCCGCCCGTACCGGCAGCGCGCCCGCGCCGATTCCGCCTCCGGCAACACCGGGCGGATCCTGACCGCGGCCCTCGAACTGTTCGTGGAGCGGCCGTTCGAGCAGGTGACGCTCGCCGCGGTCGCCGAGCGGGCCGGGGTCGGCCTGCAGACCGTGATCCGGCGGGTCGGCACCAAGGACGGCCTGGTCGAAGCGGTCGGCGCCTGGGTCGCCCCGCAGGTCGCGGCCGACCTCGGAGCACCGCCGGGGCCGGACCCGGACCTGGTCGCCGCCGCGTTCCGGCGGCACTACAGCCGGTGGGCGACGCTGCTGGAACGCAACCTCGCCCAGGAGGACAGCTCGCCGGCGCTGAAGGCCAACGCCGAAGGCGGCCGGGCCGCGCACCGGGCCTGGCTCGCCGCCGCGTTCCCGGGCCTCGATCCCCTCACGTCCGGCCGGCTCGCCGGCGTCACCGGCGTCGAGCTGTGGCTGGTCCTCACCAAGCACGAAGGCCTCAGCGTCGACGCCGCCGAGGCGACCGTCGCGCTGCTCATCCGATCCGTCATCCCATCCGATCAAGGACACTCGTCATGAACCGATACCTGGTCTACACCCCGCCCGCCGCCGGGCACGTCTTCCCGCTCGTGCCGGGGCTGCTACGCCTCCGGGAACGCGGCCACACCGTCCACGTGCGGACCGCGCCGGACCTCGTCGAGCGGCTGCGCGCCGAGGGCCTGGACGCCGAGCCCGTCGACGAGCGGATCACCGCGTCGGTCCGCCGGCCCGGCGGTCCGGGCGGCGTCGACGGCATGGCCGACCTGTTCGCCCGCGGCGCCTGGGAGGTCGAGGACCTGCGCCGGGCGGTCGCCGAGGTCGAGCCGACCGCGCTGCTGGTCGACACCAACACCTACGGCGCCGCGACCGCCGCGCAGGCCACCGGGCTGCCCTGGGCGGTCACCGTGCCGTCGATCCTCGCCATGAAGGGCAAGGGGATCCCGCCGTACGGCATCGGCCTCGCACCGAAGCGCGGGCCGCTCGGCGCGGTCCGGGACGCGGTCCTGTGGAAGGTCGTCGAGCGGGTGTTCGGCCGGGACATGCTGCCGGGCCTCAACGCGCTGCGCGCCGCCGCGGGACTCCCCGCGCTGCGCAGCCCGCTGGAGTACTACCGGCTCCCCGACCGGCTCATCGTGCTCACCGGCGAACCCCTGGAGTACCCGCGCACCGACCTGCCCGCGCACGTGCGCATGGTGGGCGGGCAGGTGTGGGACCCGCCCGCCCAGGCCCCGGACTGGCTGCTGGAGCCGGGCGACCCGTGGGTCCTGGTGACCTGCTCCACCCACTACCTGGGCGACGAGGACCTCGCCGTCAAGGCCGTCGAGGCGTTGCGGGACAAGCCGGTCCGCGTGCTGGTGACGCTCGCCGACGCGTACACCTCCCGAACACTGCCGGCCGCGGCCAACGTACGGGTCGAGCGGTTCGTCCCGCACGGCCCCGTACTGCGGCGCGCCGCCGCGGTGGTGTGCCCGGCCGGCATGGGGATCGTCACGAAGGCCGTCGCCGCGGGTGTACCGGTCGTCGCCGTCCCGTGGGGGCGCGACCAGCCGGAGGTGGCGCGGCGGGTGCGGCAGGCCGGCACCGGTGTGGTCCTGCCCGCGAAGCGGCTCACCGCCGACCGGCTCGCCGCGGCCGTCGACACGGCGTTGGGGCTGCGCGACCGGGCCCGCGCGGTGGCGGCCGGCGTCGACCCCGTCCGGGCCGCGGAGCGGTTCGCCGACGCCGCCGAGGAGGTCGCCGCGCGGCACCCGCAGGCGGCGGCCTAGCTCCGCGCGATCCGCGTCATCACGGAGCTGCCACACCCTGGCGCCACCTGCGACGACGACTTAATTGGAGACTTACTTTAACTATTAGGACTGTTTACCTTGTGGTGGCGTCATCGATGGCTGATGATGCGAGTGGAGCGGATCCGCCCGTCCCCTCCCGCCTACCGAAGGACCACCCGTGCTCGAGAAACTCCCCTCGAGCGCGCGACGCCTCGTGCTCGCCGCGCTCGCCCTGGTGACCGTGCTGGGGGTGAGCCTGGTCATCAGGCCCACCCTGGCCGCCGCCGCCCCGTTCAAGGTGCTCGCCTTCTACAACGGCACCTGGGACGCGGCGCACATCGACTTCGACAAGGAGGCCCGGGACTGGTTCCCGGCGCAGGCCGCCCAGAACGGCTTCACCTGGGAGTCGACCACCGACTGGAGCCGGCTCAACACCGGCAGCCTCGCCCAGTACAAGGTCATCATGTTCCTCGACGATGCGCCGCCGGCCGGGCAGCGGGCCGCGTTCCAGCAGTACATGCAGAACGGCGGGGCGTGGATGGGCTTCCACGTCAGCGCGTTCACCACCGACCCGAACTCGTGGAGCTGGTACTACAACACGTTCCTCGGCTCGGGCGCGTTCCGCACCAACACGTGGGGCCCGACCCGCGTGACGCTCAAGGTCGAGGACCGCGCGCACCCGTCCACCCTGCGGCTGCCGGCGACGTTCCGGTCGGCGGTCAGCGAGTGGTACTCGTGGAGCAACGACCTGCGGCAGAACCCGAACATCGACATCCTCGCCTCGGTCGACCCGAGCAGCTTCCCGGTCGGCACCGACCCCAACCAGTCGTGGTACAGCGGCTACTACCCGATCCTGTGGACGAACCGTAACTACAAGATGCTGTACGCCAACTTCGGCCACAACGGCATGAACTACTCGACCAACACCCGGACGTCCTCGACGTTCGAGTCCGCCGACCAGAACCGGTGGCTGATCGACGGCATCCTGTGGCTGGCGGGCGCCTCGACCACGCCGCCGTCGCCCACGCCGTCCACCTCGACCAGCACCGGGCCGATCTCGCCGACCGCGTGGTACAGCGTCGTCAACAAGAACTCGGCCAAGTGCCTCGACGCGCGCGCGGCCGGCACCACCAACGGCACGGCGATCCAGCAGTACACGTGCAACGCCTCCACCGCGCAGCAGTACCAGTTCCAGCCGACCAGCGGTGGCTTCGTGCGCATCAACAACCGCGGCAACAGCGCGCAGGCACTCGACGTCACCAACGTGTCGAGCGCCGACAACGCGCCGATCCAGACCTGGACGTACGGCGGCGGCACCAACCAGCAGTGGCAGCCGGTGTCCGAGGGCGGCGGGTACTACCACTTCGTCAGCCGGCTGTCGGGCAAGTGCCTGGACGTCCCGGCCGCGTCGACCGCCAACAGCGTGCAGCTGGTGCAGTACACGTGCAACGGCACGGCGGCGCAGTCCTTCCGGCTTTCCTGAAAGTTTCGGCTCCCGCGCCCGACGGTGAGCATTGACGCTCGATGATGCATTGCCCGACCCGGGGACCGGGACTACGGTCTCGCCGTCCCGGGTCGGGCAGTTGCCCGGCCGCTTTCGCGTCTTGTACAGCGAGGAGCGGATCGTGCGGTTCATCCATCTTCGGCGGCGGGTCGTCGCCACCGCCGCGGTCGGTGCGGCGGTCGTCGCCGTCGCCGCGGTCGGCGTGACGGTCGCGTCGGCGGCGGCGTCCGGCTGCCGCGTCACGTACACCGTGACCAACACCTGGCAGGGCGGCTTCGGCGCGAACGTCGACATCACCAACCTCGGCGACCCCGTCAACGGCTGGACCCTCGCGTGGACGTTCCCCGCCGGGCAGGCGGTCACGCAGGCGTGGAACGCGACCGTCACCACCAGCGGCGGCCAGACCCGCGCGGCGGACGCCGGCTACAACGCGGCGATCGCCACCGGCGCGACCGTGTCGTTCGGGTTCAACGGATCCTTCACCAGCACCAACCCCGTGCCCACGTCCTTCGCGCTCAACGGCGTGACGTGCACCGGTGCCGCCTCGTCACCGTCGGCATCGCCGTCGCCGTCGACCTCCACGAGCCCTCCGCCCGCCGGCTCGGGCAAGCAGATGGAGGATCTGGACCGCGGCCTGATCTCCGTGCGCTCCGGCAGCGGCAATCTCGTCTCGTGGCGGCTGCTCGGCACCGAGCCGCTCGCGACCGGCTTCAACCTGTACCGCGGCGGCACCCGCATCTCGACGGTCATCGCCGGCACGAACTATCTCGACGCCGGCGCCGCGGCCGACGCGACCTACACCGTGCGGGCCGTCGTCGGCGGCGTCGAGCAGGCCGCCTCGGGTGCGTCGCTGCGCTTCGCGAACGGCTACCTCGACGTGCCGATCTCCTCGCCCGGCTCCGGCTACACCGCCAACGACGCCTCCGTCGGCGACCTGGACGGCGACGGCGACTACGAGATCGTCCTGAAATGGGACCCCGCCGACGCGAAGGACAACTCGCAGTCCGGGGTCACCGGCGTGGTGTACGTGGACGCCTACCGGCTCGACGGGACGCGGCTGTGGCGGATCAACCTCGGACGCAACATCCGGGCCGGCGCGCATTACACGCAGTTCCAGGTGTACGACTACGACGGCGACGGACGGGCCGAGGTGGCGATGAAGACCGCCGACGCCACGACCGACGGCACCGGGCGGGTCATCGGCAACGCGTCCGCCGACTACCGCAACAGCTCCGGTTACGTGCTCAGCGGCCCGGAGTACCTCACCATGTTCAACGGCCTCACCGGCGCCGCGATGTCCACAGTGGACTACGTCCCGCCGCGCGGCACCGTGTCGTCCTGGGGGGACAGCTACGGCAACCGCGTCGACCGGTTCCTGGCCGGCACCGCCTACCTCGACGGCCAGCGGCCCAGCCTGGTCATGGCCCGCGGCTACTACACCCGGTCGGTCATCGTCGCGTGGGACTTCCGCAACGGCGCGCTGACCCGGCGGTGGACGTTCGACAGCAACAGCTCCGGCAACAGCGCCTACGCCGGGCAGGGCAACCACCAGCTCTCCGTCGCCGACGTCGACCTCGACGGCCGCGACGAGGTGGTGTACGGGTCGATGGCCGTCGACGACAACGGCGCCCGGCTGTGGAACACGGGCAACGGCCACGGTGACGCGATGCACGTCGGCGACCTCGACCCCTCGCGCCCCGGCCTGGAGGAGTTCAAGGTCGACGAGGACGGCAGCAAGCCCTCGTCGTGGATGGCCGACGCGCGCACCGGGCAGATCCTGTGGTCCACCCCGGCCAACGGCGACAACGGCCGCGGCGTCTCCGGCGACATCTGGGCCGGCAGCGCCGGCGCCGAGTCGTGGTCGTCGGCCGCCGACGGCGTCCGCAACCCCCGCGGCACGGTCGTCTCGACACGCAAGCCCAGCTCGACGAACTTCCTCGCGTGGTGGGACGGCGACACGACGCGGGAGCTGCTCGACGGCACGCACGTGGACAAATACGGCACGTCGGGCGACACCCGGCTGCTGACCGCGTCCGGGGTGCACTCGAACAACGGCACGAAGTCGACCCCGTCGCTGTCCGGCGACATCCTCGGCGACTGGCGCGAGGAGATCATCTGGCCGACGTCGGACAACACCGCGCTGCGGATCTACAGCACGCCCGACCCGACGTCGACGCGGCTGTTCACGCTGATGCACGACCCGCAGTACCGGTGCGCGATCGCCTGGCAGAACACCGCGTACAACCAGCCGCCGCACCCGTCGTACTTCATCGGCAGCGGCATGTCGACGCCGCCGCCCCCGGTGATCTACGTGCGGTAGCGGTTTCGTCATACCCGGGCGGTAGGTTGTTGGGCATGACGTCGGCGAGCATGGGGTTCATCCGCAGGGTGGACCGGTGCGTGCTCGCCGGCGACGTGCCCGGCTTCCCGGTGATCCCCGACGGATGGCTGGCGGTGCTGGTCGCCCCCGACGCGTCGGTGACGGCCGCGGACCTGGCGCCGTTCGTGCCTGACGGGGTCGAGGTCGTGGTGCTGGCGGCCGGGCCGCTCGGGGCCGACCTCGCCGCGCACCTCGGGCGGCCTGTCGTCGCTCCTGACGGGCCGGTCGTCCAGACGCCGGGCGGCACCCTGGTCACCACCGAGGGCGGCTGGTGGCGGCGCGGACCGTCCCCCTCGTTGCTCGGCCCGCGCTGGCCCGCCCCCGACTGGCAGGACCTCGTGCCGCCGTCGCTGCCGTGGCCGGCGGCCGTCATCGCCCAGCCGGTGCCCGCCGGGTGGCTGTTGTCCCCCGGGCCGATCGGCGCCGCGGCCGCCTATGACGGGGTCGAGTTCGCCGTCGCCGTCGACCCGTCCCGCCCCCGGCTGCTGGTCGACCCCGGGCTGACCGGCGAGCAGCTCGCCGCCGCGATGGCCGCCCTGCCGACCAAGGTGCGGCGGGTCGCCGACCTGGTGCCGCTCGGCGCCGGGCAGGGCGCCGGCCGGGCCGTCGCCACCGAGGCCGCCGCCCGGCTCGGCGAGCCCGTCCACCTGGTCAACGGGGTGCCGCTGCACACCCCTGCCGGCCCGATCACGGTGTTCGCCCTCGATGCGCACCGGCGCCCCGTGTGGGCCGAGCCGGCGTGGCTGCTGCGCCTCACCCCCGACGGCGCCGAGGAGATCGTCGCGTCGTCCCCGCCGCACGCGTCGCTGCGGCCGCTCTCCTCCGCCACCTATGCGATGGACATGGGCTGGCAGGTGCGGCTGAGCGGCAGCGGCATCCACGCGTTCCCCGGCCCGCCCCCGCCACCGGCGAAGGGCCGCGCGTCCCTGCCCGAGCCCGGCGACGACGCCCGCTCGACGCCGGCGGCACCCCTCCTTCCTCCGGTCGCCGCCCCCGCCGACGCCCCCGCAGACGTCAGGGGCCCGGCATTCGGGCCCGGCGACCGCCAGGGGGTCTATCGGGTCGCCGTCGGCAGCACCGACGAGGCGATCGACGACCTGGTGTGGCCGCCGCTGTCGGCGATGTTCACCGCCCTGCTGACCGACATCCCCGCCGCCGTCGACCTGGTCGTGCACGGCAAGTCGTCCGCGTGGGGCGAGGCCGCCGAGCGGGAGCTCGCCGAGCGGCACCCCGGCAGCGGCACGACCAGCGGCCAGGCACGCGAGTTCCAGCGCTCCGACCTGCTGCCCATGCCACCCCTGCCCGCGCCGGCCGACCCGCCCGCCACCGCCCGCCGCACCCGCAACGGGATCGCCCTGCTGGCCGCCGCGGCCGTCGTCGTGCTGCTGCTCACCGTCGCCGGCGCGGTCGCCTTCTGGCCACGCGGCGGCGACACAGACCTCGCCGGCTCCTCACCGCAGACCGCGGCGGCGCCCGCCGGCGTCCCCGGCACCCCACCGGCGTCCGCGTCGCCGAGCGCCGGCACCACCCCGAAGCCGTCGGCCTCCTCGTCCGCCCGCCCGAGCAGCCCGGCCGCCGCGTCGCAGGCACCCACCACCCCCGGCTCCCCCACGACGGCACCGAGCCTGACCCCGGTCCCGTTCAACACCACGACCGACCTCGCACAGGGCCGCCCGACCTCGGAGAGCACCCACACCGCGTCGTATGGCTCCGGACTGGCCACCGACGGCGACCCCATGACCTATTGGGAGAGCCGCAACAACGCCCTGCCCCAGTGGGTCCAGGTCGACCTCGGCGCCGCCGTCCCCGTCCGCCGCATCGTCCTGCGCCTGCCCCCGTCGTCCGCCTGGCCCGCCCGCACCCAGACCGTGACGGTCCTCGGCAGCCTCGACGGCTCCACCTTCTCCACGATCGCGGGCGCCTCGTGCCGCTTCGACACCGCCAACGGCCAACGCGCCACTTTGGGCGTCGCCACCGGCCAGCACCGCTACGTCCGCATCCTCATCTCGTCCAACTCGGTCCAGCCCGCCGGCCAGGTCTCGTCCCTCGAGGTCTACCAGGGCTGACCCGCCCCGGCCTCGCTGCGGCCCCGGCGCGGCCCGTCCACGC